>LVAP01000099.1 GCA_001603025.1 Clostridiales bacterium Firm_10 | reverse complement strand
CATGATGTACAAATCCAGCGAACTGGGCGAAGAGGTCAAGGCGTAATAACCGGCGGTGGGCAGCATCCACGAGGATGCTGCCCACCGTTGTTTGGAGGTATCTATGACTGCGCTCCTCGCGCCGCGGCTCAGGCCCGGCGATACCATCGGCATCTTCTCGCCCTCTACGCCCGCGACAGCCTGGGTTGCCCGGCGGACGACGCTGGCCGAGGATTTTTTGATCGGTCGCGGCTTTCGCATACGGCGCGGCGCGCTATGGGGACGCGGCGCGGGTTATCGCTCCGGCAGCATCCATGACCGCGCAGCGGAGTTAAACGCGCTCATCCGCGATCCAGATGTCAATTGCGTCATGGCGGCAGGCGGCGGACTGGTTTCCAATTCGCTGCTGCCCTATATCGACTATGAGGCAGTAAGCCGCTGTCCCAAACTGTTCGTCGGCTTTTCCGACGTCACGGCTGTCCTGCTGGCCATTCTGGCGAGAACGGGCCTCATTACCTTTTACGGCCCGAATCTCATTGCCACGTTTGGTGAAATCCCGCCCTGGTCAAACGAGAGCTTCGCCTATTTTCTGGATGTCCTTCAGGGCGGTTGGACAGCGCCCCATGAGCTGGGCGTGCCGAAACGCTGGACGGAGGATTCTGTCGGCCGGGAGGAAACCGGCTTTGAATGCGAACCGCACGGCAACCGCCTTGTCACTGTGCGCGGCGGCCGCGCGGAAGGACGGTTGATCGGCGGCAATCTGGACACCATGCTCGGCTTTTTCGGCACGCCCTATATGCCGGAGATTTGCGAGGGTGATATTCTGTTCCTTGAAGATTGTAAGGATGACCCCGAACGCGTTGAACGCGCCTTTTCACTGCTCAAATGTGCGGGTGTTTTCGAGAAAATCGGCGGGCTCATCATGGGCAAACACGCCGATTACCGCGACAGAGGCACAGGGCTGCGCCCCTGGGAGGTGGCGCTGGAGATTATCGGAGCCTATGGTTTTCCCGTGCTGGCCGAGTTCGACTGCGGCCATACGAAACCCATGCTCACGCTGCCGCTGGGCGGCGCTGTGCACCTGGACGCCAGCGCCCAGCGCGTCGCGCTCATGAGCGCCGTTACGATATAGCTGTTTCGTATGCGAAAAAGCGGGAGCCGCGCCCAATGGGCGCGGCTCCCCTCGCGTTCAGGCCGCCGCCTTGCTCTCCTCCGAGTAGGCGCCAAAATCGCTCACCTCGCTGATCCACACGCCGTTGATGTTGCTGGCCTCGTCGCCGTTGATGCCATAGGCCGGATAGATCGTGAAAAAGACGGCCCCTTCCTCCCTGTCGGCCATCTCGCCGGGCATTTCCGGATCCAGCTCCATGGTGAAATCGCCGAAGTCAATGACCTGCACGGCGCTCTCCTACGCCGCGTCGGCCAGCGCCGCTCCGGAGAGAATCATCGTCAGGGCCAGCAGCATCGCAACCAGTTTCTTCATGTCGTACTCCTTCGTTTTTCTGTGTCGTTCGTTTTCCCGTTTCAAGGAGGGCGTTCTTTCGCCTCATTCTCCCTTCAGCACCTTCAGCAGCGGCGCAATGTCGTTCGCCGTGATGAGGGACGCGCCGTGGGCGATAGCGTCGCGCACATCCGCCTCGGTATCGGCGCAGTACATGTGCATCTTCATGCCCTTGTCACGGTAAATGGGAAACACTTCGCTGCGCATGATCTTCAGGTTCAGGCCGATCTCGTCGTAGTAGTCGTAGGAATCCGGTTCAAACTCGGCCATCTGGAAATCGGGATAGCCCATGGTGCGGGCGTTGTGCGCCGTCTTGAGGTATTTGATGATGCGCGCGTTGAAGGCATAGAAGATGCAGCCGTCGAAAAAGCCGTATTGCTTCAGCAGCGCCACGGTCTTGTCGCAGGTCTCCTCCCGCATGTCCTTGATCTCCACGCCCAGCATGATGTCCGGCCGCATGGCCCGGGCCTGCGCGAGCAGTTCCTCCAGCGTGGGCACCCGCTCGCCCGCGTATTTCCCGTCGAACCGGCTGCCCGCGTCCAGCCCGCGGATCTCCTCCAGCGTCATGTCGTTCAGGTGCCGGTCCACGCCGCAGGTGCGCCAGGCGTTCCCGTCGTGCATGATGACGGGCACGCCGTCCTTTGAGAGCCACACGTCGAACTCAAACGCGTCCACACCCGCCTGCATCGCCGCCCGATAGGATATCAGCGTGTTCTCCGGATAGCGCGCGCAGTAGCCCCTGTGTCCTTCCGCGATGATCTTTTCCATGGTGTCCCCTCCTCACATATCGTTCCAGAATGCCCTGAGCCGTCTTTCAATATCCCCGGCGCCCCGCGCCGTTTGAATCCGCCAGTGCGGCGGCAGGAGCGCCCGGTGCTCCGCCTCGTTCCAGCGGGCGTCGATGAGCAGCACCGCGCCGCGGTCCGTCTCCGAACGGATCACCCGGCCGGCAGCCTGCAGCACCTTCGCCACGCCCGGATACATGTACGCGTAGGCATACCCCCGGCCGTAGCGGGCTTCGTACAGCGCGCGGAGCGTGTCGCCCTCCAGGCTGAGCTGCGGCACCCCCGTGCCCACGATGGCCGCGCCGGAAAGGCGTCCGCCCGGCAGGTCGACGCTCTCCGAGAACACGCCGCCCATCACGATGAAGGCCGCCGTGCTGCCGTCGGATTCGGCCAGCAGCGCGTCCAGGAAGGCGCGCCTTGCGTCGTCATCCATGTCCGGCTCCTGAACCAGCAGCCGCGCGGGCCATTCGATGTGCTCCGCGGCCCGCCGCATAAAGGCGTAAGAGGGAAAGCACACCAGGTAGCGTCCCTTCCGCGCGCCGATAAACGCCCGCAGGCAGCCGCACAGCCGGTCCATCGAGGTCTCGCGCTCCCGGTAGCGCAGCGGCAGCGGGCAGCGCAGCGCCATCAGGTTCTCCGGCGGGAAGGGCGAGGGCAGGTCGAGCAGCGCGTCCTTTTCCCCGTCCAGGCCGATGAGGTCCCGGTAGAACGCCATCGGCGCGAGCGTGGCCGAGAACAGCGCCGCGCCGTGCACGCGCTTCAGGCAGCCCGCGATGTATTCGGAGGGATCCGCGCACCACAGCCGCACGCCGAGCAGGCTTTTGCCCTCCGGCACGAGGAGCATGCGGAAATTCCCGTCGTAGGCAGCCCCGGCACGCAGGAAATCCAGCGCGGCGAAGAAGGCATCGCTGAGAGCGGGCCGGCAGACCCAGCTCCGCTGCTCGAACGCCTCGCCTGCCTGCCCGGCAAACGCCTGCACAGCCTCCAGGAGCGGCGCGGGCTTCTCTTCCCGCGCTTCCCCGGCTTCGTCCTCCCCGGACGCCGCGCGCAGCGCATTCATCTCGTTGAGAACAGCGGTCAGCGCGGCGTAAAGCGGGTGCCTGCGGCCGGCTTCCCGGCCCACCTCGCGGCGAAGGCCGCGCAGCGCCCGCTGGCTGATCGCAGCGGAAAGCATGTCGCGCGCGCGGGCGGCGAGGTTATGGGCCTCGTCGATGAGCAGCCCCGCGTCCGAGCGCCCGGTAAAGAAGCGCTGCAGCTTCACGCGCGGATCAAACGCGTAGTTGTAATCGCACAACACCACGTCCGCGGTTTCGCTCAGGTCGAGGGACAGCTCAAACGGGCACAGCGCGTGTTTTCCGGCCAGCGCCGCGACGGCGGCGTCGTCCAGCCGTTCCAGGCTCAGCGCCTCCACCAGGGCGGCGCGCCGCCGGTCGTAATAGCCGCGCGCCAGCGGACACGCCTCGGGGCGGCAGTCCCGTTCCGCCCGGGGGCAGGCCTTGTCCTTGGCCGAAACGACCACGCAGCGCGCCCTCAGCCCCTGCGCGCGCATCCTGTCCAGCGTCTGCAGCGCGGCTGCGCGGCCGGTGCCGCGGGCGGTGAGATAAAACACGCGCCCGATTCGTCCCTCGCCCAGCGCGATCAGCGCCGGAAACAGCGCCGCCGCCGTCTTCCCGATGCCGGTGGGCGCCTGGCAGAGCAGGTTCTTCCCGTCCCTCAGGGCCACGTACACATTCGCCGCCATCTCCCGCTGCCCGGCCCTGTACGCGCCGAAGGGGAAGGCCAGGGCGCGCATCGTCGGGCGGCTGACGGCCTGCCAGCCCCCCACGGCCGCCAGCCAGGCGAGCATGGGGGCAAGGTATTCATCCAGCTTTTCCCGCAGCAGCACGCGCGGATAATCCCGCGAGAACAGCGCTTCCCCGCCCGCCAGGTCGGCGTATCTGAGCCGTACGCACACGCTGTCCAGGTTTTCCCGCTCCGCCACCATGACGGCGTACAGCTCCGCCTGCGCCCAGTGCGCGGGATACTCCCCGCCCGTCATGGCGCGCACGTCCTCCAGCGTGGTCTTGATCTCCTCAACCACGGCGCCGCCCTCCGACAGGCACAGCCCGTCGATGCGGCCATGCAGCAGCAGCGGCACGCCGCCGCGCTCCAGCTCCATGCGGATGGGCACCTCGCTCTGCCAGCCCGGCCCATACCGGCCCTGCACCAGCTGATGGCCCCGCGTGCCCTCCAGCATGCGCTGGGCCATGCCGCGCCCGCTGAGCAGGTCGCCCCCCTCGAAGAAAAACTCCGCGAGCGAGCGCACGTTGATCCGAAGCCGAATATCGTCCATGAGCGAACCTCTTTGCCGATCCGTAATGAGGAAAATGTTGACAAACCGCACGTATCGGGTACAATATGAATTGTAACGTATTCTCACAGGAAACGCAAGCGAAAGCGAGTGATGATCCATGCTGTATCCCCTGAAAATGATGCCCTACTTCCGTCATGGCGAGGAAACCCCGTGGGGCGGCCATGCCCTGCGCGACTTTTTCGGCAAAGACATTCCCGACGACCGCACCGGCGAGAGCCTGGAAATCTCAGCCCTGCCGGGCCGCGAGAGCGTGGTGGAAAACGGCCCGCTGGCCGGCTTCACGCTGAGCAGGGTCATGGAGGAATGGGGGCGCGGCCTCACGGGTGACGCGGAGGGGTTCCCGCTGCTCCTGAAGCTGCTGGACGCGCGGGAGATGCTGTCCGTCCAGGTGCATCCGGACGACGCTTACGCCGGCGCGCATGAGGGCGGCAAGCTGGGCAAGACCGAAGCGTGGCTGGTCATCGCGGCCGAGCCCGGCGCAAAGCTGGTCTACGGTGTGACGGCCGACACCGCCGAGGCGCTGCGCGCGCAGGTGGAGGCCGGGAAGCTGGAGGAAAATCTGCGCTGGGTCACCGTCCAGCCGGGCGACGTGCTCTACATCCCGCACGGCTGCGTGCACGCGCTGGGGGGCGGCATCGTGATCTATGAGATCCAGCAGTCCAGCGACGTGACCTACCGCTTCTGGGACTGGGGCCGCCTGGGCAAGGACGGCCAGCCCCGCGCGCTGCACACGGCCGCCGCGCTGGACGTGAGCCGGCCGCAGCTGAAGCTGGACAAGCTGCCCGGCGCGACGCTCATCACCACGGGCGGCAGCAGGACGGCCTACATCTCCGACGCCAACTTTGAGCTGTGGCGGCTGAACGTGGCGGGCAACATGCCGCTGGAATCCGGGCGCATGCTGCTGCTCACCTCGCTGGGCGAAGCCGAGGTGAAGTGGGCGGACGGCTCGTTCCCGCTGAATCCCGGCGAGAGCTGCCTGGTGCCCGCGGGACTGGAGGGCGTCGTCGTGGCCGGACGCACGGCCGTAATGTGTGCCACCGTGCCGGACAGGCCGGCCCTGCGCGAGGCGCTGGGTTACCGGGCTGAGCTGGTGGCCGGACTGACGAAAGACATCTGATCGGAGGAAGCCATGAGAATTGTCATCAAGGTTGGCACATCCACCCTCGCCCACGCCACCGGGCAGATGAACATCCGGCGTGTGGAGCAGCTGTGCAAGGTGATGAGCGACCTGAAAAACGCCGGGCATGAAATGGTGCTGGTGTCCTCTGGCGCCATCGCCATGGGGCTGGGCAAACTGCAGCTCAAGGAACGCCCGCGCGATATTCCCACCAAGCAGGCCGCCGCGGCCGTGGGCCAGTGCGAACTGATGTATACCTACGACAAGCTGTTTTCGGAATACAGCCACACCGTGGCGCAGATCCTTCTCACCGGCAGCGACGTGGACGACGCCGAACGCCGCCAGCACTTCCGCAACACGCTGTTCCGCCTGCTCGAGATGGGCGCCCTGCCCGTCATCAATGAGAACGACACCGTGGCCACCGACGAAATCGTCATCGGCGACAACGACACGCTGGCCGCCATCGTCGCGCGCGAAATCGGGGCCGACCTGCTCATCCTGCTGAGCGACATCGACGGGCTGTACACCGCCGATCCCCGCCGGGACGAACACGCCTCGCTCATTCCGCTGGTGGAGGAAATCACCCCCGAAATCATGGCGCTGGGCGGCGGAAACGGCACCTCTCTCGGCACCGGCGGCATGGCCACCAAGCTGCGCGCCGCGCAAATCGCCGTGGGCGCCGGCGTGGACATGATCGTCGCCAATGGCGAGAACCCCGCCATACTCTACGACATTCTGGAGGGGAAGCCCGTGGGCACCCGCTTCACCGGCAGGAGGGACAAATCATGACCACCCGGGACATCCTGAAGGCCGCCCGGCTCGCCGCTCCCGCGCTGGCCGGCGCTTCCACCGAGTACAAAAACCGCGCGCTGCTGGCCATGGCCGACGCGCTCCTAGACGGCGGGGCCGCCATTCTCGCCGCGAACCGGCTCGACCTCGACGCCGCGAAGGACCATATCGCTCCCGTGATGCTGGACCGGCTGCGGCTCACCCCGGAACGGATAGCCGCCATGGCCGAGGGCATCCGCCAGGTGGCGGCTTTGCCAGACCCCGTGGGCCGGACGCTCAGCCGCGTCGAACGGCCGAACGGCCTCATCATCGAGAAGACGGCCGTGCCCATGGGCGTGATCGCCATCATCTATGAGAGCCGCCCCAACGTCACCTCCGACGCGGCCGCGCTGGCTGTGAAGAGCGGCAGCGCCTGCGTGCTGCGCGGCGGCAAGGAGGCGTTCCGCTCCTCCAACGCCATCACACAAGCCATGCAGAAGGGCCTTGAAGCGGTGGAACTGCCCCCCGAGCTGGTGCAGCTGGTGCAGGACACCTCCCGCGACAGCGCCCGCGAGCTCATGACCGCCGTGGGGTTGGTGGACCTGCTGATCCCCCGGGGCGGGGCGGGCCTCATCCAGGCCTGCGTGGACAACGCGAAGGTCCCCTGCATCCAGACCGGCACCGGCATCTGCCACATCTTCGTGGACGACAGCGCAGATATCGACATGGCGCTTTCCATCATCGAGAACGCCAAGACCAGCCGGCCCTCGGTGTGCAACGCGGAGGAAGTGCTGCTGGTGCATGAGGCCATCGCGCCGGCGTTCCTGCCGAGGCTGAAGCAGCGCCTGGTGGACGACCGCGCCGCCCGGGGCGAGACGCCCGTGGAGCTGCGGCTGGACCGCCGCGCCGCGGCCCTCATCCCCGGCACGCCCGCGGGAGAAGCCGACTTCGACACGGAGTTCCTCAATTACATCCTGGCCGTGGCTGTCGTAAACTCCACCGAAAGCGCCGTCGCCCACATCGCGATGCACTCCACCGGACACAGCGACGCCATCCTCACCGAAACGCCGGAGCACGCGGACCTGTTCACCCGCGCGGTGGACAGCGCGGCGGTCTACGTGAACGCCTCCACGCGCTTCACGGACGGCGGCGAGTTCGGCCTGGGCTGCGAGATGGGCATCTCCACCCAGAAGCTCCACGCCCGCGGCCCCATGGGACTGGAGGAACTGACCACCTACAAATACGTCATCCGCGGCAGCGGGCAGATCCGCTGATGCCCGGGCCGCACCATCGACAGACCGGAAAGGGAGGGAAAACGCATGTGGAACGATTTTCAGACCGACGCCTATGCCGGCATGATCGCCGAAACCGTCTCCATCCGCGGACATGAAGGCAAGAGCATCCACGCTTACTGGTCCCGTCCGCTGGGCGCGGGGCCGTATCCGGGCATTGTGCTCATTCCCCACATGCCCGGCTGGGACGAGTGGTGCCGCGAGACCAGCCGACGCTTTACCGAGCACGGCTACAGCGTGCTCTGCCCCGATATTTACCAGGACTTCGGCTTCGGCACGCCGACGGAGGTTTCCGGACGGATGCGGGAGGCGGGCATGGTGCACGACGACAGCGTCATGGGCGACGCCGAGGGCTGCCTCGACTTCCTGTGCAGCCAGCCCAACTCCAACGGGCGCACCGGCGTGATCGGCATGTGTTCCGGCGGCCGCCACGCCTTTCTGGCCGCCTGCACGGTTCAGGGCTTTGACGCCGCGGTGGACTGCTGGGGCGGCGGCGTGGTGATGAAGCCGGAGGACCTTTCGCCCGCCCGGCCTGCCGCGCCGATCGACTTCACCGAACGGCTGTCCATCCCCCTGCTGGGCATTTTCGGCAACGAGGACCGCAGCCCCACGCCCGCGGACGTGGACAGGCTGGAAGCGAGGCTGAAGGCCTGCGGCAAGGACTATGAATTCCACCGCTATGACGGCGCGGGGCACGGCATCTGGTATTACGACAAGCCCATGTACCGCCAGGAAGCCGCCATGGATTCCTGGAACAAGACCCTCGCCTTCTTCGACAGGCACCTGAAGAAATGAGCGCGGAACAGAACAAAGCCGGCCGGCCGTTCGTGGTCATGGTCAAGCCGGTGGGCTCGGCCTGCAACATGCGCTGCAGCTATTGCTATTACCTGAACGCGCCGGGCAGTTCCCCCTGCGGCCGGATGTCGAAGGAGACGCTGGAGCAGCTGATCCGGGGCTATATCCAGGCCGCCGAAGGGCCGGTCGTCTCCTTCACCTGGCATGGCGGCGAGCCCACGCTGGCCTCCCTGGCCTTTTACCGCGAAGCCGTTTCGCTGCAAAAGAAATATCTCCCTGCCGGCTGGGAGTGCTGGAACAGCCTGCAGACCAACGGCCTGGCCCTGGACGACGAATGGTGTGATTTCCTCGCCGGGGCCGGCTTTGACGTGGGCGTCAGCCTGGACGGCACCCGCGCCGTGCACGACGCCTTCCGCGCCGACCTTCGCGGCGGCGAAACCTACGAGCGCGTGCTGGGCGCCGTGCGCCGGCTGCAGGCGCGGGGCATCCAGCCCGACCTGCTCTGCACCGTGACAAGCGAAGCCGCCCGCCGCGGCCCGGAAATCTACAGGGCGCTGCGCGACCTGGGCACCGGCTGGATGCAGTTCATCCCCATCGTCGTGCGCACGGCGGATTCCGTCACGCCGGAATCCGTCACGCCGGAGCTCTATGGGCGCTTCCTGCAGGATGTGTTCGCCCAGTGGGTGTTTCACGACATGGGCCGCACGGAGGTTCAGCTCTTCAGTGAAACGGCGCTGGCGCTCAGCGGCCGGGAGCCGAACCTGTGCTGGCTGCGCAAAGCCTGCGGCCATGTGCCCGTTGTGGAGAAAGACGGCGGCATATACGCCTGCGACCATTTCGTTCGCCCGGAATACCGGATCGGTTCACTGGCGGAGGACGGCCTCGGCGCGGCCGTCGACGGCAGCCGGATGACCGCCTTCGGCGCGGCCAAGCAGGCCTCGCTCACGGCGCATTGCCGCGCCTGCCCCTGGCTGGACCTGTGCGGCGGCGCCTGCCCCAAGGACCGCTTCGCGCTGTCACCGGAGGGCGAGGCGGGCCAGTATTACCTCTGTGCCGGGCTGGAGGCGTATTTTGCCTACGCCGTGCCCCTGCTGAAGGAGGCCATGCGCCTCTCCGCCCAGCGAAAAACGCCGCAGGACATCATGACCGCCCTGATCCAGCGGGAACGCGGGCGCTTCCGCGGCGTCTCCCGCAACGACCCCTGCCCCTGCGGGAGCGGCAGGAAGTTCAAAAGCTGCTGTCAGCGTCTGTGCCCGTGACCGCCGCGCGGGAGAGAGGAAGGCCGGATGAAAAACCACGTCTTGTGCCATGAGGATTTTCAGGATTTCCCCATCGGGGAATTTCCCTATGACCCCGACCACTCGGCCATGGGCGAATACCAGTATGTGACCGCGGAGGGCTACAGCGGGCGCTGGCTGGACCAGGTGTGCAATTACACCTGGAACGGCGCGGGGCCCACCTGGCTGATCACCGAACAGAACGGCCGCCACGCCATGGAGTGCATGCGCGTGGAGAAGAACAAGCCCCACCGCATGTTTCCCACGCTGGAAACCGGCGCGCCTTCCTGGAGGAACTACGCGGTTTCCGTTACCCTCCGGCGGCTGTCGCTGCGCGGCACGGCGGGCCTGGTCTTCTGCCTGAACCACTCCGCCGACACGCTGGTCTTCGCGCTGGAGGAGCACGGCGCGGCGACGCTCACTTACCGCCACAAGGAGGAACTCCATCCCCTCGGCCGGGCGGCATTTCCGCAGAATCCCGACGACGACTATCGCCTGAGCGTAGACGTCCAGGGCGACGCTGTTCGCTGCTGCGTGGACGGCGTTCCGCTGATCGAGGCGCGCACTTCCGTGGCGGCCCGGGGCGGCAAGGTGGGCATCACGGCGGACTGCCCGGCCCGCTTTTCAGAATTCGAGGCGCTGGTGTCGCCGGAGGAGGCGCAGGCCATCGCCCTGCGGGAAGCGCGGCGCGCCGCGCTGGAGGCCGGGGAGGCGGCACAGCACCCCGCCATGAAGCTCTGGAAAAAAATAGACCTGAAAAACCACGGCACCAGCCGCCAGGTGCGCTTCGGGCACCTGCTGGGCGACGGCAGCTGGCAGGTCGTGCTGGCGCAGATGCAGCGCCGGGTCAGCCGGGACGCCTACGGCTTCATCAGCTGCCTGACGGCCATCGACCTGGATGGAAACGTGCTGTGGCAGCTCGGCGAGCCCTCCGGACATGCCGACAGGCTGGGAAAGGTCTCGGCGGACATGCCGCTGCAGGTCTACGACATCGACGGCGACGGCGCGGATGAGGTCATCTGCGGCTGGGACTTTGAGATCCGCATCCTGGACGGGCGCACGGGCCGCGTGAAGCGCTCCGTAAAGACGCCCGTAGCGGATCAGGACGACGAGGGGCTCATCGGCGCGCCTTACGGCGCCTATGCCTTCGCGCGCCTGAACCCGGACGGCATCCGTATCTGCAACCTGCGCGGCCTCCCCCGGCCGCGCGACATCCTCATCAAGGACCGCTACTGCCGCGTCTGGGCGCTGGACGACGAACTCAACACGCTCTGGCGCAGCAAAAGTCTCACCAACACGGGGCACTGCCCGCTGCCGGTCGACGTGGACGGCGACGGGAAGGACGAAGTGCTCGTGGGCTATCGCCTGCTGGACAGCGACGGCACAGAGCTGTGGCACTATCCCATCGAGAAGGACCACACGGACGAGATCGTGGCCGGGCGATGGAGCCCCCGCGACCGGGAAGGCCGCTTCGCCTGCGTCTCGGGCACGCAGGGGTTCTTCATCGGCGACTTCTACGGCAACATCATCCGACGCGACATGATCGGCCACGCCCAGCGCGTCTCCATCGCCAACTACTGTCCGGAGCGCGAGGGCCTGGAGATCGCCGTGACCAACTTCTGGGGCCACCAGGGCTGCATCTTCCTGTATGACTGCGACGGCGAGCCCATCTGGGAGCTGCAAAACGGCATGAACGGCAACATCATAGCGCCCGTCAACTGGGATGGCGACGGGAGCGAGCTCATCCTCACCAACGCCGACCCCCACGCCGGCGGGCTGCTGAACGGAAAGGGCGTCCGCGCGGTGAGCTTTCCGGACGACGGCCACCCCGTGCTGTGCTGCGAGGCCTGCGACCTCTGCGGCGATGGGCGGGACGAGCTGATCACCTGGGACTACCACAGCATGTACATCTACACCCAGGCCGACAGTCCGCGCGAGCAGACCTACCATCCCGTCAAGACGCCGCTCTTCAACGCCTCGAACTACCGCGGCGAGTACTCCTTCCCGGATCAGCGCTGCCTGACGTTCCGGGCCGACCGGAGCAGGCTGAAAGGTCATGAAGCGGAGCCTTCACGGGGCGCAAAGGAATCATGAAGCGAGTCCGTGGCCTGCGTCTGTCGTTTCCCCTCCCCGCATAACACGCCACACGCTAACATCCGCCGGCGATAAATCGCCGGCGGATTGTTTTTCAGCTTCCACTCCTGTCACGCTGTTGCCGTGGGAAATAATAACACAGCCGGGTATTGACATAGAGTTCACTCTAAGGTCTATGCTTTTCCCGTAAGAATTGGATCGTGCCGGATTATTCCCCGGCCCCCTTGAAAGAGCGAAAGCAGAGGAGGAAATCAGGATGAAGTATCGCAATTTTGGCAAGCTGGGCATTCAGGGTTCGGCGTTCGGGCTGGGCTGCATGCGCTTCAATGGCGCGCCGTCGGGCGACAGCGTGATCGACGAGCAGAAGGCCATCTCCCTCATTCGCCGGGCTGTTGACGGCGGCGTGACCTATCTGGATACCGCTTACGTCTACCTGAACCGGACCTCGGAAATCGTGCTGGGCAAAGCCCTGCGGGACGGCTATCGCGAAAAGGTGACCATCGCCACAAAAATACCCGCGGAGGCCGTGCACAACCGCGCCGAAATGGAGGCGCTGCTGGCTGAAGAGCTGAAAAAACTGCAGACCGATCACATCGATTTCTACCTGATGCACGCCATCAACCGCGAAAAGTGGGAGTACTTCAAGTCCATCGGCGCGCCTGAGTTCTTCGACGACATGAAACGCGAGGGCAGGATCCGCTTCAAGTGCTTCTCCTTCCACGGCCCGTACGACGAGTTTGAGTACATCATCAACGACTATGACTGGGACATGGTGCAGATCCAGTACAACTTCATGGACGTGAACAATCAGGCGGGCACCAAGGGCCTGGAGCTGGCCGGAAGGCTCGGCATTCCCGTGGTCATCATGGAGGGCCTGCTGGGCGGCCGGCTGGCCAAGGCGCCCGACAACGTGCAGGCGCTCTACGACGCCTTCCCCGTGAAGCGCTCGCCGGTGGAATGGGCTTTCCGATGGCTGTGCAACCATCCGGAGGTGGCCACCGTGCTGTCCGGCTGCAACGAGCCGGAGCAGGTGGACGACAACCTGCGCATCTTCGACACCGTGGAGGCGGGCGCGATGGACGACGCCGAACTGAAGCTGATGGACGACGTGCGCCGGGCCTACATCGACCGCACGAAGATCGGCTGCACCGGCTGCCGCTACTGCATGCCCTGCCCCAACGGCGTGAACATCCCCGGCATCTTCTCCGCCTGGAACAACGTGTCCCTCTACGGCATCGACCCCAGGGAAGACTGGGGGTTCCGGCGCATCCTGGACCAGGGTGAAACCGCGGACAGGTGCGTGGCCTGCGGCGCCTGCGAGGCCGCCTGCCCACAGCACCTGGGGATCATCGAGGGCCTGAAGGCCGCCTGGAAAGAGCTCGGTTAATCTTCAGGGTGTTCGGCCTCATAGGCCCTGAGCTTGTCGGAAAAGAAATTCAGCTTCCATGTCACCTTGTCCAGGTGGCGCTGCATTTCTTCCATGCGGGCGACTACGTTTGCGCGGTGTCTGCGCAGCAGCTCGCATCGCTCGCGCAGCGTGTGTTCGCCCTCCTGGGTGAGCCGCACGAAGCGGGCGATTTCCTGCAAAGGCATGCCCGTGTTCTTCAGGCAGCAGATCAGGCCCAGCGATTCCAGATCCTCTTCACTGTACTGCCTGATGCCGCCCTTGCTCCGGCTGATGTGGGAGAGCAGCCCTTCTTTTTCGTAATAGCGCAGCGTGTGGGCCGAAAGCCCCGTCTTTTCACAGATTTGCCGGATGGTATACACGATTTGTTCCTCCTCTGGGATTGACTTTGAGCGAACTTCAATGTTACAATCCCTATTATAGGAGTCAGGCATTCCGTTAGTCAATCATAATGACCACAACTGTTAAGGAGGCATACGTCATGAACGAAACCCTGAAAAACCTCATGGAGCGCCGCAGTTGCCGCAGCTACAAGCCGAACAGCATCCCCCAGGACATCCTGGACCAGATTCTGGCCGCCGGCACCTACGCCCCCACCGGCATGGGGAAGCAGTCGCCCATCATGATCGCCATCACGGACAAGGCCACCCGCGACAGGCTCTCCGCCATGAATGCCGCCGTCATGGGCTCCTCCGGCGATCCCTTCTACGGCGCGCCCGTTGTGATTGTGGTGCTGGCCAACAAGGCGATCGGCACCTACAAGTATGACGGCAGCCTGGTTATGGGCAACCTGATGAACGCCGCCCACGCCCTGGGTATCGGCAGCTGCTGGATCCACCGGGCGAAGGAAGAGTTCGAGTCCGAAGAGGGCAAGGCGCTGCTCGCGTCCCTGGGCATCGAAGGCGACTGGGAAGGCATCGGCCACTGCATCCTGGGCTACGAGGCGGACGCGCCCCGGCCCGCCGCGCCGCGCAAGGCCGACTACATCTATAAAATCTGAGCCGGACACGGCGGAAAGGAAACGCACGTCATGAATAACTTCATGTTCTACTCTCCCACCTGCTTCGTGTTCGGCAAGGACACGGAGAATCAGGCCGGTGCGCTGGTGAAGCGCTTCGGCGGTTCCCGCGTGCTGATCCACTACGGCGGCGGCAGCGTCGTGCGCTCCGGCCTGCTGGACAGGGTGAAGGCTTCACTGAAGGCCGAGGGCATCGCCTTTGCGGAGCTGGGTGGCGTGAAGCCAAACCCCAGGAGCGGGCTGGTCTACGAAGGCATCAGGCTGTGCCGGGATGAGAAGATCGATTTCGTTCTGGCCGTGGGCGGCGGAAGCGTCATCGACTCCTCTAAGGCCATCGCGGCCGGCGCGGTTTACGATGGCGATTTCTGGGATTTCTACAGCGGCAAGCGCATCGAAAACGCCCTGCCCGTGGGCACCGTGCTGACCATCGCCGCCGCGGGCAGCGAAGGCAGCCCGGACAGCGTCATCACCCGTGAAGAGGGTATGCTCAAGCGCGGCGCCAGCGGAGACGCCATCCGGCCGCGGTTCAGCATTCTGAATCCCGCCCTGACCCAGACCCTGCCGCCCTTCCAGACGGCTGCCGGCATCACGGACATCATGGCTCACCTCTACGAGCGCTACCTGACCAACACAAAAGAGGTGGAGGTCACAGACCGGCTCATTGAAGCGCTGCTGCTCACCATGATCCATGAAGGGCCGCGGGTCATCGCCGATCCCGACAACTACGAAGCCCGCGCCAACATCATGTGGGCGGGCATGATGGCCCACAACAATTCCTGCGGGGTGGGCCGCTCCCAGGACTGGAACAGCCACAACATCGAGCACGAACTCTCGGCCCTCTACGACTGCGCCCACGGCGCGGGCCTGGCCGTGACCATGCCCGCCGTGTTCACCTATGTGATGAAGCACGACGTGATGCGCTTCGCCCAGGCCGCGGTTCGCATCTGGGGCTGCCAGATGGATTTCGCCCATCCCGAGGCGACGGCCCTGGCCGGTATCGAGGCGCTGCGCGCGTTCCTCATTTCCATCGGCATGCCGAAGAATTTCGCCGAGCTGGGTGCGAAGGAAGAGGATATCCCCCGCCTTGTGGAAACCCTGTGCCGCGGCAACGGCCGTCCCGGCTCCATCTCCGGTTTCGTGACGCTCAACGAGGATGACTGCGCCGCCATTTACCGCATGATGGTTTGACGCCGCCGCAAGGAGGAAAACCGGTATGGACAGCTTAGCCCACCGCAGGGCGAATTCCCGCCTGCAAGTCCTGAACCCGGACGGCACGCCGGCCTCCCGCCGCCCCGTCCTGATCGACCAGACCTCCCACAGCTTTCTTTTCGGCTGCGGCGCTTTCGACACCGTACCGCTCCTGAGCCTGCGGGATTGGGGACGCCGGGATTTCCTGCGCCGGCGCATGGAGAAGTGGCTGGCCCTGTTCAACTATGGCACGCTTCCCTTCTACTGGGGCCGCTATGAGCCGGAGGAAGGCCATACGATGCAGGAGGAAACGCTGGCCGCGGCCCGCTGGCTGGGCGAGCGCGGCGTGAAGGTGAAGGGCCATCCGCTGTGCTGGCACACGGCCTGCGCGCCCTGGCTGATGCAGTATTCCAACGAGGAGATCCTGCGCCGCCAGTTGGACCGCATCCGCCGGGAGGTGACGGCCTTCCGCGGCGTGATCGACATGTGGGATGTGATCAACGAAGTGGTGATCATGCCTGTGTTCGACAAATACGACAACGCCGTCACCCGCATCTGCAGGGAGAAGGGCCGCATCCGGCTGGTGAAGGACGTGTTCGCGGCCGCCCGGGAGAGCAATCCTGGCGCCACGCTGCTCATCAACGACTTCAACACCAGCGTTTCCTACGAAATCCTGCTGGAAGGCCTGCTGGAAGCGGGCGTGCCCGTCAGCGCCATCGGCATCCAGTCGCACCAGCATCAGGGCTATTGGGGCCTTGAAAAGCTGAACGACGTGCTCGAACGCTTCTCCCGCTTCGGCCTGCCCATCCACTTCACCGAAAACACGCTCATTTCGGGCGAGCTGATGCCCGCCCACATCGTGGACCTGAACGACTGGCAGGTGCCTTCCTGGCCCACCACGCCGGAGGGCGAGGAACGCCAGGCCCGGGAAATCAGCGAGATGTACACCACCCTCTTCAGCCACCCGCTGGTGGAAGCCGTCACCACCTGGGACTTCAACGATGGCTGCTGGCTTGGCGCGCCGTCCGGGCTGGTGCGGGCGGATAATTCCGAAAAACCCGCCTACGAAGCCCTGATGGGCCTGATTCACGGCGCCTGGGAGACCCACGAGCGCCTGGTCACCGATGAAGAAGGCTTTGTCTCCTTCACCGGCTTCAAGGGAGGCTATGCCCTGACGGCGGAAAACCGCAGGACCGCCTTCACCCTGAAGGGCGACGGCACACAGACGCTGACCCTGTGACAGGGACACTGCCGGCCCGCCGCAAAAGACGCGCGATTTCCACGCAAAAGCCCCTGCTCCTCCAATCGGGAGCAGGGGCTTTCGTTCGGCGTTTCGTCAGCCTTCCGCGAACTTTTCGCGGTTGATCCACAGGCCCAGCGCCGGGTTGGGCACATAGTAGATCTCCTCGCCGTCCGGCAGGGTGTTGTAGCCGTAGGTCAGCCTGGCCGGATCGTAGCGGCGGGCCATCTCGTCGTAGGAGGCGGCGTTGTAGCCCACGCCCGCGATCTCCTCCCGGGAGATATTCTTCACCGCGTAGGTGATGCTGAAGCGCCCGTCGGACGAACCGTGGATCATGTGCGCCGCCGCGCCCATGTTGGCTTTCAGGTCGGTATTGGCCGGGTTGTTCAGCGCGTCCAGGGTAGCCAGGCGGCCGCGATAGCCGTACTTGCGGATGAGCTTGTCCACCTGCTCGTCCTCGCCAAACTTGGCGACGCCGGGCGCCAGGATGATCAGCTCGCCGCCGTCCGCCATGGCCATGCGGGTGCGGTATACCGCCTTATTGCCCAGCCAGGTGCTCTTGAATTCGCCGGGATCGAGGTAAACGACGCACTTTTTGATGCCATGCTCCACGAAGTCGATGTTCTTCTGCTGCGACAGCTTCACCGCCTCGGTCAGGCAGTTGCGGCCCTCGCCGATGAACAGGCCGTGCGTGCGGATCTTTCCGCCGGGGGCGGTGGTCACGGTGAGCACAAACATGATGGGACGCCTGTTCAGGAAATGCTCCATGCCGTAGTCGAACAGCTTGCGCACGGGGGTATAGTCCTTGCCCATCATGCGTTCCATGCCGTAGACCGCGCCCACCATGTGGCTCTTGTTGATCATATCGCTGCCGCCCACGCCCACGAACAGGTTCTTGGCGTGGTTGGACATGCCGATGACCTCGTGCGGCACCACCTGGCCGGGAGAGATGATGAGATCATAGCTCTCGTCCATCACCCGCTTGTTGACCTCCACGCTCAGGGGATCGTGCCAGAGTCCTTCGGTCACTTCCTCCAGGTAGGAGGAGGGAATCTCGCCCAGCTTCACCACGTCGTTGCGCCAGTCGTGGGTGATGAATTTCTCAAACGGGATATCGCCGAACATGGCCTCCGCCTGCGTCCTGCTGATGGGATCGTGCGTGCCCAGCGCGGGCATGATGTCCACCTGGACGCCCGCGTCCAACAGGGCGTGATAGTACACGTTGGTGATGAAGCCGGCATTGGAATGGAAGCGGGTGAAGTCCGGCGGCAGGATCAGCACCTTCCGGAGCATCCGGCCTTCCAGCGACTTCAGCAGCGCGGCCCTGATTTCGGCTTCGGTCAGGCCGGTCTCTGCCCGGGCGATGGTGAAAATATCGTTCATAAACCTTCCCTCCATGAATACAGCATCGCCCGCCGGAGGAAGCCATTCCCCCGGCGGGTGGGTGCGGTGAATATTACGCGTTGTAGGTGGAAGCCGCGGTGTCGCCGCCGTGACCGGTCCAGTTGGTGTGGAAGAACTCGCCGCGCGGCGCGTCCAGGCGCTCGTAGGTGTGCGCGCCGAAGTAGTCGCGCTGGGCCTGCAGCAGGTTCGCCGGCAGGCGCTCGGTGGTGTAGCCGTCGAAGTAGCTGAGGGCGGAGGTCATGGCGGGGGCGGGCACGCCGTGCGTCACGGCAGCGGCGACCACCTTGCGCCACGCGGGCACCAGCTTCTCGATGGTTTCCTTGAAGTACGGGTCGAGCAGCAGGTTGCTCAGCTCGGGGTTGGCGTCGTAGGCTTCCTTGATCTTGCCCAGGAACACGCTGCGGATGATGCAGCCGCCGCGCCACATGAGCGCGATGCCGCCGTAGTTCAGGTTCCAGCCGTAGGTCTTGGCGGCGGAGCGCATCAGGGTGTAGCCCTGCGCGTAGGAAATGATCTTGCTGGCATACAGCGCCTGGCGGATGGCCTCTATCAGCTCGGCCTTGTCGCCCTGATAGGCGGGCACGGTGCGGCCGAACGCCCTGGCGGCGGTCACGCGCTCTTCCTTCATGGCGGACAGGCAGCGGGCGAACACGGCTTCGCCGATCAGCGTCAGCGGCACGCCCTCATCCAGCGCGGCGATGCCGGTCCACTTGCCGGTGCCCTTCTGGCCGGCGGTGTCCAGGATCTTCTCCACGATGGGCTGGCCGTCGGTATCCTTGAAGGCCAGGATGTCGCGGGTGATCTCGATGAGGTAGGAATCCAGCTCAGTCTTGTTCCAGGCCTTGAACACCTCGTGCATCTCGTCGTCGCTCAGGCCCAGCAGGTCGCGCATCAGCTGATAGGCCTCGCAGATCAGCTGCATATCGCCGTACTCGATGCCGTTGTGCACCATCTTCACGAAGTGGCCGGCGCCGTTCTCGCCCACCCAGTCGCAGCAGGCGGAGCCGTCCTCAACCTTGGCGCAGATGGACTGGAAGATGTCCTTCACATGGGGCCACGCCGCGGGAGAACCGCCGGGCATCATGCTGGGGCCCTTCAGGGCGCCCTCTTCGCCGCCGGACACGCCGGTGCCGATGTACAGTTTGCCCTTGGACTCGACATATTCCGTGCGGCGGATGGTATCCGGGAAGTGGCTGTTGCCGCCGTCGATGATGATGTCGCCATCATCCAGCAGGGGCAGCAGCTGCTCGATCATGCTGTCCACCGCCTGGCCTGCCTTCACCATCATGAAGACCTTGCGGGGCGTTTCCAGATTGTCGACCAGCTCCTGCAGGCTGTGGCAGCCGATGATGTTCTTGCCGGCCGCGCGGCCGCTGACGAACTTGTCGACCTTCTCCACGGTGCGGTTGAACACCGCCACGGTGAAGCCCTTGGATTCCATGTTCATGACCAGGTTTTCGCCCATGACGGCGAGGCCGATCAGGCCGATGTTGGCTTTCTTCATATCGCTCTTCCTCCCGTTTTATCTCTGTACGCGCGCGTTCCCCGCGTAAACATCCCAAACCTGCTTCTCGTCAGCCGGCTCCGCGTAGTCGTTCAGGCTGCTGGCAGCCATCACGCCGGACGCCCAGCCGAACTGCACCCACTTTTTCGGCTCCCAGCCCTGCAGCACGCCGTAAAGCACGCCGCCGGTGAAGCCGTCGCCGCCGCCGATGCGGTCCAGCACCTGGATCTCGCGCGGTTCCTCGACGAACCACTCGCCGCCGGCCAGCATGATGGCGCCCCAGAGGTGCTCGTTCGCAGAAATCACCTGGCGCAGCGTGGTGGCGAACACGCTGGCGTTCGAATACTTTTCCTTCACCTGCATGATCATGGCCTTGAAGCTCTCGATCTTCGCCGCCAGACCCTTGCCGCCGGTCTCGGGGCCGGCGAAGCCCAGGCAGAGCTGGAAGTCTTCCTCGTTGCCCACCAGGATGTCCGCGCAGGAGGCGATCTGGTGGAACGCTTCGCTGAGCTCCGCCTCACGGCCCTTCCAGAAGGTCGCGCGGTAGTTCAGGTCGAAGGAAACCAGCGTGCCGTATCCCTTGGCGGCCTTGGCCAGCGCCAGGCAGCACTGGGTGGTCTCCGGGCTCATCGCGGCGATCAGGCCGGAAATGTGCAGGATACCCACGCCCTCGCGGCCGAAGATGCGCTCGATGTCGAAATCGTCGATGGACAGCGTGCGGCCCACCTCGCCGGCGCGGTCGTTCCAGACGCGCGGGGCGCGCAGGCCGAAGCCGGAATCGGCGATGTTGAACTGATGGCGATAGCCCCACGGGCCGCCCTGGTCCACTTCCACGCCCTCATAGCGGATGTTCCGCGCGCGCAGGCCGGCGCGGATCATCTCGGCGATCGGGCTGCCCTTGACGAATTTGGTGAGCACCAGGCATTCCTTGCCCAGCGAAGAGGTCGTATTCAGGACGTTGCTCTCCGCGCTGGTCACCTGCATATAGAAGCGATTGCTGTTCTGGACCGCCATGCGGTCTTCCGGCGTGATGCGCACGCCCATGCTGGTCGGGCAGGCGATGGCATACCGATAGGTTTCACGAAGCTTCATGATCATTCCTCCTCGCTTGGGGTACGCTTAATCTGAAAAGCCGATGTGACGACATTTTTATTATGACATGCAAACGAGCGCCTGTCAAGTGCCGCTCCCGCTTTCCGGCGCCTGGCCGGGCGCCGGCTTCTTCCTGAGACAGCGGTCGATGGCCTTCGCGGCAACCTTGCCCGCGCCCATGGCGGAGATGACCGTGGCCGCGCCGGTGACGGCGTCGCCGCCGGCATACACGCCCTCGCGGCTGGTCAGGCCGTCCTCGTTCACGATGATGCCGCCGCGCCGGTTGACCTCAAGTCCCTTCGTCGTGCTCTTGATCAGCGGGTTGGGGCTGGTGCCGATGGCCATGACCACGGCGTCCACATCCAGAACGAATTCGCTGCCCGCAACGGGCACGGGGCGGCGGCGTCCGCTGGCGTCCGGCTCGCCCAGCTCCATGCGGATGCAGCGCATGCCCGTCACGAAGCCGTTCTTCGGATCGCGCCTGTCCTCCGGATTCTCATAGCCCAGGATCTCCGTGGGATTGCACAGCAGCCGGAAGTCGATGCCCTCCTCCTGCGCATGCTCCACTTCCTCGCGGCGGGCGGGCAGCTCCTCCATGGAGCGGCGGTACACGATGTACACCTTTTCCGCGCCCAGCCGCAGCGCGGTGCGCGCCGCGTCCATGGCCACGTTGCCGCCGCCCACTACGGCCACCCTGCCGCCTTTCATGATGGGCGTCTCGGGATCGTCGCGGTAAGCCTTCATCAGATTGGAGCGGGTCAGGAACTCATTCGCGGAGTAAACGCCCTTCAGGCTCTCGCCGGGAATGTCCATGAAATTGGGCAGGCCCGCGCCGGAGCCGATGAACACAGCCTCGAAGCCCATGTCGAACAGCTCGTCGACGGTGAGCGTCTTGCCGATGACCACGTTGGTTTCCACGTCCACGCCCATTTCCTTCAGCGATTCCACTTCACGGGCGACGATCGCCTTGGGCAGGCGGAATTCCGGAATGCCGTAAACCAGCACCCCGCCCGCTGTGTGAAGCGCCTCGAACACGGTGACCTTGTAGCCCTTCCTGGCCAGATCGCCCGCGCAGGTCAGGCCGCTGGGGCCGGAACCCACCACGGCGACCCTGTGGCCGTTGGCCGCGGGCGCCTTGGCCTTTTCGGTGGCGTTGGCGTTGTGCCAGTCCGCCACGAAGCGCTCCAGGCGGCCGATGCCCACCGGCTCGAATTTGATGCCCAGCGTGCACTTGCTCTCGCACTGGGTCTCCTGCGGGCAGACGCGGCCGCACACCGCCGGCAGCGAGGAGGCCTGGCTGATGACCTGGTAGGCGCCTTCAAAATCATTCATCTTGATGCGGGTGATGAAATCGGGAATGTTGATGTTGACCGGGCAGCCCGCCACGCAGGGACGGTTCCGGCAATTCAGGCAGCGCGCCGCCTCTTCCACCGCGATTTCCGCGCTGTATCCCAGCGCCACCTCGTCGAAGTTATGCGCGCGCACCTCGGGAGCCTGAGTGGGCATTTCGTGCTTTTTGGGGTTCAGTGCCATGTTGATCCTCCCTCCTCACGCGTTCCTGAACAGGTTGCATGCCTCTTCGTAGGCGTGGCGCTCGAAGTCCGCGTACATGCGGCTGCGGCTCATCGCCTCGTCAAAATCGATCTCGTAGCCGTTGAAATCCGGGCCGTCCACGCAGGCGAATCTGGTCACCTTCCGGCCGTCCTGGTTCAGCGTCAGGCGGCAGCCGCCGCACATGCCCGTGCCGTCGATCATGATGGGGTTCATGCTCACCGTCACCGGCACGCCGAAGGGCTTTGCCGCGGCGACGACGAACTTCATCATGATCAGCGGGCCGATGGTGATGATCTCGTCGAACGTCTCGCCGGCCTCCAGCATTTCCTTCAGCGGCACGGTCACGTTGCCCTGCCGGGCGTAGGAGCCGTCGTCCGTCATCACGATGAGCCGGTCCGAGCAGGCGCGGAATTCATCCTCAAGGATGAGCAGGTCCCTGTTGCGGAAGCCGATGATGCTCGTTACCTCCGCCCCCAGCCGGTGGAACTCCTGCGCCACGGGCATGGCGATGGCGCAGCCCACGCCGCCGCCCACGATGCACACCTTTCTGATACCTTCGGTGCGCGTGGCCTGGCCCAGTGGGCCCACGAAGTCCTGAATGAACTCGCCCTGCTGCTTGTGGTTCAGTTTCTCGGTGGTGGCGCCTACGATCTGGAAAATGATCTTCACCGTGCCGGCCGCCTGGTCGACGCCCGCCACGGTCAGGGGAATGCGCTCGCCCTCCTCGTCCACGCGCAGAATGATGAACTGGCCGGGCCGGGCCTTGCGGGCCACCAGCGGCGCCTCGATCTCCATCTGCGTCACCGTGGGGTTGAGCGTCTTCCTGGTCGCGATCCTGTACATGATTTCCTTGCCTCCTCCCTTTGCGGAAAGGCGCCGCCTGGCGTCCAGGGGCCGCCTCCGATCAGACAGATTCACAAACGACTTTCCGCGCCGCCGGCGCCGGCCGGCTCGGCGCGCATATCTACATTTATTATATCATTGTGCGGCCTTTTTTTCTGTCTTTTTTGCGTAAATATCGCGCATTTTTGAGCGCGGGCGGCCGCTGCCGCGCCCCATGGCTCATGGGGGCTTGAATATGCGCCGGCTCTATGTTATTATGTAGACGCCGGCACGGGCCGAGCAAACGGACGGCGGCCATTTCGGAAAGGAAAGACGAGGTGTATACCGCTCATGCAGATTTCGGAAAAGGACCGGCTGCGTCTGCGCGGCCTGGCACAAAAGCATCTGGAGTATGCCTGCTCCCCGGAAAACGAAGCGATTCTGAAAAAGTGGGAGCTGCTCGCGGCGGGAAAGCGGGAATCCCCCACCGTGCGCCTGCTGTTCTCCAACTTCACCGACGAGGTGATCCTGCCGCGCATGCAGTGCGAGGGCGAGGAAGCGCGCGGGCTGGAAGGCGCGCTGCTTGGCCGGCTGGTGGGCCGCGAACTCTTTGGCGACGACACGCCCCTGGCCCCCACCTTCGACATGCAGCGCAGCGAATCGGTTTCCCCGTTCGGACTGCGTCCGGCGATCACGCGCAGCGAACACGGCAAGGGCTTCCACATCGATCCGGTGATCAATGACCTCGAGGAAGACCTGGACAAGCTGCGCGGCGGCAGCTTTCACGTGGATGCCGAAAAGACGCGCCGGCGGATGGAATTCGCCAGCGACATTTTCGGGGACATCCTGCCGGTGCGCCTGGTTCAGGCCAGCCTCACAGGCGCGATCACCAATCCCCTGGTGCACCTGATGGGCATGGAAAACCTCTACATCTCCATGTACGACTGTCCCGATGCCCTGCATGAGGTCATGGATATGGCCACCTCCCTCTTCGAGGCCTACTACGACTACCTGGAGAAAGAGGCGCTGCTGCTGCCGACCTTCGGCGTGACGCCGGTCAACCAGGAGAGCTTCGCCTTCAACAGCGAGCTGCCGGCGGACCACGTGGAAAAAACCACGCAGGTGTGGGGTTTTCTGGAATCGCAGGAAACCACGGCCGTCTCGCCGGACACCTTCGGCGAATTCGTTTTCCCCTACCAGGACCGCCTCGCGAAGCGCTACGGCCTGCTCTCCTACGGCTGCTGCGAGCGCGTGGACGCCATCTGGCCGGACTACCTCTCGAAGTGGACGAACCTGCGGAAGCTGTCCGTTTCGCCGTTCAACAACGAGAACCTGGTGGGCGAATACCTGCGCGGCAGCAACGTGGTGTACTACAGCAAGCCCCGCGCGGAATACGTCACTGCCCGCGGGCCGATGGACGAGGACGCGCTGCGCAAATACTTCAAGGGCGTGTTCGAAGCGGCCAGCGGGTGCCTGCTGGAGGTGGCCCAGCGCGAGGTCGGCACCATCTTCGGCGATTTCAGCCGCGGCCGCCGCTATGTGGAAATCACGAAGGAATGTATCGACGCCTACTGGAAACCGTGACCTCATCCTTCTGGCAATACCGATAATCATGGCCGCCGGTAAACCGGCGGCCATGTTATATGCCGGCAGGAAAACACTCCCTCTCCCGGAAGGACCGCGCCGGCCTCCGGTCAGCGGCAGTAGTCCGCGCAGGCCTGGATGTAAGCGACCACGTTTTCCACCGGCACCTCAGGCTCCAGCAGGTGCGTCGGGCAGACGTACAGCCCGCCGTGCCGGCCGGCGATGTCCAGGTTCTCGAACACCTTGCGGCGCACGTCCTCCGGCGTCCCGAAGGGCATCACGCTCTGCGTACCGATGGTGCCGTGGAAAGACAGCCTGTCGCCGAAGCGCTCGTGGATCTCACGGAAATCCATGCATTCCGGCTGCACAGGATTCAGCACGTCGACGCCCGCGTCGATGAGGTGCGGAATCAGCTCCGTCACATGGCCGCAGGAATGGTAAAACACGATCACATCGGGATTCACCGCCCGCGCGGCGTCGATCACGCGCCTGAGGCGCGGCTTCAGCCACTCGCAATAGAGCTCCTCGCTCATCATGATGGTGAACTGCATGCCGATGTCGTCGCCGAGGAACAGGCCGTCCGCGCCGGCTTTCGCAAAGCTCACGGCGCGCTGCACGGCGATGTCCGTCACCCGGTCCAGCAGCGCCGTCGCCATGGGATCGCCGCTCATCATGTCGCACATCAGGTTCTCCATGCCGCGCATATACCAGGCTGTCTCCCAAACGGTGCACTGCATGGAGCCGATCGCGGCTTTGTCCGCCGCGTGGATCGCTTTCACCTGCTCTGTCTGCGCGGCCAATCCCCCGTCGCGGAAGACGGGCATCGGATAGGCCTCTATCTGCTCGGGCGAGTCGAAATCCTCCATGGGGTGGTGCATGTAGGTCATGTGAAACGCGGCGGGCGAGCCGGGCTCATGGGCTACACCCCAGGCGTCGATCACCGTGCCGGTCCTGAACGATTTGCCGCGGTAATAATCCCGCAGGAACACCTCGTCCGGCGCGCGGTCCACGGGCAGGTCCGCGACGAAACCCTCCCCCACGGGAAAAGCCAGGTCGTGTTCCCTGACGTAGGCCTCATACCGCTCCCGGAGGCTCGGGCACATGTTGAAGCTGACAGGCATGTGGTCGTAGCCTGTCCGGCGGGCGATGGAAATGTAGTTCTCCCGGCATGTCATGCTCAAATCCCCCTGTTCCGCGCGCATGCCCCACAGGCGCTGTTTTTCGGCAGCGCGCCTTCGACGCGCGCTTCCGCCACACTCTATTTTACCAGCGCTGGCATGTCCCGTCAATCCCGCGGCGTTTGCCGGCCGGAGCGCGCGCCCGGGACGCCCAACCGGATAATCTGAAATTTACAAAGCGTCGGTTCATTGCGCCAATTTCGCGGCAAACCAGACATTTTTAGACGGATATATACAAATTTTGTTAAACACACGCTTGACATGGCTTGAGGCCACATGTTATAAAAACAAGTAAAGATTACACAAAATTCATTTATCCGCTTTTCCCGCGGCGAATGAATCAGTGAATCTTGGGAGGCGCGTTCCTCACAATGATCCCGTCCATCATCCTGTTCATCATCACGCAGAAGGCGCTCGTCTCCGGCTCGCCGATGGGTTCGGTGAAGGGCTGACAGGCATTCCCGCGCATATTTTTCCCCTCTCCGCCGCTGCGGGGAGGGGATGTTGTTTGCCCTGTCGCGAATCCGCTCTATTCGATGACCGCCTGGATGTCCCGGGCGGGCACGAGCCTGGGATCGATGTCCCGCCGGACCGCGAGCGCCGCGGCCACGCCCGCCGCTTCGCCCAGGGCCACGCACATGGGCATCACGCGATAGTTGGAGTGCGCCATGTGCGTTCCGGAAATGTTGCGGCCGGCCAGCAGCAGGCCGTCCACGCCCTCCGGCAGCAGGCATCGGTAAGGAATGGAGTAGAAATTATCCTTCGGGAAGTCCTTCTGCACGCCGGTTTTATCCAGGCTCGCGCCGGTGAGGTTGTGCACATCGAAGTTGAAGCGCGCCTCGCGCACAACCCAGTCCCCGAACAGCGTCCGGTTGAGGATGTCCTCCTGCGTCAGCGTATACAGGCCTTTGAAATGCCGGGTTTCCCGCACGCCCAGGAGCGAGGCGGAGCTGATCAGGTAGCAACGCTCATAGCCGGGCACATACGCCCGCAGAAACGCCACAATGGCGTTCAGCTGGCTCCGGCACACCCGCTGGCCGCGGGTCATGCTCAGGGCGTCGGTGCCGTCGATGCCGATGCTGTTCGTCATGTTGCAGGTGACGACGCCGGGCAGCGTGCTCCGGTACAGCAGCACATGGCCGGCCGGGAAGGGCAGCTTTTCCTTCGCCAGCGCCTGCAGTTCGCCTTTGGGCGTGTCGACTGTCGTCTCGAAGGAGCCGGGAAACACCGCTCGGTCGTAATCCACGCCCGCCACCTTGAACATGATCGTGACCGGCTGCATCAGGCCGTCCGTCTCGCGGCCCAGGCTGTAGGGCACACCCGCGTCGGCCGCGATGTCGCCATCCCCCGTCGCGTCGATGACGACCTTCGCCAAGAGCGCCTGCCGGCCGGATTTGCTCTCCGTCACGATGCCCTTCACGCGGCCGTCCTCAACGATCGCGCCGCAGACCATCGTATACAGCCGCAGCCCGACGCCCGCCTCAGCCAGCATGTCCAGGTACAGCGTCTTCAGCTGCTCCGGGTCGATCGTCACGGTGCGCACGCCCCTCTGCTCCCCTTCGTTGCGCTCCGCCATCCGCATGAGCAGCTCCTCATAGAACCGGCTCTTCACGGAACCGGTGAAGTGGCTCATCATGCCGCTGGTGGATATGCCGCCCACGTCGCCCAGCGCTTCGACCAGGATGACCTTCGCGCCCTGCCGCGCCGCGTTGACCGCCGCCGAAAAACCGGCCGGGCCGCTGCCCGCGACCAGGACATCCGCTTCGGCGGCGACGGGAATCCGCCGGGCCGGCTCGGTGTAATACTTCTGCATGCTCTTTTCCCCCGCTTCCCTGAATAGGCCTGTTTCCGCCGTCGCATGACCGCGTTTCTCACTGGCACGCGGCTGTTTCCGCCGGCTGTTCTTCCGCGAACAGGCTGTATTTGACGACATCCATGACGGATCGCCCCTCCGTGAAGAACGAAATCCCCTCGGCGGCCATGTCGGTCGGAATGGTGACCGTCATGGCCTGCGCGCCGTCGTTGACGAACACCTCCGCGCTGAATCGGTCCAGGATCACGCGCAGGCGGATGTCGCCGTCCCTTCCCGCCACCCGGGCGCAGCGCTGGTGGACAAACGCGCGGCGCGTTCCGGAAAAGCGCCGGTCAATCTCCAACAGCGATTCGCGCGGCCTGAAAGTCAGGTCGGTGTGATATTTCCCATCCTGCGCGAAGCGGAGGGTAAAGCGGGCATAGGGGGCGCCGGGATCGGCGGCACGGACATGGATCTCCAGGTCCGCCACCCTGCCCGCGATCCCTTCCAGCGCCAGCTCGCCGCTGAAATGAACGTCGCGGTATTCCACCCTGCCGCTGCGGCAGCCGGCCAGCTCCCGGATGGGCTGCTGATAAAGCCGGCCATCCCGAACGCTCAGCTCCCTGGGCAGGGTCATCTGCCCGAACCACCGGCTTCCTTCCTTCTCCGGCCTGCTGGTTTCCCAGTTCTGCATCCAGGCAATCATCACGCGGCGCCCGTCCGGCGTCAGAGTGGTCTGCGGCGCGTAGAAATCGATGCCGCAGTCAACGGCCTGGTCGCGCTCCGGAATGAATTTTCCCTGCTGCTCGTCAAAGGTGCCGATCATGCACACCGTGCCGTTGCCGCTGGCATATTCACGGCCGTCAGGCAGCATGTCCTGCGGGCTGACCAGCACAACGGCCTTTCCGTCGAGCCGGAAAAAATCCGGGCATTCCCACATGCGGCCCAGCCTGCCGTCGTTTTTCACCAGAACGCTCTCAAACCGCCAGGCGAATCCGTCCGGGCTGCTGAAGAGCAGCAGAGCGCCGTTGCGGTCTTTATCGCGGGTGCCTGCCACGCAGCGATAGGAGCCGTCTGCCTCGCGCCAGACCTTCGGGTCCCGGAAATCGTGGATGCTCCCCCATTCCGGCAGGCAGGAGGCTCCCAGCACGGGGTTGGCGTCGATCTTGTGATAGTCCATGCCGTCGCCGACGGCCACGCACTGGGCCTGGATATCGCCGCTGCCCTTTTCGCCGCCATCCTTGCGCACGCCGGTGTACATCAGCAGCTGGCGGCCGTCCTGCATTTCAACAGCGCTGCCGGAAAACACGCCGAAGCAATCATAGCGCTCGTCCGGCGCCAGCGCGCAGGGAAGATACGTCCAGTGCAGCAGGTCACGGCTCACGGCATGGCCCCAGTGCATGGCGTCCCAGTGCACGTCGTAGGGATTGTACTGGTAAAACAGGTGATACTGCCCGCGATACCAGGAAAAACCATTCGGATCGTTCATCCAGCCGATCCAGGGAGTAAAGTGGAAAACCGGGCGCGAGATTGGGGCAATCTCTGGTCCCACCGCCTTCTCATAGGCTCTGGCAAACAGCAGTCTCTGGTTGATCATACCGGTCTCCTTTCAGCGCATGTCGAGTGAGAACAGGCGGGCAGCAGCAGCGCCCGGGCGGCAAGCGGCGGATGGACGCGCTTTTTCCGTTCACAGTTGAGCGACCGGGCTCAGCATGAGGGCTTTACCCGCATTCCGTACAATCCTCCCGTATACGCTCCATCCTGATCAAAGCGTTCTGGCACCAGGCAAACAGGGCGGCAAACGCCTGATCGAAATCAAAACCATCCGGCAAATCCGCCATGGCCAGCATATTGCGGTCCTCTTCCGAAACCCGTTCCTTCAGCTCCCTCTTTGTGATCACGAACCTGCCGCTTTCCAGATAGTGCATGTTCTGGATGATGAAGAACAGACCCTTGCAGGTGCCCCGGAACTTCGCTGCGTTCCTGTCCCTGTCCGCGTGGATATACCGATGGCAGATTTCGTGATAGAGGTTCCCCAGGCTCAGCTTGACATAATTGATTTCATCCGTTTTCGTGGCCGATGGAAGGCAGCCGTTCAGCGAGCCGAGCAGATCCTTCGTCGTATGGCGCAGCTGGCACACCTCCAGCGGATTCCATCGCGTCATTTCATCCCTGCCGCAGATAAAACCGCACGATTTCTCTTCATTCCCGATCCGCTTGAGGATTCTCCGGTAGGCGTCCATATCGTTCACGGAAAACCGATCCAGGATGATCATGATATCGATATCGCTGTTTTCAGTCGCTTCACCGCGCATATAGCTGCCCTGCAGGCCCACGTACAGCAGGCGATCTCCAAAAACGGACCGGCAGCCCGAAATCAGGCTGTGCAGATACTCATCCAAATCAAACATATTCTTCCTTGCGCTCCTGTTGACGCCCGGCTGTCCGCGCATCAGCTTTCCAGCAGATTGCGGATCACCTTTGTGATGGTCGATATTCCCCTGTGATTCCATTTGAATTGCACGTCGCCGCCGGGAACCGGCTTTTCGGAAAGGGAATCGGACAATCTGGCGGGGATCAGCAGCTCCCAATACCGAACCTGATATACGTCTCCCTCAACGGATTCAACCACGCCCAGGTGCTGCCCGAATATCTGCATAAAACCTTCCTGGGCCTTCACCTTCCGGTAAGCGGGGAACTCCTTGCCGATCTCTTCGAGCAATTCCTCATCCTCTATCTTGCCAAAATCCTCGCTCTCAATGAACCTGCCTTTGCAGGCGTTGAAACCGTCATTCAGCGGATAACAGAGATAGGCATCGCGGGAATTGCCCTCGGAATCGGTTATCCCGTAATCGCTCATCAGCCTGAATCCGAATTTGGGATAATAACCGGGCTCGCCTGCCAGGATAATCCCGGCGATACCGGCCTCTTTTGCGAGTCTTACGGTTTCATTGATCAATGCGCCGCCGATCCCGTTTCCCTCCATTGTCGGTTCAACCGCAAGCGGCCCAAGCATCGCCACTTCTCTCTTAACCGAGCCGTCGTCAATCCAGGCTTTTGAATAATAAACCGCGCCGACGACGTTGCCGTCCAGTTCCGCGATCCGGCTGATCGACGGAAGATAATCCTTTGATTTCCTGATGATTCTGACCATGTTGTGTTCGGAACAGCCGGGCCAGAACTTATTCCAGAAGCTCCGCATGGTCATGAGCTCTGTGCTTTTGTAATCCTCAGGCTTTTCCTGTCGGATGATCAGGTTTTTCAGCACGCCGTCTTCTCCTGCCCTTGTTCATTGAATCAGATCCATTGCTGCCATTCTGTGAATGCGGCGCTTTCATCAGGTCTGCTGCCGCAGCCAAAGAGGGGGCGCCGAGCCTTAATGCGCCGCTTTTATTTTACCATATAATCCAAAAGTTGAAAAGGATGTATTCGCGAAACGGCGGCGACTAACGTAATTGCCGCAAAAACGCGAAATACTTTTGGGCATTGCCGGGCGCCAGGACATAGAAAAGGCCTCATGCCGCAATGTGAATTGCGGCGCAAGGCTCCCGGTTTTACCATGCTGCTTACTCTGTCAGACGCTCAACGAATCTGTCAATTCCAGGCCCAATGAGTTTGTCAGCGACACGCGAGTTATCACGTTACACTCTCACTTATCGTCATCTCAGCCCATATTGTCATTCTCGTTGAACCTCCTTACGGTCCGAAAAGCGACGTGACGTAGCGGTCGTTCCTTGGGTTTGTCAAGGCGTCAGGGTATGAAAAAAGCCTTGTAACTACAGGTTTTCTGTGGCCACAAGGCTCTTAACGATTTGCCTGCGGCTTACCCGCAAGCAGGGTAAGTTGGACACGAGGGGGTAAGTTTTCATTTTCCCCGTCGCTGCGGTAGATTTCGACACATTCGGCGAGTATAATGTGACGTGGAAATCGGAATTTGCAAGGAGATGCGATCATATGGAAATCGTAGATTTGAATGAAGAGCAGGTTGAGGACATAGAATCACGGCTGAGTTCATTTGACGAAAACCACATCGCCTATAAAATGGACGGATGCATTCAGATCGGCGTTGAAGATGAGGGTAAACTGATCGCCGGGTTGGATGCATGCATTACCGCATTCAAAATCCTTTATGTGTCCGCCGTGTTTGTTGATGAAGCATACAGAAGAAAAGGCATTGGGGCCCGGATGATCCTTGAGATGGAAAAGCGAGCGGCATCAATGGGAGTCAATACCATCAGACTGGACACCTTCGACTGGCAGGGAAAAGAGTTTTACGAAGCATTGGGCTACCAATGTGTCGGTCATTACGAAAATGCAGAAGACGGCTATTCTGAATACTTCTTCCTGAAAAGGATCAATTGAAAATTTCCGTTTCACGGTATGATCGGAGGAAGCCATGAAGCAGATTTCGAATAAAGAATATGAGAAGTACCAGACCGACGAGCTGCATGGCCGGATA
>LVAP01000010.1 GCA_001603025.1 Clostridiales bacterium Firm_10 | reverse complement strand
CCCGCGGCGCCCGCCCAGGGCCAGTACGGCCGTCCCGCGGCGCCCGGGCAGGGCCAGTACGGCCGTCCCGCGGCGCCCGGACAGGGCCAGTACGGCCGTCCCGCGGCGCCCGGGCAGGGCCAGTACGGCCGTCCCGCGCCCGCCCAGGGCCAGTACGGCCGTCCCGCAGCGCCCGGACAGGGCCAGTACGGCCGTCCCGCCGGTGGCGCACGTCCTCAGGGCGGCGCGATGCGCCCGGGCGGCGGCATGGGCCGCAAGCTCGCCAGCGAGCTGTCGCCCTCCGTCGAAAAGGAACGCGTCTCCAACTATGATCCCAACAAGAAAAACTACGTGCGCCAGAACGATCCCGAGCGCGTGGTGAAAAACCGCAAACAGCAGCAGAACGCCAAGGGCATGCCCTACGGCATGGATGATGAATTTGAGCGCGGCAAGCGCGGCAAGCGCAAGCAGCAGCAGGTCCAGCAGCCCAAGCCCGAACCGGTGAAGATCGAGAAGGCCTACATGACCGCCGAGACCATCACCGTGAAGGACCTGTCCGAGCGCATCGGCAAACCCTCGAACGAGATCATCAAGAAACTGCTCCTGCTGGGCATCATGGCCACCATCAACGCCGAGCTGGACTTCGACACCGCGCAGCTGGTCTGCTCCGAGTTCGAGGTCGAGCTGGAAATGAAGCTGGACAAGACCGCCGAGGACGTGCTGGACGACGAGAACTTCGAGGATAAGGAAGAGGATCTGCTGATCCGCAACCCGGTCGTCACCATCATGGGTCACGTCGACCACGGCAAGACCAGCCTGCTGGACTACATCCGCAAGACGCGCGTCACCGCCAGCGAGGCCGGCGGCATCACGCAGCATATCGGCGCCTACACCGTGAACGTGGGCGGCAAGGGCATCACCTTCCTTGACACCCCCGGTCACGAGGCCTTCACCGCTATGCGCGCCCGCGGCGCCATGGCCACCGACATCGCCGTGCTGGTGGTGGCGGCGGACGACGGCGTCATGCCGCAGACCGTCGAATCCATCAACCACGCCAAGGCGGCCAACGTGCCGGTCATCGTCGCCATCAACAAGTGCGACAAGCCCACCGCCAATCCCGAGCGCATCCGCACCGAGCTGACCGAATACGGCCTGGTGGCCGAGGAGTGGGGCGGCGACACCATCATGGTGGAAGTGTCCGCCATCACCGGTCAGAACATCGACCAGCTGCTGGAGATGATCCTGCTGGTGGCCGAGGTGCAGAACCTGCGCGCCAACCCGAACCGCAAGGCCCGCGGCATCATCATCGAGGCCAAGCTGGACAAGGGCCGCGGCCCCGTGGCCACCGTGCTGGTTCAGAACGGCACGCTCTCCATCGGCGACACCATCGTCGCCGGCACCGCCTACGGCCGCGTGCGCGCCATGGTCAACGACCGCGGTGAGCGCGTGAAGAGCGCCGGCCCGTCCATGCCCGTCGAGGTCATCGGCTTCAACGACGTGCCCTCCGCCGGCGACATCATCAGCGCCGTGGACGACGACCGCCTCAGCCGCCAGGTGGCCGAAGAGCGCAAGGACAAGCTGCGCGCCGCCCTCATCAAGAGCCAGTCCAAGACCTCCCTGGACGATCTGTTCAACCAGATTTCCGCCGGCCAGATCAAGGACCTCAACCTCATCATCAAGGCCGACGTGCAGGGCTCTGTGGAAGCCGTGCGGCAATCGCTGGAGAAGCTTTCCAACGAGGAAGTGCGCGTGCGCTGCATCCACGGCGCGGTCGGCGCGATCACCGAGAGCGACGTCATGCTGGCCTCCGCCTCGAACGCCATCATCATCGGCTTCAACGTGCGCCACGACAACGCCGTGCGCGACCTGGCCGATCGCGAGAACGTCGACATCCGCCTCTACCGCGTGATCTACAACGCCATCGAAGAGGTGCAGGCGGCCATGAAGGGCCTGCTCGCGCCCAAGTACAAGGAGACCATCCTGGGCCGCGCCGACGTGCGCAACACCTTCAAGGTGAGCGGCGTGGGCACCATCGCCGGCTGCTACGTGACCGACGGCAAGCTCCAGCGCAACGCCAAGGTGCGCCTGCTGCGTGACAACGTGGTCATCACCGAGAGCAAGATCGATTCCCTCAAGCGCTTCAAGGACGACGCCCGCGAGGTCAACCAGGGCTATGAATGCGGCGTCGGCCTGGAGAACTACAACGACGTGAAGGAAGGCGACGTCATCGAGTGCTTCCTGATGGAGGAAATCGCGCAGTGAGCGCGGCTCGATGAATCAGCCCCCAACAAGCCGGAAATCGTTCGGAAATAACCATCGAAGGGGATGTTTTCGGTGAAAGCATCCCCTGTTTTATTGTCCGCCGTCTGACGGAGGGGGCAGGACAGGCCGGGAGAAGGGAAAGGCGAAATGGATCAGGGCAGAATAGCCATCTCGGGCATCCCCGCGCTGTTGTGGGGAAGCCCCTCCGAGCGCGTTTACATTTGCGTGCACGGAAAAATGAGCCGAAAGGAATCCGCGGAAAACTTCGCGCTCATTGCCGGCGAAAAGGGTTTCCAGGCCCTGAGCTTTGACTTGCCCGGGCATGGCGAACGGGCCGGCCTCGCGGACCGGTGCGACGTGTGGAACGGAGTCCGCGACCTGAACCTGATCGCGGATTACGCTTTCGCCCATTGGCCTCGCGTGTCGCTGTACGCC
>LVAP01000098.1 GCA_001603025.1 Clostridiales bacterium Firm_10 | reverse complement strand
CGCCCGCTCCAGCCAGCCCTCGCGCCAGGGCATCACCAGCACCTCGCCGCAGAGCTGGGAGGCGGGGTAATCCTCCGTGTCGCCCGCCATGAGGAAGTGGGAGGGCGCGTCGATGTGGGTGCCGCAGTGGACGCACATGGAGAAGGAGGACACCTTGTAAATGCCGAACGCGTCGGTGCGCATATCAAAGGCCGGGTCGCCCGGATAAACCGTCATGCCCGGCTCGAGGGGTCTGGTGATGTCGATCCACATGGCTTTTTCCTTTACGCAAACGGGGATTTCTCAAACAAGTTTGTTGAAAACGACCGTCCGTTCTTTCAGGGATATTTTCCCGACTTCATAGCCGTATTCCGCGAGTTCCTTTTTGTATTTCAGAAAGGAATGGTCCAACGGTATTCCCGCAATGCTCTCTATTTCTTCAAACGTCAGCCTGAAGGATTGGCTTGTGTTTTTCGCCACATATTCCCACAGCGGATTATACTTGCTCATGATTGCCTCCGATTGGTCAGCCCTTTGCTGCAGCCTTCGCCCTTCAGCCCCACATCCCCAGCCGGCTGTTCTGCACGAGCGTTTCAGGTCAGTCAAACCGCGCGGCCCAGCCTTCATCTGCCCGCGCCGCGAAGCACATCATCACCTGTTCCGCGTTGCACTTTTCTTCCGCCAGCGGCGGCAGCTCGTCCGGACCGAAATAGGCGCTCTCCGTGGTCTCGATGTTGGCCTCGAACTGCCCGCCCAGCGCCTCGCAGAGATAGAAGACCTTCACCACGCCGTAGGCGTAGGGCGGCTGGTTGTGCTTATCGCGATCCTGCACGGCGATGAGGCGCATGACGCGGACATCCAGTCCCGCCTCCTCTTTGGTCTCCTTGATGGCATTATCCATGGGAGACATGTTGTATTCACACCAACCGCCGGGCAGCGACCAGGCGCCCTTTTTCTCCTTTACCAGCAGTATTTTTCCATCCTGGAAGACGGCGGCTCTCGTATCCACCTTGGGAGTCTGGTAGCCCACGTCGCCGCAGAACAGCCCCGCGATCTTCTCCGCGGGGATATCCGCGCGCTCGGCCATCATCTCCGCCGCGATCTCGCGGATGCGCAGGTAGCGCTCCCGGTCGTACACATCCCGGCCGTAGAACAGGCCCGCCTGCGCCAGGCTCTGAAGCTCCTTCGCCCATTCGATGATTTTGTCCGCCATGGTCAGCCTCTCGTCCTCAGCCAGTCCTCCCGGGTGAGGACGTTGAGCTCGTCGTCTTCCACGGTGCCGAAGCGGGTTTCAAAGGTGCCGAAGGCGTAGTGGGTGAAGCCGCACTTTTCCTGCACCCGCGCGGATTGGGCATTGCGCAGGAAATGGGCGCAGAAGATCGCGTCCAGCCCCACCTCCTCGAACAGGTACCGGATGACCTCGTTCACCGCCTCGGGCATGAGCCCCTGGCCCCAGTACGGCCTGGCCAGCACATAGCCCAGCTCGCGGCATTTTTTGTCCGCAAATTCAGGGCATGCGTCCTCGTTGTATTTCTCGACGCCCAGCGAGCCGATCGCCTTGCCGTCCTTCTCCAGGGCGAAGGTCTTCCTGCCCTCGATGAAGCGGGTCAGGATGGACCGGGATTCTTCCCTGTCCTTGTGCGGCGTCCAGCCGGCCATCTGGCCCACGCCGTCCACCGAGGCGTATTCGAAGAAGTCGTCGAGGTCGCTCTCCCGCCAGGGACGCAGGATGAGCCGCGGCGTTTTCAGCGTGACGTTTGAAATGTCGATTTCAGCGTTCATGGGTGAGGCTCCTTTGGTTTATTGATTTCGCCTGAGCGAGCCCAATGGGTCAGCGGCGCATGAGGGAACACACCCTTTCCCCTGCGCCCCTTCCCCATTTACCATGGGGACAGGTGCAGGGGAAGAGGTCGGCCCTCTCATGTGACGCCGGCCCTTTTCCTGCTTAGTTTTCGGTGTCCGGCTTCTGCAGCCAGGCCAGATAGGCCATGACGAAGCCCTCCAGGTCGCCGTCCATCACCGCGGCGATGTCGCCCACCTCGTAGCCGGTGCGCAGGTCTTTCACCAGGGTGTAGGGCTGGAACACGTAGGAGCGGATCTGGCTGCCCCATTCGATCTTCTTCTGCTCGCCCTTCACGTCGCTCATCTGCTCCTGGCGCTCTTTCTCGTGCAGCTCGGCCAGCTTGGCGCGCAGCATCATCATGCAGGTTTCGCGGTTCTGAATCTGGCTGCGCTCGTTCTGGCACTGCACAACGATGCCGGTGGGCAGGTGGGTCATGCGCACGGCGGAGTCCGTCCTGTTGACGTGCTGGCCGCCTTTGCCGGAGGCGCGGTAGGTATCGATGCGCAGGTCCTCCGTGCGGATTTCCATGGCGCCGTTGTCCTCGATGATGGGCGCCACGTCCAGCGAGGCGAAGGAGGTGTGCCGCCGCGCGTTGGCGTCGAAGGGCGAGATGCGCACCAGCCGGTGCACGCCGCGCTCGGATTTCAGGAAGCCGTAGGCGTACTCGCCGCTCACCTCGAAGGTGACCGACTTGATGCCCGCCTCGTCGCCGTCCAGCAGGTCCAGCTCCTTCACGGTAAAGCCCATGCGCTCGGCAAAGCGGGTGTACATGCGGTAGAGCATCTGCGTCCAGTCCTGCGCCTCGGTGCCGCCCGCGCCGGCGTGCAGCGCCAGGATGCAGTCGTTCTGGTCGAACTCGTCCTTGAGCAGCGTGGTGAGGCGCAGCTGCTCCAAATCGGCCTTGATGGCGGTGAATTCGGCCTGGATCTCCGCGGCCATGTCGCTGTCGTCGGCTTCATCGGCCAACTCCATCATGGCCTCGATGTCGTCCGCCCGGCTGCCCAGCGCCCTGAAGTGGTTCAGGCGCGCTTCCACGCCGTGGGCGCGCTGGTTGACCTTCTGGGCGCGCTCCATGTCGTCCCAGAAGCCGGCGGAGGCCATGTCCTCCTGATATTCGATCAGCTGTTCCTTGAGGCGCTCGATGTCCAGCGCGCCTCTGAGCTCGTCGATCGTGGTTCGCACTTCGGCGAGATCCTGTTTGAATTGTTCCATTTCCAGCATTGTAAAACACACCTTTCATGTGGCAAACCGCGAAAGCGGGTCATAGGTCGTACAGCGACAGCCGCGCGCACAGCGCAAGGCGTTCGCTATCGACGGCGCCGCGCCCGTAGGCGTCCAGCAGCCGTTCGTTGTATCGTTTCGTACCGAGGTTGTAGCCCAGGGACCACAGTGCCGAACACAGGTCGAAATGGCGGTCGCCCAGCCCGGCGTCGCCCAGGTCGACAAATCCGGAAAAGCGCCGGCCGTCGAAAAAGACGTTGGGCAGGCAGCAGTCGCCGTGCGTGAGCGCGTCCTTCCGGAGAGGGGACAGATCCTCCCCAAAGGGCCGGCCCGTCTCGCGGGCGTATGCTTCGGCGGCGCGTTCGTTGCAATCGGCCAGCGGGCAGTCTCCCGCGTCGGTTTCATGCAGCGCGCGAATGGTCTCGCCCAGCGCGGCCGAGAGCCACGCGGGATCCTCCAGCAGCCGGCAGGCGTTTTTCCCCGGCACGGTTCGGGCCAGCAGGTAGTCGCGGCTGTCGTCCTGTTCGAAGGCGGCGAGCGGCGCGCTCAGGCCCCTGCGGGCGAAATAATCCTGCATGAGGGCGGCGCGGCGCAGGGTATCCCGCGGGGCGATCTTGAGAAAGAACTCGCCCGCTTCGTACACCGCCGCCTCGGAGCGACCCAGGCTGTCCTGCGCCAGCGGGACGGAGCCGATGCGCCGGAGGATGGCCTCCGGCAGCCGGATGGACGCCGTCATCGCGGTTCCCCTATTCTTCCCGCCGCCCGGCCGGGACGAAGGTTTCGCCGTCCCAGCTGAGCATGATCGTGGCGCCGATGGAGGATTCACCCGCCGCCGTGCCGTAGTCGAGCACCCGCACACAGAAGGGCGAGCAGCGCACGTTCCAGAATTCGCTGCCTTCCCCGGCCAGGGCCTGCACGGCAGCACCGCCGTCCGACTTCCACAGCACGCCCTTTTCGGCGAAGAACAGCGTCCTGCCGCCGTAAATGGCGCCGGAGCGCCAGGTGCCCAGCCGGCCATCCAGGTCGGAGGCGACCAGCGTCGTCTCGCCCGCCGGCGTCGCGGCGTACAGGGTGCTGGTATAGGTCTGGTCGCTGTACACGAGGCAGTAGACGACGCTGCCGTCCGCGGCGGGTACAAAGCCCGTTACGCCGCCGCTCACGAGGATATCCGGCGCGCCGGCGGGGTTGAGGCCGTCGACGCGGCGGACGCCGCCGTTTTTGAGCACGAGGAGCGTGCGGCCGTCGCTGAGCAGGCAGGCGGAATCCTCGTCTACGCCCTGCACGACGGTCTGCGCCATGCCATCCTCCGTGATGCGGATGACGCGGGCCAGGCCGTCCGGCGTGCGGCTGGTGAAGTACATGCCCCGCAGCGTGGAGGCGCCCAGCACATAGGGATATGAGCCGCTGTCCAGCACCGTGCCGTAGGGCAGCAGGGGCCGGGTCTCGTCCGAAGCGATCTTCACGGGCTCGCCGCCGTCCAGTGAGAGGAATGCTTCCTCCTCGTTGCCGTCAATCATGATGAAGAACTCGTTTTGGCTGAGGTTGGTGTAGACGAGCGTGTCGTCGTCCTCGCTGAGCAGCTGCGGACTGCCGGTCGCCCGGTTCAGGGCGTAGATGCCGAGAAAATCCTCCTCTTCCATATCCAGGGCGTAATAGAGCAGGCAGGCATCGTCGTCGGAGACGCTCAGGAGGATGCCGTTCTCCACCACCACTTCCTCGGCGCCCGTATCGCAGTCGAACAGGCAGCCGACCAGGAGGGGCGCGCCGTCGGCGCTCCAGCTCATCCGGGTGTAGAACGCCTTGTCGCCGTCGGCGCTGAAGCCGTAAAAGCGCTCGAAGAAGTCCTCGGCAATGTAGACGGATTCGCCGGTCTTGGCGATGTAAAGATACAGCAGCCCGTCGCTCGTGCTGAACAGCGCCTTCGAGCCGTCGTTCGACAGCCTCGCCGCGTTCCAGGAGATATCCTCGCTCACCGGGATGATTTCCCCGCCGTCGTACAGGAACAGCCGGTTGCGGGTCGACATATCCTCTCCGTTCAGGAGGACGACGAGGGCCTTCTGCCCATCCAGGGAAGGCGAGAGGCAGCCGCGGCCGTTGTCGTCATAGGAGGCAAAGAACTGGCTCCCGGCCGGCATGGGCAGGGAAACCGTCCGTCCGCTTGAGTCGGCCAGCGTCAGCACCCCGTCTTCCGGATAGGCGTTGACGCAGCCCCGGCAGGGCATGTAGGCAGGGATCCCTCCTTCGGCTGGCGCCGGAACGCAGGAGAGGACCAGCAGGCAGCACAGCAGCAGACAGGTGGTTTTCTTCATGGCGCGTCTTCCTTTCTCCCGGCCGCGGCGGTTCACTTGCCTTTTCCGCAGCACTCCTTGTATTTCTTGCCGCTGCCGCAGGGGCAGGGATCGTTGCGGCCCACCTTCATGCCGGCGCGCACGGTCTTGGGCGCGGCGCCTTCGGTCTGGCCGCCGTGGGAGGCGACAAGTTTCTGCTCTTCTTCCTTCGGGGGCTGCGGCGGCTGCTTCACCAGCACGGCGTAGCACAGGCGGCGCAGGGTATCCTCCTGGATGAGACGGGACATCTCTTCGAACATGGCGTAGCCCTCGTGTTTGTATTCCACGATGGGGTCGCGCTGGCCGTAGGCGCGCAGGCCGATGCCCTCGCGCAGCTGGTCCATGGCGTCGATGTGGTCCATCCAGCGGCGATCCACGGCGCTGAGCACCGCGATGCGCTCGAACTCACGCATGCTGATGCCGATTTCCGCGATCATCTGCTCGCGCTCGGCGTAGAATTCGTCCGCGGCCTTCTCCAGCAGGCCCACAAAGGTCTTGCGGTCGGGGCCCTTGGCCTCGTTGAACACGCGGTCCACGGTATCCGGCTTCAGGCAGATATGCTCCAGATACAGCGCGAGGCCCTTGAGGTCCCAGTCGCCCTCGTTGTCGCCCGCGCAGAACTGCTGAACGGCTTCCTCCAGCAGGCTGCGGCGCATGTTCATCACGTGCTGGTGCATGTCGCTGCCCATCAGCACCTCGCGGCGCTGCGAGTAGATGACCTCGCGCTGCTGGTTCATCACGTCGTCGAACTGCAGCACCGATTTGCGGATGCTGTAGTTGCGGCCCTCGACGCGCTTCTGCGCGCTTTCGATCTGGCCGGTGAGCACCTTGGCCTCGATGGCCTCGTCTTCCTTCACGCCCAGCTTCGATATGATGGGCTGGATGCGGTCCGACCCGAACAGGCGCATGAGGTCGTCGTCCATGGCGATGAAGAACTGGCTGGAGCCCGGGTCGCCCTGACGGCCGGCGCGGCCGCGCAGCTGGTTGTCGATGCGGCGGGACTCGTGGCGCTCGGTGCCGATGATGTGCAGGCCGCCCAGCTTCACCACTTCTTCGTGCTCGGCGTCGGTCTCTTTTTTGAAGTTCTGATAGTGCTCGTTAAACACCTTGCGGGCGTCCAGCACTTCCTGGGGCACGTTCTCGTTGTGGCCCAGCGCGTCCTCGACCAGCTGCTCATCGTAGCCGGCCAGGCGCATCTTCTGGCGCGCCATGAACTCGGCGTTGCCGCCCAGCAGGATGTCCGTGCCGCGGCCGGCCATGTTCGTGGCGATGGTTACGGCGCCCTTGCGGCCGGCCTGGGCCACGATTTCGGCTTCCTTTTCGTGGTATTTGGCGTTCAGCACCACGTGCTTCACGCCGCGCTGATCCAGCATGCGGCTCAGCAGCTCGCTCTTCTCGACCGACACCGTGCCCACCAGGATGGGCTGGCCGGTGGCGTGCCGCCGCACGACCTCCTCGACCACGGCGCTGAACTTGCCCTTCTGGGTAAGGTAGACCGAATCGTTCAGGTCCTTGCGGATCATGGGCCGGTTGGTGGGAATGGTCACCACGTCCAGCTGGTAGATGCCGCGGAATTCCTCCTCCTCGGTCTTGGCCGTGCCGGTCATGCCGGAGAGCTTTTTATACATGCGGAAGTAGTTCTGGAAGGTGATGGTGGCCAGCGTCTTGCTCTCGCGCTCCACCTTCACGTGCTCCTTGGCCTC
>LVAP01000097.1 GCA_001603025.1 Clostridiales bacterium Firm_10 | reverse complement strand
GCGGCAGGCCGCGCGGATCATGTCCTTCACGTCCTCCTTGCCCACATCCGGCACGGCATCCCAGATCATGTCCATGGCGGCGTCGTAGAAGCGCCCGTCCGGCTCGCCGTTTTCCATGCCGATGGCGCCGCCCTCCGGCGCGGGCGTGGCCGCGGTAACGCCCAGCAGTTCCAGGGCTTTGCTGTTCACCACCGCGCAGTGGCCGCAGCAGCGCACCGCCGCCACGGGATAATCCCGCGACACTTCGTCCAGGTCGCGGCGGTCCGGCATGCGCTTCACATCGGCGAAGTAATCCTGGTTCCAGCCGCGCCCCACGATCCAACCCCGTTCGTTGGGGCCGTCCTTCGCGAAATCGCGAAAGTAGCCGATCAGCCCGCGAAGGCTGTCCGTGTGCTCGTTCAGCCTGGCCCGCCTGAGCGCCAGCCCCAGGCTCACCAGGTGCATGTGGCTGTCGTTGAAGCCCGCGCACACGAACCGGCCCTTGAGATCGACCACTCCGTCGCCCGGGCGCGCCAGCGCGAGCGCGGCTTCGTCGCCGCCCGCGAAAATGAATTTGCCGTCCTCCACGGCAAACGCCGTGCACAGCGGCAGCAATCCGGTATACACCTGCCCGCGGCAGAATATCGTCCTCATTTACGCCTCCGAAAGGATGTCCTTCAGCGCAAGGCCCATGGCCTCGCCCAGCCGTTCGGCCTCACCGGGCACAACCGGCAGCCGTCGGTAGAGATAGGTGGATTCCAGCGCCGCGTAGCCGCCCTGTTCGATGTCGTCCCGCGTGGGCAGGTAGCCCAGCATTTCCTCCTGGCAGCCCAGCACCAGCGCGTCCTCCCGCCCGGTGACGGCGCGGATGATCTGCCCGATGCGCGTGTAACCCTCGAAGGGCATGGAGGCGATGGGCACGCCGCCCAGGATCACATAGCGGGCCCGGATGCCTTCCCGGCCGGTCAGCTCGCCCTCGCGCGCCAGCATGTTCTTTTCCCACACCAGCGCGGGCTTCGAAGCGGGCTCGTCCGGCCCGCCGTGACGCGCCACGGTGGCCTGCACCGCCTCGTGCCGCTCCTGGGCGGTCATCACGACGGTGCGCAGCTCAAAGGGAATCGCGCCGGATTTCACCGTCAGCGGCAGGGGCTTCTCCTCCGCCGTGAACACATCGGCGATGGCCCGCGCGAAGGCAGCCCGGCTCTTTTGCGATTTCTCGGCGGGATCGATGTCGCCGCAGGTTCCGTTGAGGAAGACCGAGCGGCAGAGCGCCGCGTCCACCAGACGGTTCACTTCGCCCGGGAAGTCGGCGGAGACATCCGGAATGACGGCGTTGAACACCGCGTGGCAGGCCGCGTTGGACAGGGCGATGGGCGCGGCGCCGCGGCGGCGGATAATAAAGCCCCGTGCCGTGCGGTCAACCGGGCCGTCCTGGATGGCGCGGTTGTAGGTGTAGCCGGTGTCCGCCGGGGGAACCGCAAAGCCGTGCTTGGCCTGCCCGGCCTTGTCGCCCGCGGAGGGCGCCTGGCCGCCGCCGAGCGGGCGGCTCACGAAGGACATCTCCTCCGCCTCGCACAGGTCGTCCGCAGCCAGGAACGCCGCGCGGCTGATCATCTCCGCCAGGCCGGATACATAGCCCGCGTCCGGCACGCCGCAGCCTTCGTGATCCTTGACCACCGGGCCGGTGTGCGTGTGCACGCTCACCAGCATGACGTGATCGGCTTCCACGCCCAGAGGCGCGACGCGTTCAAACACCTCGCCGCACACCTCGTCGCTCAGCCCCAGCAGGTCGCAGGAGATGATCAGCGTGCGCTGCGCGCCGTCCTCCAGCAGCACCGCCCGCGCGTAGAGCGGATCGAGCACGCTCCGCGCCCTTCTCTGCAAGTAATATCCATAGCCGCCCAGCTCCACGCCCAGCGGCGGGGTGATCTCGTATCTGCCGTATCCTGCGCGCATGCTTCTCTTCCTCCCTGATCGTGATGTGGGTTTATTTCGCCGTTCCCGGCCGTTCTTCCTGCCTCGCGCACAATTTCTCCGCGGGAATCCTTGCCGCCCATCCGCCGGTATGCTATAATATTTCCCGGAAAATCATCGCACGGGAGGCCATGCATCATGGACAGCCGCATTCCCTTTATCGACCAGGACGAGCTGGTTCGCATCCGCCGCCGGCTCCACACCTATCCCGAGCTCCGTTGGGAACTCCCGATGACCACCGCGCTCGTGCGCGAAGAACTGGACAGGGCCGGCATCCCTTACGAAGCCGACAAGTATGGCCAGAACACCATCGTCGCCACGATCAATCCGGAAAAAACCGGCTTTACCATCGGCCTGCGGGCCGACATGGACGCGCTGCCCATTCATGAGAACAACCAGGACAAGCCCTATCGCTCCCAGCATGAGGGCATCATGCACGCCTGCGGGCACGACGCCCACACCGCCATGATGATCGGCACGGCCAAGGCGCTGTTCGCCATCCGCGACCAGATCACCTGCCGCGTCCGGCTGTTGTTCCAGCCCTGCGAGGAAGGGCGGCCCAGCGGCGCGAGCGTCATGTGCCAGCACGGCGTGATGGACGACATCGACTGCATCGTCATGTGCCACGTCAACTGCGGGGACCAGACGCACGTCATCTCCAGCTGCCCGGGCGTGACCAACGCCACCTCCGTGGCCTACCGGATCGAGCTGGGCGGCAAGTCGGTTCATGTGGCCTCGCCTCACATGGGCGTGGACGCGCTGGCCGCGGGCGTGAAGATCTACAACGGCATCCAGCTGCTCGTCAGCCGCGAAGTGGACCCCTTCGACACCTGCGTCATGGCCGTTTGCAGCATGCATGCCGGCAGCACCGTGTCCACCAACGCGGACCAATGCGTCATGGAAGGGTCCATCCGCTGCCTGCAGGACAAAACCATGGCCTGGGCCCGGGCGCGGCTGGAAAAGCTGGTGCGCCTCACCGCCGAGGAGGCGGGCGTCAGCTGGTCGCTCAGCTGGTCCGGCGATCCGCTGCCCAGCGCCCACAACGACCCGGCCCTCTACGAGGCGTTCTCCGCCTCCGCCCGCAAGGTGGTCGGGCCGGAGCGCGTCAAGCTGCTGCTGCCCTCGCCCGGCGGCGAGGATTTTGCCTATTACGAGCAGCACAAGCCCGGCCTCCTGTTCGGCCTGGGCATGCGCAACGAAGCCAAGGGCGCCTGCCATCCCGCCCACACAAAGGACTGGGATATCGACGAAGACGGCCTGCAGACCGGCGTGAAGGTGTTCGTACAGTTTGTGCTGGACTACATGAACCACGCGAAAAGCGATTAATAATGGGAAATGGGGAAAAGTGGAATCATGAAAAGCGAGCCTGTATTTTACTGCCAGCTGGACTATGAAAGCGTGCCGTTTCCCTCGCCGAAAAACGGCTTCGGCAACCTGGCCAACAACGGCTGCGGCCCGATCTCCTGCGCCATGCTGATCGAGAATATGCTGCACGTCCCTTTCCCGCCGGAGGAGGCCGCGCGGTTCTTCCTCGCGTGCGGCGCCCGCGCAGACGTGGGCACCAACCTGTACATCGGCGCGAAGGCCGTTGCGGAGCGCTTCGGTCTGGCCGTGCGCGATACCGAAGAGGCGCAGGAGGCTTTCGCCTTCCTGCGGGACGGCCGCGGCATGGTCGTCGCCAACACCTACGGCGACCGCCCGGAGGACGGCTACATCGGCGTATTCTCCGACTCGGGCCACTACATCCTGCTCATCGGCGTGGAAGGCGAAAAGGTGCGCGTGCTCGATCCCATGTATCGCCCCGGGCGGTTTGACGTGCCCGGCCGCGCCGGCAAGGTGCGGATGGAGGGAAACGTCGCCGTCGCCGATTTCTCCATCGTCGCTTCCGACTGCCGCAACAGGCCCTTCTTCCTGTTCGAGCGGCCCAATCAGGAGGCGCTATGATCAAAGTTGTCGAAGTTCGCGACCTGAACGGCCTGCTGCCGCTGATGACCGAGCAGGAATACCGCCCGGACCTGAGCCGCTACCGCAGCTGGTATGTCTACCGCGGAATGTCGGACGCCAGCTTCAGGCTCTTCACCACGCTGGAGCGCACCTGCCGCGATAAGGTGGAGCTGCTCGAGCCGGCGATCCTGCGGAGCTTCACCAAGTACGCCATCCGCGAGGATCCCTCCATCGAACGATCCGTGTGGCGGCAGATGATCCTCGGCCAGCATCACGGCCTGCCAACACGCCTGCTGGACTGGACGCATTCCCCGCTTGTGGGCCTGCACTTCGCCACCAGCGAGACCGACCTGGACGCCATGGAGGATCACGACTGCATGGTGTGGCGCATCGACATTCACGAGCTGCACAAGATGCTGCCCGACAAGTACCGGGCCGTGCTGCGCGCCAACAAGACCAGCATCTTTTCGGTGGACATGCTCAATGAAGCGGCGCCAAGCCCGGAGCAGTATGACCGCGACATGGCCGCTCAGGCCATGGTGGTCATCGAGCCGCCCTCCATCGACCCGCGCATCATCAACCAGTACTCCTTCTTTTCCGTCATACCCAACGGCATGAAGGACATCGAAGGCTTCCTCGACTGCAACACCACCAACACCGTGAAGTACATCATCAGGAAGGAGCTGCGCTGGCGCATCCGCGACATGCTGGATCAGCAGAATGTCAGCGAGCGCATCGTCTATCCCGGGCTTGACGGTCTGTCGAGGTGGATCGGAAGGCACTACTACGTGAGATGAACGGACATTTTTATTGAGGAGGCCGCCTTATGGAGCTGCTCGACCGCCTGAACAACCCGCCCCGCGCCTTTTCTCCCATCCCCTTCTGGTTCCTCAACGGCGATTTGACAGACGATGAAATCCGCCGCCAGCTGCGCGATTTCGACGCCCACGGCGTGCATGGGGTGGTGCTGCATCCGCGCATCGGCCTGCGGGATGACATCGCCTATCTCTCTGACACGTTCTTCCATTATATCGCCGTCGCCGTGGAGGAGGCCGCCGCGCTGCGCATGCAGGCAGTGCTCTACGACGAGGGCATGTACCCCTCCGGATCGGCCTGCGGCCAGGTCATCAAAGGTCACCCCGAGCTGGCCAGCCGCGGCCTCGTGCTGACGGATACCCCGCTGCCCGGCGACACGCTGCTGGCCCAGACGCCCCGCGGCGCGCTGGTGGAGCGCTTTTCCGGCGGCACCATCCGCGGCATCCACTTCGGCGAGGATGACGGCGAGTCCAACGCGCCGAAGAGCGCGGATATCCTCAATCCATTGGCGGTGGAGCGCTTTATCAGCCTGACGCACGAGGCTTACTGGCAGCGCCTCGCGCCGCATTTCGGCAAAACGATCATCGGCTTTTTCACCGACGAGCCCAGCATCCTCGGCCGGAACGCTCCCCGGGGCATGAAGCCCTGGACGGCGGGCTTCGACCGGCTCTTCACCGAAGCCGGCGGCCGCCTCGCCGACCTGACCGCCCTGTTCGACGGCGGGGAAAACGAGGGCACGCGGCTGTATCACCGGCTCATTCTCCAGCGGGAGAGCCAGGTGTATTACGGGACGCTCTCCCGGTGGTGCGAAAACCACGGCATCGCCCTGATGGGCCACCCCCATCAGAGCGACGACATCGAGGTGCAGCGGCATTTCCACGTGCCCGGCCAGGACCTGGTGCTGCGCTGGATCGCCCCGGAAACGGGCGACACGGAGGGCATGGACACCGTCATGGCCAAGTGCTCCGCGGACGCCGCCCGGCTCATGAGCCGCCCGCGCAACTCCAACGAGTGCTTCGGCGCCTGCAACCGGAGCGGCAACCCGTGGCAATTTACCGGCGGCGACATGAAATGGTATATCGACTACCTGGCCGTGCGGGGCGTCAACATGTTTATTCCCCATGCCTTCTACTACAGCCTGGAAGGCAAGCGCAGCGGGGAGCGCCCGCCGGACGTGGGGCCCGGCAGCATCTGGTGGCCGCGCTATGCCGTTTGGGCAAACTACATGACCCGCCTGTCCTGGCTGATGACCGACGCCGACCTGCACGCAAAAGTCGCCGTGCTCTGCCGCAACCGCGACCTGCACGCCGAGGCCGTCGCGCCGCTGTTCAAAACCCAAAAAGGCTTCCAGTACCTGCCCGAAAGCGTGTGGGACGAGTGCCGCGAGGAAAGCGGCGCGCTGTGCTGCCGCGGCCGGCGCTACGACGCCGTGCTGGGCGAGGCGGAGCTGTTCCCCACCGTGCCGCACGCCGCGGATGCCGTCGCCCCGGACTGCTTTGCCGAGCCGGCTCAGCCAAGCCTCCGGACGGCTCGCTTCATCCGCTGCGGCGTGGAATGCTGGCTGCTGGTCAACGCAGGCGAGACGGACATCGCCGCCAAACTCACGCTGCCGACGGCCTCGCCCATCGGCCGCTTCGACCTGTGGCGCGGCAAGGCATACCGCGCGGCGACGGAACGCGCCGAGGGAGGCCAGATCCTGCCCTTGCGCCTGGCCCGGCGGGAAAGCCTGCTGCTGTTCGCCTGCACCGAAGCGGAATGGCAGGCGCTGGCGGATGACGAACCCGCGGCCGGGCTGCCCGCTCCGCGCTTTGAGCTGACGTCGGAAGATCCGGCGTCTCTGACCAAGACCTACGCCGCCGTCGTGACGCTGAACGGATCACCTGCTGACAGGCCGGCCCAGCTCACCGTCGATGCCGAGGAGATGGCGGCGCTGACGGTCAATGGCCGCGACTGCGGCGCGAGCTTCTGGCCGCCTCACCGCTTCCGGATTCCCGCCGGCACGCTGCGGGAAGGCCGGAACGACCTGCGCCTGACGGTGACGGGCAGCCTGGCGAACCGCTACGGCAAGGAACCGGTCTGGTACGGGCTGAAAGAAGACGGCGGCGGTTGAGCGAAGGCCCTGCCTCCACCCGCAAAAATTCGTTCAAAAAAATCGATCTAACCCCTTGCCAAGGCGTGCGAAATGTGTTATAATATCATTCGTTCCGGTTGAGGAACACCGGTGTGGGTAGGTTCCCGAGTGGCCAAAGGGAGCAGACTGTAAATCTGCCGCAGATTGCTTCGGTGGTTCGAATCCACCCCTGCCCACCATATTCGCGGGAATGGCGGAATTGGCAGACGCGCTAGATTCAGGTTCTAGTGATCATTACGATTCGTGCAGGTTCAAGTCCTGTTTCCCGCACCAAAGGGTTGCACAAAGTGCAACCCTTTTCTTTGTGCAAATAGCCCTAAAAACAGCCCTATTTCAGTGGATTTGGCGTGATTTCGAGCTGCTCTCACACCCTCCGTTTTTGCGCTTAACAAGGCCAGTTAACACAATCTTTCGATTTACGTCCAAACTGGCCGTCAGAACGCGGTGCTTCCGGCTTCAGAGAGGGCGCTTGAGCCCGACTAGCGGAGCTGGTTCCGAAGCGAAGCGGAGGACACCGGCCCGCGTAGCTGCGGTCTATTTGTCCCCGCAGGGGCAATCGGCCCGACAGGGTCGGGGCAGCCGGCAAGGAAAGTCTCCATTTTCCGAACGGCGTCCGGCAGTCGGCTTTCCTCTTTTTTCGCGTAGACCTTCAGCGTCATCTCCGGCGTGGAGTGTCCCATCAGCGCCTGCGTGGTCTTGATGTCCACCCCCGATGCCACCATCATGGTTGCGAAGGTCGTCCGGAAATTGATGGCCGTCATCCCGTACAGCTCGATATGAGACTTCAGGGAATCCCACAGCCTGCGATACGTCACCTGAGAGACCGGCGAGCCGTCCTCCTTGGAAATCACGTAGCCCCTCTGCTTCCTGCACCCCAGCAGGATGTTGTAGAGCTGGTCGCACATCGGGAAGGGCCTGACGCTGAACTCGTTTTTCGTCTCCTTGGTCACTGCGACATTGACGGGATGGACGACGGCCTGTTTGATCTCGATCATGCGGGTCTCGAAGTTGATGTTCTCCCACATCAGCCCCAATACCTCCTCGCGTCGCATGCTGGTGTAGGCCAGCAGCGCGATCAGGCAGCGCTCCCTAGAGTCTTCCAGCTCCGGGATGGCCTTCTGAATGGAAGCAATCTGTTCCCTGGTCAGCGGAGCCGTGCCCTCCCCCGCCTTCGCGGGATTGTGGACGCGCTTGTCCTTTGCCGGGTTCTTGACGATGAGATCGTCGGAAACCGCGGAATCAAGCACCTCCTTCAGCATCGCCCAATCCGCCTTCACGGTTGCTTTCTTGTACGTCTTTGCCCGATGGCTCAGGAAATCCTGCACATCTGTGGGCGTGATGTCCTCGATGAACTTGTCCCCGAACCATTTGAGCAGCACGCTCTGCTTGGCATCCATGAACACTTCATAGGTGGCCGCCTTGCCTGTCTTGAAAATCCGTCGCCATTGAACAATGTAATCGGAGAACTTCGTTTTCACCTCGGGCGGCTGTGCCGCTTCCTCCTGCGTCTGCTTCTCATGGGGGCCGTATTCGATCTCCTGATCGATGAAATCCTTGATCCGACCGGATTTCACCACGGCCTCAATCACCTTGTCCGCCAGCTTCAACTCGTCAGTGGCGCTCAGCCTTTTGATGATCTCATTGCCCTCCTCATCATGCCCAACAACAACTCTGATTCGATGTTCCTTTGCCATAATATCAAAGCTCCTCTCTGATATTTCAGGCAAGGAATCATTTTGAACGGTATTTGTACGGTTTTCAAGGTGCGAACCTGAACTTAATCCCAATAAGTATTGTACCATATCCTGCTGGCTTTTGCAAACACTCGCCAGCTGTTGTATTCCTTCCGCAATACTGCCAAGCTGCGCCTCAAGCGTAGAGGGAACGTCCGGTTTCCTGACCTCCTCCATCATAACCATGCTGTTGTTCATAAAGACCTCCATATATGAAAAAAGCCGCCAGAGGCCGATGATGACACTCTGACGGCTTGATAACGTCAATGATCTGTTATTACTTATGTTCCCAATGCAGTTTCCATTCCCTGAACGCTTCGACGCTCATTTCTCCACTGGACAGTCGTGACCGTTTGTTCCAGTATTGTGAGAGGAAATCTGAAAGCCGAGCCATCTCCCCATAGAAGTTGGCATCATGCGCTTCGTCCAACCAAAGGAAATACTCGATCAGCGCGTCTACAGGGTTCTCAGGGGTCTGCGACAGACGCGCAGGGGCTACATCGAGTATTCTTGCAAGGGATTCCGAGCTTTCCGGGCTCAGGTTCCTAAAGCCCTGTTCCCACTGCGCGATCCTGCATGAAGCGGCTTTTTCATCAAATCCCATCCTCATGCCCAATGCCTTCATGGTCATGGAACGAAGTTTCCTCAGATAATTCAGCCGAGTCCCCTGCTTCACGCCGTTTCACTCCCCTCCCCTATATCGCCGCCCGCTGTGGATTCGCGGGCGGCGCTTCAGTATGACGGTTATGTACCAGTTGCTTCTTTGCCTCCAGCTTTTCCCAGACGGAAGCGCGGGGCTTCTCGCGTCCGTTGACGCGATCATGAAGCGCCGCTATCGTCCCCTCGTCATACAGATAGAGATGGATCTGCATTTCTTGGGAGGCCGTTTCCAGCAGCCCGATATAGAACTCGACCAGCATCCGGTCATTGTGGGCTTGGACAAAGGGCTTTGGAAACGGCGCGTTTCGGTCTGCCGGTTCAAATCGCGTCGTCCTCTCCGTGAGGATTCTGTAATCCCCATTCAGGTCAGACAACGCCTTGCCGCGCCATTCACGAAAGCCTTTCTGAAGCTGCCGCATCTCCCATTCCTTTTTCTGTTCAAGCGTCACCGGCTGTCCGCGTCCGGAATGCCCCTTCGGGTCGTAGGGAATGTGGAAATCCTCCGCGATCTTCACCGCCGCCTCCCGCTTCCCGATTCGGAACAGGTCGGAAACGAAGTCAATGGCGTCGCCGCTGGCGTGGCATCCGAAGCAGTAGTATCGCTCGTCCAGCTTCATGCTGGGGTGGGTATCGTCGTGAAACGGACAGCAGGCCATGCCGTGGGAATTGACCTCAATCCCATACATCTCTGCGACCTGTCGCGCCGTGACACCGTGCTTGACCGCCGTAAACACGTCGGGCAGGATGTGTTCTCGATTGTTCTTATGATTCAAGAAGCCCATTCTCAGCCTCCTTTACGCTTTTTCCCTCGTCCGCTGCTTCTCTTTGCCGCCATGCACCTGGTTCAGTTTTTCCTGGAGCCGCTTGCGGACGGACGGGCGTTTCTTGGGATCGACCCAGACGGGCCGCTGGGGTTTGCGATTGTTGTTTACCCCGTCGATGTGGTTATAGTTTTCCTCGTTGCCGACCTCGTGGCTGGCATGACGGACATACTCGCCGTTTTCATAGAATTTCTGCCATAGCTCCTTTGGAGGTCGCTCATGTTCCGTAGCCTGCTTCGGCATCTCCGGGTGCAGAAACAGCCGCATCTGCTCCGCGGCTGTTTCATCAAAATCCTTAGTGATCTTGTCCGACACCACTTCCCCCTTGGAATCGAGAATGACACAGGGGATTTCTCGTCCGTGTTCCTCATGCTCCAGCAGGAAGAAAAGGACATTTTCATAGGTGATGCCGTCCACGACGCGCCACAGTCCCTTCTTGCCGGGGATGGCATAGTGTTCCGTTTCCAGCGTCAGCGGGTTGCCGGAGGTCGGGAGGCCGAAGAAGCCGTCCAGCATCACAAACCCGTCCCCATCGACAAAGCAGCAGATCGTGCCAGTCTCGCGTCGAAGCACGATCACGTCGCTTGTGTTGATCTGCCGAAAGCAGCCCCGCTTGCGCTGCAACACAGACAGCCGCTCCCGTACTGCCCGCACGTCCTCATTCGGACGCAGCAGGTCATCGTAAGCCTTGTCGTAGTCAGCTTCGCTGGGGAAATACCGCTTGGAGGCGAGAACGGCGAAGGGCTGGAAGATGTATTCACGCAATGCCTCGCCATCCTTCATCTGGTAGAGCTGGCAGCGTTCCTGAAGCATCGGTCATCGCCTCCCCGTTTGCACGATGGCCCCTCACAGGCTCGGCTCGCTCTTACGCTTGGCGGGCTTTGACGGCTCTAGCTTTGCCTCTTGGCGGGGCTTTGATTCCTCACGGGCAATCGGCTTCTCCGCCGCGCGCTCCTGTGGCGGCCTCTCCAGTTCTTTCCGCAGGAGCGTGGTGTACAGATCGAGAATGGCGGGATGGCTTTCGACGGTATAGCTC
>LVAP01000096.1 GCA_001603025.1 Clostridiales bacterium Firm_10 | reverse complement strand
TATTCCGTGAACGACGGCATAGAGGACGGCGAAATCCGCAACCTGCACATCCTGGCGGCAATATAGGCAATACAAAAAGGAGAGCGACGATATGAAAATCCACGGCCTGCAAAAGATGACCCTGCTGGACTTCCCCGGCCGGGTGGCCTGCACCGTCTTCCTGGGCGGCTGCGATTTCCGCTGCCCCTTCTGCCACAACTTCGAGCTGGTGGACGGCAGCGCTCCGCCCGTGATGGACGAGGAGGAGCTCATTTCCTTCCTCAAAAAGCGCGGGGGGCTGCTGGACGGCGTGGCCGTCACCGGCGGCGAGCCCTGCCTGCGGCCCGACCTGCCGGACCTTCTGCGCAGGATCAAGGGCCTGGGCTTTCCCGTGAAGCTGGACACCAACGGCACCCACCCGGCGCTGCTTTCCGCGCTGCTGGAGGAGGGCCTGGCGGACTATGTGGCCATGGATATCAAAAACAGCCCCGAAAAATACGCCCGCACCGTGGGCCTGGAAACTCTGGACCTCACGCCCGTGCGGGAAAGCGTGAAGCTGCTGATGGATGCCGCGCCCGATTACGAACTGCGCACCACCGTGGTGGACGAGCTGCACGAGGCCGCAGATTTTGAAGCCATCGGCGCCTGGATCAGGGGCGCGAAGCATTATTTCCTGCAGGCTTTCACCGATCGTGAATCTGTGCCCTATGGAAACCTGCATGCGCCCTCGGCGGAGAAAATGCGCGAATATGCCCGGATCATGCGGGAATTCGTGCCGGACACCCGGCTCCGCGGGGTGGATTGAGGCGCGGCCGCAGGGGTAAAATCTGCAAGGTTTGCCATGGATTCCGCCAAAATATCTTAAACACAATATATAGATAATATATGACGGTTTTACAACAATCGACCACAACATGTTGACATCCTCCCTGCTTTGTGCTACTGTATCCTTGCACGGTGATGTTCTGCCGTGCCCTGAAAGAAGACAGCAGCATCATTCCACAGAGGGGGATTTTTTTATGTATCAGGTTTTAAAACGCGACGGAAAAGTGGTCGATTTTTCAATAGGAAAGATCAGCGCCGCCATCACGAAGGCCTTCGAGGCCATCGGCCGGCAGTACCATCCCAGCGTCATCGAGCTGATGGCTCTGCACGTGACGTCTGACTTCGATCCCAAAATCCACGATGGAATGATCTCTGTGGAAGATATCCAGGACAGCGTTGAAAAGGTGCTGTCCGAGTCCGGCTATGCCGACGTGGCCAAGGCCTATATCCTGTACCGCAAACAGCGTGAAAAGGTGCGCAACATCAATTCCACCCTGCTCAACTATAAGGACCTGGTCAATAACTATCTGAAAATCAGCGACTGGCGCGTGAAGGAGAACTCCACGGTGTCCTACTCCGTGGGCGGCCTGATCCTGTCCAACTCCGGCGCCATCACCGCCAACTATTGGCTGAGCGAGGTCTACGACGAGGAAATCGCCGAGGCGCACCGCAGCGCGGCCATCCACCTGCACGATCTGTCCATGCTCACCGGCTACTGCGCCGGCTGGAGCCTGAAGCAGCTGATCCAGGAGGGCCTGGGCGGCGTGCCCGGCAAGATCACCTCCTCCCCGGCCAGCCACCTGTCCACCCTGTGCAATCAGATGGTCAACTTCCTGGGCATCATGCAGAACGAGTGGGCCGGCGCGCAGGCGTTCTCCTCCTTCGACACCTACCTCGCTCCCTTCGTGAAGGTGGATCACCTGACCCAGAAGGAAGTCAAGCAGTGCATCCAGTCCTTCATCTACGGCGTGAACACCCCCAGCCGCTGGGGCACCCAGGCGCCCTTCTCCAACGTGACGCTGGACTGGACCGTGCCGAACGACCTCAGGAACCTGCCGGCCATCGTGGGCGGCAAGGAGATGGACTTCACCTACGGCGACTGCCAGAAGGAAATGGACATGGTCAACAAGGCGTTCATCGAGATCATGATCGAGGGCGACGCCAACGGCCGCGGCTTCCAGTATCCCATTCCCACCTACTCCATCACCCGCAACTTCGACTGGTCTGAAACCGAGAACAACAAGCTGCTGTTCGAGATGACCGCCAAGTACGGAACGCCTTACTTCTCCAACTACATCAACTCCGACATGGAGCCCAGCGACGTGCGCAGCATGTGCTGCCGCCTGAGGCTGGACCTGCGTGAGCTGCGCAAAAAGTCCGGCGGCTTCTTCGGGTCGGGCGAATCCACCGGCTCCATCGGCGTGGTCACCATCAACATGCCGCGCATCGCCTACCTGGCCTCGGACGAGGCGGACTTCTACCGCCGCCTGGACGCCCTGATGGACATCGCCGCCCGCAGCCTCAAGACCAAGCGCACGGTCATCACCACGCTGCTGGAGCAGGGCCTGTATCCCTACACCAAACGCTACCTGGGCAGCTTTGAAAACCACTTCTCCACCATCGGCCTGATCGGTATGAACGAGGCCGGCCTGAACGCCAAATGGCTGCGCGCCGATCTGACTGACCCCAGGGCGCAGGCCTTCACCCGCAATGTGCTGAACCACATGCGCGAGCGCCTGTCCGACTACCAGGAGAAGTACGGCGACCTGTATAACCTGGAAGCCACGCCCGCCGAGTCCACCACCTACCGCTTCGCCAAGCACGACAGGGAGCAGTTCCCGGATATCATCACCGCCAACATGAACGGCACGCCGTATTACACCAACTCCTCCCACCTGCCCGTGGGCTACACCGAGGACGTGTTCTCCGCGCTGGACATCCAGGACGACCTGCAGACGCTGTACACCTCCGGCACCGTGTTCCACGCCTTCCTGGGCGAGAAGCTGCCCGACTGGAAGGCCGCCGCGACCCTGGTCCGCAAGATCGCCGAGAACTACAAGCTGCCCTATTACACCATGTCCCCCACCTATTCCGTGTGCAAGGATCACGGCTACCTGACCGGCGAGCAGTACACCTGCCCCATCTGCGGCCAGAAGACCGAGGTCTACAGCCGCATCACCGGCTACTACCGCCCGGTGCAGAACTGGAACGACGGCAAGGTTCAGGAGTTCAAGGACCGCAAGGTGTACAACATCGGCCACTCCACGCTGACTCACAACGGCCCCCGGCCGACGCCCACCAACGCCGACGCCGCCATGGAGGCCGCCGCCGAGCGCCCCTGCTGTGAACCGGCCCAGCCGCTGATGAAGCCCGGAACCGAAGCGCCCGCCAGGCCCGCGAACGCCCTGCTCTTCAAGACGCCCACCTGCCCCAACTGCAAGGCCGCCATGGCGCTGCTGGACCGGGCCGGTGTGGCCTACGCGGCGGTGAACGCCAACGAGGAGAAGGAACTGGTCGAGCAGTACGGCGTGAAGCAGGCGCCCACCCTGGTGCTGATCGGCGGCGAGGGCTTCGAGAAGTTCCGCGGCGTGTCCGACATCAAGGGCTGGCTGATGCAGCGCGCGTAAGACAAGACTCCATTCCCGCAGGGATGGCGCGCGCTGCCGTCCCTGTTTTCGCGAAATGGATTGTTCGTTGGGCTGATAAGTTGTATTAAGGAGCAGCATCAAATGAACGCTGAAACGAATGAGATCAATGTCGAAGCAAATGAGAGGGCCCTCTGGCGCAAAGGTTTGATCGATTTTCCTTTTCAGAAAGCGCAGGACGGCGCTGTGCTCATTTCATACCAATCCAAGCATTCGCCCGAGCTTATCCATATCTCCGAGCAGTTTCACGTAGCGAGTCACTATAAAGGGGATACGGATTTCCAAAAGACCCTTTCCCTCATGAATTATGTGCATGGTATCGCACGAAAGAGCGGCAATAATACATCTCCAGCCATCAAAAATACCGATGAGATTATGAAGGCCGCAAAGCTCGGCACGCTGTGGTGCTCGGACTATGCGACTGTGCTTTCGGAGATGCTCCTGAGCATGGGGGTGAAAGCGGTTACGGTTTCCTGCCTGCCCCGCACGTTTGATTACGATAGGCATGTCGGAGTCATGGCCTATTTGAATGATGTGGGAAAGTGGGGATTCTTCGATCCGACCTTCAATACATATTTCTACGGTGAAGCGCCTCTGGACATCTTCGAAATCCGATCAGCGTACGCGCGGGGAGACGCTCCTGCGTTTCGTCATATTTCCATCAAAAAAGAATGGAAATTGGTGCTGCATGGTGTCGAGTATGAAGATTATGATTCATGGTATTCTGATTACATGCTGAAAAACACATTTCGGTTTGCCTTCCCGACAAACAGCGCCTATGGCTGTCGCAGTTCAAATGTAAAATCTGTTTTCGTCTTGCCGAAGGGATACGACGCCAAAAACGAGTATGACATTCCGGATTCAGTATACACGTTCGACAGCGGCTGCGTTCTGCTGTCATAATCCCGGGAATTCAAGTTTATCCTTCAATAAAATCAACACCGCAAATCATCAAAAGAGCGAGGCAACACCATGTATGACATCATCATCGTCGGCGGGGGTCCCGCCGGCATGACCGCGGCGCTGTACGCGCTGCGCAACGGCAAGAGCGCGCTGGTCGTCGAGAAGCACAGCTTCGGCGGGCAGATCACCCATTCGCCGAAGGTGGAAAACTATCCCGGAACGCTGAGCATGAGCGGCAATGAGTTCGCCGACCGCATGCTGGAGCAGATCCTGGCCCAGGGCGCGGAAATCGAACTGGAAAGCGTGATCGCCGTCGAGGACGGAGGAGACCGCAAAACCGTCGTCACCGCGGAGGGCAGCCGCTTCGAGGGCCGCGCGGTGGTGATCGCCGCGGGCGTGAAGCACCGCATGCTCGGCCTGGAGGGCGAAAACGAGCTGGTCGGCGAGGGCATTTCCTTCTGCGCCGTGTGCGACGGGGATTTCTACGCCGGCAGGCGCGTGTGCGTGGCGGGCGGCGGCAACTCCGCCCTGCAGGAGGCCATCCTGCTCTCGGAAAAGTGCAGCGAGGTGATCATCCTGCAGGACCTGCCGCAGCTGACCGGCGAAGAACGGCTGCAGGCCACGCTGAAGGCACGGCGGAATGTACGCGTGCTCACCGGCGTGAAGATCGACCGACTGCTCACCCGCGGCGACGCCCTCTGCGGGGTGGCCGTCGAGGGCCGTGAAACGGGCGAAAAGCAGGAAATCCCCTGCGACGGCCTGTTCGTGGCCATTGGACTGATTCCCGAAAACGGGCCCTTCGCGGCCCTGGCGCAGTTGAACGACTACGGGTATTTCGATTCGGACGAGCGCTGCCTCACGAAGACGCCGGGCGTCTACGTGGCCGGCGACTGCCGCAGCAAATCGGTGCGCCAGCTGACCACCGCCGTCGCGGACGGCGCCACCGCCGCGCTGGCGGCCTGCCGCTTCATCGACGAAACCTGCCCGGACCGGCTGTAACGGCCAAAAGAGAGGACGCGCTTCTCTTCGCCTCACCTGGGCGGCGGAAAGCGCGTCCTTTTTCGCG
>LVAP01000095.1 GCA_001603025.1 Clostridiales bacterium Firm_10 | reverse complement strand
GCTCCACTCCTTCCTGGAAGCCTACGACCGGCCGTGACAGGCCGTCCGCGGGAAAGCCCCCCCCGCCGGCGTGATTATTTCATCTTTCCTCTTGATTTCCCTAAAACCCTATATTATAATGGGATTTGTGAGTAGGGGGGACGACCAATGATGGTTTCAACGAGAGGACACTACGCGCTGCAGGTGATGATCGCCCTGGCGGAGCAGCGGACCAGCCGCTTCATACCGCTGAAGGAGATCGCCGCGCAGCAGGACATTTCGGAAAAGTACCTGGAGAGCATCGTCAAACTGCTGGTGCAGGGCGGCTTCCTGGAGGGCCTGCGGGGCAAGGGGGGCGGCTATCGGCTGCTCAGGGCGCCGGAAAACTGCAACGTGAGGGAGATCCTGCAGTTGACAGAAGAGACCCTCGCGCCCGTCTCCTGCCTCAACGAGCGCGTCAGGCCCTGCCCGCGCGCCGCCGCCTGCAAGACCCTGCCCATGTGGAAGGGCCTGTACGCCCTGATCAACGAATACTTCGACGGCTTCACCGTCGCAGATCTGATGGACGCCGGATCGGGCGCGGACAACTACGTCATCTGAACAGCGTCAATCACGACCGCCTTCCGGCGGTCTTTTTTCTTCCGCGAAAAGCGGGAGGCAGGGAAATCCGTCCGCGACGCGGCGCTGCCGGGGCGCCCAGGCAAAAACCCATTGACATAGTGGGTTTATGGTGCTAAAATGGTCTCGTCCCCTGACACACGCCGGACCGCCCAGAAAAGGAGCGAATACTTTCATGAAACGCATTGCCTGCATCCTGATCGCCCTCGCGCTGGCGCTCATTCCGGGCGCCGCCCTCGCGGACAAGACGGCCACCATCGCCATCACGGACACCATCGGCACCCTCAATCCCCTGCTGATGGACAACACGGAAATCGTCAAATACGCCACCTCGCTGGTCTTCCTGCCGCTGGTGGACCTGAACCGCGACCTTGAGTTCGCCCCGCAGCTGGCTGAATCGATCACCACCGAAGACAACCTCACCTTCACCATCCGCCTCAATGAGGACGCCGTGTGGTCGGACGGCCAGCCCGTGACTTCGGAGGACGTGCTGTTCACCTTCCTGTGCTGGTCCAGCCCGGAGAGCGGCAACACCGGCCTGAACATGTACGCCATCGAAGGCATCGGCGACGACGGCTACACCGGGCCCGGCGCCACCGGGATCAGCGGCATCTCCCTCATCGACGAGAAGACGCTCACCGTGACCACCAAGTGGCCGACTGCCCTGAACACCTTCTGCTACAACTACGGCTGCTACCTGCTGATCCTGCCCGAGCACATCCTGCGCGACGTGCCGAAGGAGCAGCTGCTCTCCTGTGACTGGTTCAACGCCCCCACGGTGGTCAGCGGCCCGTATTTCATCGACGGCTTCGACCTGAACCATTACGTGCACTACACTGCCAACGAAAACTACTGGAAAGGCGCGCCGAAGATCAAAAACCTGAACATCAACGTGCTGGACGCCAGCTCCCTGCCCAGCGGCCTGCAGGCCGGCGAAATCGACCTGATCCAGCAGACCATGGGCGCCATCCTGCTTGAGGATTACGACTACATCCGGAGCCTGCCGAACCTGGCCGTCTTCCAGGGCACGGCCGTCACCAACCAGTCCATCTTCATCAACGTGAACAATGTGCCCGACAAGCGCATCCGCCAGGCGCTGCTGTACGGCATCAACCGCGAGACCATCCTCGAGGGCCTGGTGCTGGGCAACGGCGAAATCGTGGACGCCTTCCTGTGCTCGGCCAGCCCATATTACGACGCCTCGCTGGGCGTCACCGCCTACGATCCCGAAAAGGCCGCCCGGCTGATCGCCGAGGCCGCCGCAGATGGCACGCCCACCACGATCACCTGGCACGTGAACAGCGGCGATACCACCTTCGTGCAGGCCGTGAGCTACATCGCCGCGCAATTTTCCGACCTGGGCCTGACCATCGACGTGAAGACCGTCGACCTGGCCTCGCTGATGATCGCCGCGGACAACCAGGAGATCCAGGTGATGAGCGTGCAGTATACCTACGCGCCCGTCGATCCCTACACCGACGTAGCCTGGCTCCTCTCCGACGACGGCTGGACGCACTATGTGAACGAGGCGGTGGACGAGGCGCTGCTGGAGAGCCAGGCGCTCACCGACGAGGCCGAGATCACCGCGCGCTACCTGCTGGTGGACAAGGCGGTCCAGGAGGACGTTCCCATGATCTCCGCCTATGTGCTGAGCTCCCTGGGCGTCACCAGCCAGCGCCTGCTGAACGCCGTGCCCGACGTGTACGGTACCTTCCTGAACGTGCATGAGTGGGACATCGCCGACTGACGGCCTGAACGGGGAAGTCTGGCTTTCCGCAAAGCTGAGCGGAAAACTCTTTTCGGAGGAAGCATGGAGCCTCTCATCGAGATAAGAAATCTGGATATTTCCTTCCGGCAGGGGAGCGGCCTGGTCAAATGCGCGGATGGCGTGAGCTTTTCCGTCTGGCCGGGCGAAATCCTCTGCCTCGTGGGGGAATCCGGCTGCGGCAAGAGCATCACCGCGCTCTCCATCCTGGGCCTGCTGGGGCGGCAGGGGCACGTCACGGGGGGCGAGATCCTCTACGGCGGCCGGAACCTGCTCGCCCTCTCCCAGCGGGAGCTGGACGCCATCCGCGGACGCGAGATCTCCATGATTTTCCAGGACATCATGTACAGCCTCAACCCCGTGTTCACCATCAGCAGCCAGCTGACCGAGGTCATCCGCCGGCATCTGCGCTGCGACAGGAAGCAGGCTGAGGCGCGCGCCCTGCAGCTGCTCGGGCGCACCGGGCTGGAGCCGGCCGCCGCCGTGATGCGCAGGTATCCGCACCAGCTCTCCGGCGGCATGCGCCAGCGTGCCATGATCGCCATGGCGCTGGCCTGCGGGCCGCGGCTGCTCATCGCCGACGAACCGACCACCGCGCTGGACGTCACCATCCAGCTGCAGATCATGCAGCTGCTCAGGGCGCTGCGGGACGAGACCGGCATGGCCATCCTGCTCATCACGCACGACCTGGGCCTCGTGGCCGAAATGGCCGACCGCGTGGTGGTGATGTACGCCGGGCAGTGCGTCGAAACGGGCGACGCTTGCCGGCTGCTGACCGCGCCCGCCCACCCCTACACCCGCGCGCTGCTGCAGGCGGTGCCCGGCACGGACGCCGCGAGGGACAGGCGGCTCCTTTCCATTCCCGGCGCGGTGCCGGAGCACTATCACGACATGACCGGCTGCCGCTTTGCCGCGCGCTGTCCCCACAGCGATGTGTGCGGCGGAAACGCGCATCTCTTTGAGCCGGAACCCGGCCGCAGCGTGCGCTGCTGCGAGGCCGTGGCGGGGGTGATCGCACCGTGACGTCCGCCTCCCCCGTGCTCGAGGTCAGGCACCTCAGCAAGACATTCTGGGAAAAGGACGGCCTGCTCCGCCGCGCGGGCAACCGCGCCGTGCAGGACGTCGGCTTCACGATCGCCGCCGGCGAGACGTTCGGCATCGTGGGCGAATCCGGCTGCGGCAAATCCACCGTGGCCCGCCTCGTCATGGGCCTGGAAAAGCCTGACGCCGGCGAGGTGCTCTTCCACGGGCAGCGCATCGACGGCCTGCCCGAGCGCCGGCTGCGCCCGCTGCGCCCGCGCTTCCAGATGGTGTTCCAGGATTCAGGCTCCAGCCTCAACGGCCGCAAGCGCGTGCGCGACATCCTCGCCGGGCCCATGATCTGGCACGGGGTGGTTCCGCGCGGCGGCGCCCAGGCCCGCATCGACGAGCTGCTGGACATGGTAGGCCTGCCCCGCGGCGCCCAGGCCCGCTACCCCCACGAGTTCTCCGGCGGCCAGCGCCAGCGCATCTGCATCGCCCGCGCCCTGTCGCTGAACCCGGAGCTCATCATCCTTGACGAACCGGTCAGCGCGCTGGACGTGTCCGTGCAGGCGCAGATTCTCAACCTGCTGAGGGACCTGCAGGCCCGGCTGGGCGTGAGTTACCTGTTCATCGGCCACGGACTCGGCGCGGTGCGCTACATCAGCCATCGCATCGCCGTGATGTATCGCGGCCGCATCGTGGAGACGGCCGCTTCGGAAGAGCTGTTCGCCCACCCCGCGCATCCCTACACCCGCGCGCTGCTCGACGCCGTCCCCTCCACCGACTGGAACCGGCGCGGACGCGCGCGCATCGTGCTGCGCGGCGAGGCGTACGGCTCCGGCTGGGACGACGGCTGCGCCTTCCGGGGGCGCTGCCCCTGCGCCGACGCGGCCTGCGCCAGGGCGGCCTGCGAGCTGTCGCCCATCGACGGGGATGGCCATCTCTCGCGCTGCGCCCGCGCCGGAGACGGGCCGGAAAGGAGCTGAGTTCATGCGCCGCTATGTGCTCAAAAAGCTGCTGCTGGCGCTGCCGGTGCTGCTGGGCATCACGGTGATAGACTATCTCATCATGTCGCTGGCGGGCAATCCGCTGGATATGATGTCTGGCCCGCGCATCACGCGGGAAGCCATCGCCTTCAAGGCCACCAGGCTGGGCCTCGACATGCCCCTCTGGAAGCAGTATCTGAACTGGCTGAACGAGCTCCTGCACGGGAACCTGGGCTATTCCTTCAAGAACTACCAGCCGGTGGCTCAGATCATCGGCAGCCACATCGGCCCGACGCTGCTGCTGATGGGCGCCTCGCTGGCCGTGGGGCTGCTCGTCGCCATACCGGCAGGCATCTACAGCGCCGTACACCGCTACCAGAAGCGCGACTTCGCGGTGGTCACGGCTTCGTTCCTCAGCTCCAGCATTCCCGGCTTTTTCCTGGCGCTGATCCTGGTGTATGTGTTCACGGCGAAGCTCGGCTGGCTTCCCTCCAACGCGAACAGCCTGCGCTGGCCCTCCCAGGGCGGCAGCGTGTGGGGCGTGGTGAAAAACATGATCATGCCGGTCGCCGTGCTGGCCGTATCCGTGGCGGGCAGCAACATCCGCTACATACGCTCGGCCATGCTGGAGATCCTGGAGGCGGATTACCTGCGCACCGCCCGGGCGAAGGGCCTCGGCCGCTTCCGCGTGATCAACAAACACGCGCTCCGGAACGCCCTGCTGCCCATCGTCTCCGTGATCGGGCTGCAGATCCCGACGCTGTTCGGCGGCGCGGTCATCGTGGAGCAGCTGTTTTCCTGGCCGGGCCTGGGGCTCATCACGATGAACGCCGTTCTGCAGCGCGACTATCCCGTCATCATGGGCGTGTGCCTGCTCTCGGCGGTGGTGGTGCTGGCGGCGAACCTGCTCACCGACATCCTCTACGCGCTGGTGGATCCCACGATCAGGTACTGAAGGGAGGGCTCACGGCCTTGGAATCGCATTTCGGCATCGTATTCCGGCGCTTCTGCCGGCACCGCATGGCCCTCGTGAGCCTGATCGTGCTGGGCGTCATGATCCTCATGGCGGTATTCGCGCCGCTCATCGCGCCATACGGGCCCAACAAGGTGGCGGGCGGCTTTTCGAAACCCCCGGACGCGGAGCACCTGCTGGGCACCGACCAGAGCGCGCGGGACATGTTCAGCCGCCTGCTGTACGCCATGCGCGTGTCGCTGACCGTCGCCGCGGCGGCCACGCTCATCTCGACTGCCATCGGCGTGCTGCTGGGCATGGCGGCCGGCTATTTCGGCGGCCGGATCGACCAGGCCATCATGAGCTTCACGGATATGGTGATGTCCTTTCCCTACATCCTGCTGGTGCTGGTGGCGGCGGCCATTTTCGAGCCCGGGATGTGGAGCATCGTGCTGATCCTCGGCTTTGTCGACTGGCCGGGCATCGCGCGCCTGGTGCGCGGCAGCGTGCTCTCGCTGCGGGAAACGGTGTTCTTCAAGAGCGACATCACCGCCGGCATGCCCCGCCGCTACATCCTGTTTTCCGAGATCCTGCCCAACGTGATCGCGCCTGTGCTGGTATACGCCACGAGCGTGTTCGCCCTGTCCATCCTGGACGAGGCGGCGCTGAGCTACCTGGGCATGGGCGTGCCGGTCACCACGCCATCGCTGGGCAACATCCTCAAGGGCGCGGAATCGATCACCATCCTGACCGGAAAGCCCTGGCTGTGGGTGCCTGCCGGCACGGTGATCATCGTAATGGTGACCTGCATCAACTTCGTGGGCGACGCCCTGCGCGACGCCATGGACCCGAAAAACTGAGGGGACCCCGCCTTCCCCATGAAGGAAGGTCCAGTCTGTCGAAAAAACTCCGAACAGCCAGCGGGGCGGGAGCTTAAGCTCCCGCCCCGCTCTTATGCATTCCGCCGGATGCGGCGGAATTACTTTGTCAGCCGGATCACGTTCCAGGAGGCGGCTGGCAGGATGACCCTGCCTTCGCCGAGGTCGACGGGCACGTCGACCGGCCGCACGTTGTCGGGATCCTGCTCTGTGTTGACGGCCTTCATGTCGTCGTGATGCAGCACGGTGTGCCGCGCGCCGCTGAACGCCCCGAAGGCGCGCAGGTCGCAGGTCAGCTCGGCGGGCTCGCCGAGATCGCGGTTGACGGCAAAGATGGTCACGCTGCCGTCGTCGGCCATGGCCGCCGCGGCGTCCACCACAGGCACGTCCGTGTAGTGCTTCGTGTCGAACTTCTCGCTGGTGAGCTGGGGCAGCAGGCTGACGCCGCGGCCCAGCTCGCTGGCCTGCTTCAGCGGCCAGTAGATGGTCTGCGCCCATGCGCCGCCGCCCGGCCGGGTCATGATGGGCGCAATGACGTTCACCAGCTGCGCCATGCAGGCGATCTTCACGCGGTCGGCGTTCTTCAGGATGGTGATGAGCATGAGGCCCACCAGCAGCGCGTCCTCGAAGTTGTACACGTCCTCCAGCAGCGGCAGCGCGGAGCCCCACGGCTCGCGCTTGTGCAGCTGGCGGTCCTGCTCGTGGGAGTGATACCACACGTTCCACTCGTCCAGCGACAGGTTGACCTGCTTTTTCGAGCGCTTCTCGCCCTTCACGGCGTCGCAGATGGAGGCCACTGTGCGGATGAAGGAATCCAGGTTCATGGATGAGGCCAGGAAATCCGGCGTGTCGTTGTGTGGATTGCCGTAGTAACGGTGCAGCGACACGTAGTCCACGTTGTCGTAGCACTCGCGCAGCATGGCGTGCTCCCAGGAACCGAAGGTGGGCATCTCCGTGCTGGAAGAGCCGCAGGCCACCACCTCGATGGAATCGTCCGTCCACTTCATCATTTTGGCGGCTTCGTTGGCGATGCGGCCGTACTCAAAGGCGGTCTTGCTGCCCATCTGCCAGGGGCCGTCCATTTCGTTGCCCAGGCACCAAAGCTTGATGTCCAGCGGATCCTTCGCGCCGTTCTTCACGCGCAGGTCGCTCAGATAGCTGCCGCCGCGGTGATTGGCGTATTCCACGATGTCGCGGGCCTCCGCGGGACCCCGGGTGCCCAGGTTGACGGCGTACATCACGCCGGCCCCCGCCTTTTTCGCCCAGGCCGCGAATTCGTGCAGGCCCACTTCGTTGGGCTCGGTGGTCTTCCAGGCCAGGTCCAGCCGGCGCGGACGCAGCTCCTTCGGGCCGATGGAATCCTCCCACTTGAAGCCGGACACGAAATTGCCGCCCGGATAGCGCACGACGGGCACGTTCAGCCGCTTCACCAGCTCCAGCACGTCGCCGCGGAATCCGTCCTCATCCGCCGTGGGATGGCCGGGCTCGTAAATGCCGGTGTAAACGCAGCGTCCCAGGTGTTCGACGAACGAGCCGTAAATGCGCTTGTCGATCGCAGAAATCACATAATCCTTGTCCAGAACCAACCGGGCTTTACGCATGGTTTTTCTCTCCTTTTCCGCACTGTCGTTTTTTGCGGCACCGCCGGACCGGCCGCCCGCTGAATCAGCCCCTGTCGCGCGCCGCGACGGTCCATTCCCCCGCGGCGAGGCCGCCTGCCGCCAGCTTCACCGTGCGATACAGCGCGGTCGTCGGGCAGATGTGGGTAGGGATCACGTACATCGTCTCCCCGATGGCCGGGCGCTCGTCCTCGCGGCCTTCAGGCATCCGCCAGACCCAATGCTCCTCGCTCTGCAGCACGGGAACCGCGCCGCGGCCATCCAGCAGGCAGCCGCGCTGCCCGGCCGGGTCGGAGGCGATGGCCTTATAGCCCAGGTCCAGCGTGAACAGGCCGGGGCCCGGATGGCTCACCACCCGGGTCAGCAGCGCCGCGCCGGGGATGAACGGCAAATCGGGATAGCTCTGCTGATAGCCCCAGTCCCACAGGAACACGGTGCCCGGCGAGAGGAAGACCCCCTCCTCCGCCGCGTGGCAGGGAAAGGTGGGCGAGCCGCCCGCGATCACGACGGGCGTCTCCAGCCCGGCCTCGCGCAGCGCCGCCCGGGCGGCCGCGACGGCCGCCATCTGGCTGTTCACCGCGGCCCGGCGTCCCGCCGGATCGCTCTGGTGGTTCTGGCCGTCGTAGCAGTGCAGGCCCATGAAGCGGAGATGGGGAAAGCGCGCCGCGGCTTCGCGGCAGAAAGCAGTCAGCCTGTCCGCGCTCACGCCGGTGCGGTCCATGCCCAGGTTCACGTCGCACAGCCACCGCGTCTCAACGCCCCGCCGCGCGCAGGCCCGGTCCAGCTGCGAAAGCGCCTCCAGGGAATCGCCCAGCGCCCAGCACGTCGTGCGGGGATACCTGGCGGCCGTGTCCAGAAAGCGCTCCACGTTCGGCCCCACCAGTGGATAGGCCAGCAGCGCGTGCTCCGCGCCGCGGGCGCAGGTCATGTCCAGCTCGGCAATGGTGGCGCACTTGAAGCGGCGGATGCCCATGGCCACCTGCATGTCGATCATTTCGGCGATCTTGTGGGATTTCACATGCGGCCACAGCCGCGCCGCGCCGCCCGCCATGTCGATGGCGGCCTGCGTGTTCCTGCGGATGATGTCCGGATAGCAGATCAGGGCGGGCGAGGCGATCACCTCGTCGTTTTTCAGCCGGTAGAGCGCGTCCTCTCGCATTTGCCTTTCTCCCTTCAGCGCCTGACCCGCAGACAGCGCCCCGCGCCGCCCGTCAGGATAGCGTCGTTTTCAACCACCTTCCGCCCATTCACCAGCATCAGGTCAAGGCCTGTGGCCAGCCGGGCGGGATCCGAAAAGGTGGCGTGATCGGTAAACTTTTCCGGGTCGAACATCAGCACGTCCGCGTGCGCGCCGGCCTTCAGCACGCCGCGCCCTTCGAGCGCCATGCGGCGCGCGGGCAGCGCCGTCATCTTGTGAACGGCCTGCTGCATGGTGAGCAGGCGCCGCTCCCGCACGTACTCGCGGATTACCCGGGGCATCGCGCCGAACATGCGCGGATGCGGCGTGTCGGTATCGGCGTAGATGGCGTCCGATATGACGCAGGCATACGGCAGGCGCGCCACGGTGTCGATGTCGTCCTGGCACATGCTCATGTTGATGATGGCGGTTTTGCCCCGCTCGTCATGCATCAGGAAGGCGGCCAGCGCCGCGGCGTCCTCAAAGCCGAACGCGGCGGCGGCGTCCGTCACCGTCATGCCCAGGAAGCGGCGGTTGGACCGGTTCGCCACGCCGCTGATGATGATGCGTTCCCAGCCCAGCGTGAGGGCAAAGTTGTCCCAGCCCGGATATTCCTTCGCCGCGCTCTCGCGGAAGGCCGCCACGCCCTCCGGCGTGCCCAGCCGCCGCAGCGCCGCGTCCATGTCGCCCTTCACGAAGGCGGGCGGCAGCATGGTGGTGAGCGCCGTGGAGCCGCCCTCGTAGGGATAGAAATCGCAGGTGACGTCCTGCCCCGCCGCGCGCGCCTCTTCGATGAGCGCGATGGCGCGGTGAATGTCGCGGCGCCAGTTTTTCACGCCGCAGCTCTTGAAATGGCTGATCTCCAGCGCGCACCCCGCGCGCCGCGCGATCTCGATGACTTCCGCCACGCTGGCCACCATGCTGTCGCCCTCGCCGCGGATATGGGCGGTGATGAGGCTGCGGGCCTCGCCCACAGGCCGCAGCATCCGCGCGAATTCGTCGATTGCGCCGTAGCATTCCGGCAGATACATGATGCCCAGCGACACGCCGGGCGCGCCCTGAGCCAGGGAATCGGCGATCAGCGCCTGCGCCCTTTCCATCTCCCTGTCGGTGAAAGGCGCGTCTGAAAAGCCCTTCAGGCTGATCCGCACCGAGCCCGTGCCGATCATCGCGGCCATGTTCAGCGGCAGCGGAAGCTTTTCAAGCGCCGCCATGTACTCGGCGTAGGCCATGGGCGGATCCGCGCACATGGGACCCAGCACCGGCTCGTCGAAGGCATACTGCGCCGCGGCGTGCTCCGGGCTGGCCGGCGTCATGGAGATGCCGCAGTTGCCCGCGACCGTGGTGGCGATGCCCTGGCGCAGCTCGGCCTCGCCCGTCCAGCCGGTAAAGGGCTTCACGTCCGGGTGCCGGTGGATGTCCACAAACGCCGGGCATACCGCGCGCCCACGGGCTTCGATGGTCTCGTCGGCCTCCGCGCGCGGCGCCGTTTCGCCCAGGGCGATGATCCTGTCGCCCTCCACCCACACGTCGCCGCGCGAAGGCTCGTCCAGGGACCCGTCGTAAATCAAGCCGTCGCGGATGCGCGTCACGGCCATGCTGCTCACTCTCCCGTCCGGACGATTTTACTTCAGCTCGAAAATGGCCTCGATCTCAACGGGCAGGTTGCCCGGCAGCGCGTTCACGCCGATGGCCGAGCGCGCCGGAATGCCGGTTTCCTGGCCGAACAGCTCGCCCAGCAGGCCGCTCGCGCCGTTGGCCACCTGGGGCTGCTGGTAGAAATCGTCCGCGCTGGCCACGAAGGCCAGCACCTTCACCACGCTTTTCACGCGGTTCAGGTCGCCGATCTCCCGCTGCAGCACGGCGAGGATGTTCAGCATGCAGTTGTGCGCAAAGGCCTGGCCCTGCTCCACCGTGTAGTCCTTCCCCAGCTTGCCCGCGGCCTGGCAGCCGTCTATGACGCAGCCGCAGCCGGAAACATAAGCCATGTTCCCGGCGATCCTGCACGGCGCGTACACCCCGCCCTTCGGCGGCGGCTCGGGCAGCGTGATGTTCTTCTGCTTCATGACCTCGTAAACATCCATGGCTATATCCTCCTCATTTACGGCGTTTCCGCCCTGCTGGCCAGGCGCCTCAGAGCGCCGTGTTGACCTTTACGGCCCGGCCGGTCTCCATCGACTCGTTGCATGCGAGCGTGAACAGCACGGACTTGACGGCATCCTCATAGGGCGACTGGATCTTCGAGGGATCACCCGTCTGCACGGCCTCGATGAAGGTGTGGTCGCAGCGCATGCCGCAGTCGCCCTCCGGCCTGTATATCTTCGCCGCGCCGGTCGACACCATGCGGCCGTCGCCCTTCACGACCTCCGCGTTCGCCCCGCCGGGCGCGGGCTCCTCCGCCTCGCCGTAGACCGCCACCTTGTCGAACATGTAGTAGTCGGCGCGCGCGTCCACCGCGCCGAAGGTCAGCTTGTTGTCGGCGCACTCCGCGCCTTCCGCGTAGCAGCCGGTGGTCATGACGGCCAGCGCGCCGCTGTCAAAGCGCACGACGGAAACCGACGTGTCCTCCACGTCGAAGCCGGGAATGCCCTTCACGACATCCTTCCCGCCGAAGGAAAACACCTCCACCGGCTCCGCGCCCATCACGTTGCGCATCATGTCGGCCTGGTGGATGGTCTGCTCGACCAGCTGTCCGCCCGACTGCGCGCGCACTTTCCACCAGGGCGTGTCCGGGATGCCCCCGATGCGCGTGAGGCTGGCCTCGACGATGCGGTGGTTCTGCGCGAACCGCTTCAGCACCGGGATATTGCTCTCGTAGCGCAGCTGAAGGCCCGAGGCTGTGATGAGCCCCGCCTTGCGCACCATGTCCCGAATTGCCAGGAACTGTTCGGGCTCGAGACCCACCGGCTTCTCGACGAACATCGGTATGCGGCGCGCGATGGTTTCAAACTCCACCTCCCCATGACAGTACGGCGGAATGCCAATGAACACCGCTTCGGGGCGGACGGCGTCGTACATGCGCCGGAAGTCAGTGAACGCCGGGCAGCTCACTTCCGCCGCAAACGCCTCCGCCCGATCGGCGATGACATCGCACACGCCGACAACCTGCACGTCGTCCATCTTCTTGAAGTGGTTGAGATGATAGCGGCCGATGTTGCCGCACCCGATGACAGCCAGCTTTGTCCTTTCCATGGCGAAAACCCTCCCTGTCGTTTTTCGTTCGCGCTTTGCGGATTGATCAGCGGCGCAGCGCACCGTCGATGCCGCGCGCCACATAGGCGTAATAGTCCCCGTAAGGCTGTTCCGGATCGCGCCGGGATACCTCGCCCGTAAGGAAGCCGTCGAAACCGATGGCCCCAAAGGCGGAAACGACTGCCTTCCAATCCACGTCGCCTTCGCCGACGTCCACCCAGGTCCCGCCCGAGTTGATGCCGCGGTTCCGCTTGAAGTCCTTCACATGGACGTGATGGATGCGCCCGCCCAGCACCTCGATCCAGCGCTCCGGCCAGGAAAAGGCGGTCACGTTGCCCACGTCGAAGTAGGCGCCCACCAGGGGGCACTCCACGGCGTCGATGAAGCCCGCCATGTCCAGCGGGGATGTGAAGAACCCGTTCCAGACGTTTTCAACGCCCACGTACAGGCCGAACGACTCAATGAGCGCGCGCTGCGAGCGCAGGAAACGGACGCCGCCCGCCCTTGCCTCCAGCAGCGGAATCCCGGGATACCCGCCGCCCGGCACGGTCAGGATGCCCGTCGCGCCCAGGGCCGCGGCATACTGCAGCTGCCTGGCCAGCAGCTGCCCGGAAAACTCGTCGTCCGCACCCATCCGGCCGCCCCACAGCGAGGTGCTGATGCTGACCACCGGCAGGGCGTATCTTTCCGACAGGGCCCGCACGGCCGCCAGGCCGGCTTCGTCCGTGGAAAGCGTCAGGCAGTGATTCGAGGCGCCTTCCCTGTCCACGTTGAGCTCAATGCCGTCGAATCCCGCGGCCTTTACGTCGGCGAACATCTGCTCAAACCCGGCCTGCGGGTCGACGGTCCAGGCGTTCAGTGCTTTTTTCATGCCGGTTCCCTCCTCGTAAAAACACAAATTGCGGAAACACCAGGCGGTCAATCGCTGAGAAACGCGCGGGCCTGTTCCGGCGTCGCGAAACGCAGGTCGCAGAACTCGTCGTACCGTCCGTAGCCGTGCAGCCCGCCGTAGTAGATGGGCAGCCAGCCGTCGGGCGTGTCCTCGATCTCCCAGTAGTCGACGGTGACGCTGGCGTCGAACGGAATGCTGAACAGCAGCTCGCTCCGTTCGCTGGGCTGAGCGTACATGCGGCTGAACCTGCAGACGGCGTAATATGTGAAGGTGTCGTTTTCCGGGAAGTACTCGGCGTACTCGTACTGGTCTATCCAGAAGAGCTCCTGCCGCACGTAGCCGCGGTTCAGCTCCCCGCCCGAGCGGTATTCGATGAAACAATAATCGCCCTCGAAGCCGAGGAAATCCACCTCGTCGCCCTCGGCGAGCGTGGCCCGCACGGCGGCGTTCATGTCCGGCGAGGCGTAGACATCGCCGCCAGACTGCAGCCTGCGGATCAGGTGATCGTGGTTGGCATAGGGGATGCCGCCTGAAAGCGACATGCGCTTGAGTCCGGTATAGGCGCGCACGCGGCTGCCGTTGTATTCAAAATCCACCAGCACCCAAACCACGCCGTTGCCCTCCTCCAGCTCCAGCGCGTTGATGGCAGTGCTCTGCGGCAGCGTGTAGAGCTCGCCGTAAGCGGTGTTGGGACCGGTGCGGAAGGCCAGCTTCTGGTTGGGCTCCGCACGGACGCCCCACAGGTTCACGGAGGCCAGCGCAGCGGGGCTCATGATCAGCACCAGCGCCAGCGCGAAAGCCGCCAGACGGGCGGCAGACAGCGGTTTCATGGACGTTCACCCTCCTTGCGTCGTTCGATCTCTCCTCTGCTCAATTTTACAGCGAAGCGCAGTCAAAGTCAACACCGCCTCCGGCAGCCGTCTCCTGCGTCCGGAGGCCTTACTGGTCCTGCAGCAGCGCCTTGGAGAACTGCGTTTCATACAATTCGCTGTATACGCCGCCCAGCCCGACCAGCTCCTTGTGCTGGCCGCGCTCCACGATGGCGCCGTCCTTCACCACCAGGATCTCGTCCGCCGCCAGAATCGTGGACAGCCTGTGCGCGATCAGTATGCTGGTGCGGCTCTGAATGATGGGATCAATGGCTTCCTGGATCTTCTGCTCGGAGATGGAGTCCAGCGCGGACGTGGCCTCGTCGAAAATGAACACCGTGGGGTCTTTCAGAAGCACCCGCGCGATGGACAGTCTCTGCTTCTCGCCGCCGGACAGCTTCAGCCCCCGGTTCCCCACCATGGCGTCCAGCCCTTCAGGCTGGTTTTGGACGAACTCCCAGATGTTGGCCTTCTTCAGCGCGGCTTCCATTTCCGCTTCCGTCGCGCCGGGCCGGGCATAGAGCAGGTTATCCCGTATCGTTCCGTTGAACAGGTAGGTTTCCTGGCTGACCACGCCCACCTGCGCTCGCAGGAAGCCCAGGTCCAGCTTGCGCACATCCACGCCGTCGAAGGTCACGCGGCCCTCATTCACGTCGTACAGCCGTGGGATGAGGTTGATGATGGTGCTCTTTCCCGAGCCGGAGGGGCCGACGATGGCGATGCTGTGCCCGGCCTTCAGCTCGAAGCTCACGTCCTTCAGCACCGTGCGGTCTTTCTCGTAGCCGAAGCGCACGTGCTCGAAGCGCACATTGCCCTCGGCGTGAGCGGGCACGATGGCATCCGGCGCGTTTTCAATCTCCACCGGAATGTCAAAATAATCGAACAGGCGCGTGAACAGCGCCATCGAGCGGATCCAGTCGACCTGTATGTTCAGCAGGCTGTTCACCGGCATGTACATCCGGCCCAGCAGCGCCACCAGCACGGTGATGTCGCCGATGGTCAGGTTCGCGCCCCCGCGGATCATCAGCAGCCCGCCCACAAGGTAAATCAGCATCGGGCCGATGCTGGTGAACGTCGACAGAACCACGCGGAACCACCGGCCGGCCATGCTCTCCCGGATATTCAGCCGGATCATGCGGCCGTTGGCTTCCTCGTAGCGCCGGTATTCAAATTGTTCCTTCCCGAACAGCTTGCTGAGCAGCTGGCCGCTGACGGACAGCGTTTCGTTCAATATGCCGTTGATCTCGTCGTTGCAGGCCTGCGATTCGTTGGCAAACTTCCAGCGCGTCTTGCCTGCCCGGCGCGTGGGCAGCGTGAACAGCGGCACCACGACCATGCCGATCAGCGCCAGGATCCAGTTCTTGCGGAACATGGCGATCATCGCGATGACCAGCGTAATGACATTGGAGAGAATGCTGGTGAAGGTGCTGGTGATCACCTGCCGCACGCCGTCGATATCGCTGGTCATCCGGGTGATGATGTCGCCCTGGTTGTTCGTGGTGAAAAAGCGCTGGGACATCTTCTGCAGGTGCGCGTACATCTGGTTGCGCATGTCATAGGTGATGTGCTGTGCGATCCAGGTGTTGATGTAGCTCTCCGCCACGCCGATGAGGTTCGCCCCCAGCGTGACCAGCAGCGACAGCGCGATATACTTCACCAGCGCTCCGAGGTCCAGCTTCATCAGGCCCTCGTCAATGATCTTGCCGGTGAGGATCGACGGCAGCAGCGTGAAAAACGACGCGGCGGCAATGCAGACCAGCACCAGCGCCAGTCGGCCCGAATACGGCCTGAGATATGAAAACACGCGCTTCAGCAGCGCCTTCGTGACCTTTGGCTGGCTCGTCTTCTCCTCTTCGGTCAGGAATCCCCTCGAAAAGGGGCCGCCCGGCCCCCGTCCCTGCGCCATAACAGCATCTCCTTCCGTATGTCCCCACCGATAAGCTTCGCCCCGATTATAGCACAGCCCACCCAGGCGCACAAGCCGGGAAAGCGCCGCCGTCAGCGGAAAGCAGGAATCCAGCGACAACCCGCCCACCGGTTTCGCAGCATTTCGGTCACAGAGGTCACTTCCGTGACCATTGCGTTGAAATGAAATATCAGCTATAATGAAAGAGGGATGCGGAGCATGCTATTTGACGAAGACATTGAAAGGAGAATCCATCACAATGAAAAAAGCCATTGCGTTTGCAGTATCCATTGTCCTCGCCCTCGTTTCACTTTCATGCGCGGCGCTGAGCGAAGAAACAAGATTTGTCACCATTCAGGAATGGCTGGAAGCAAAAGGGGAATGCGGTGAATGCATGCTTCTTCTCAAGATAAGGGAGGTGCTGAATCCCGTTCTGGCTATCGGTGAGGACGAAACCGGAACAATCAATCTTTACTCAGGCGGAGAAGACAGCCTCATCCTCGAATTTGGAACCCCGGAAAAAATGCTCACAGGTTACTGGATTGTGATTGGCAATCCGAAATACAACGAGTATGAAGGCACGATTGAAATGGCCGATTGGACAGTGCTTCGGCTAATCCCAAACATTGAATAGAAATAAAAAAACCCCGCACATCTCTGTGCGGAGTTCAGCTCCCCAGGTAGGGCTCGAACCTACAACAACTCGGTTAACAGCCGAGTGCTCTGCCATTGAGCTACTGAGGATCATCGCGGCGGCGCCGCCTGGGGCTGCCTGGGGGCTGCCCATGGGGGCCGCCGCGCTTCCCGGCGCGCTGCCCCGCGGCTTTTCCCGCTGCCGCCTTATATAATGCCGTTGGAGAAGCGCTCCGCTTCCCCAACGGCCCCTGGATCCCGGCGGCGTCCTACTCTCCCGGGCCGTTGCCAGCCAAGTACCATCAGCGCTGAGAGGCTTAACTTCTGTGTTCGGTATGGGAACAGGTGGATCCCTCTCGCTATTGTCACCGGAAACTGTTTTCCTCTTCTTCCCTCGCGCGCCTGCTTCTCCCGCGCGCCTTCCCGCACCTTCACAACTGCACAGCGCTCCTCAGATACGATTCCTTCCCCTTCGCTCCGCTCCCAGATTAAGCCCTCGACCTATTAGTATCATCAAGCTCCATACGTCACCGCACTTCCACCGATGACCTATCTACCTCATCGTCTCTGAGGGGTCTTACCTGTTTTACCAGTGGGAATCTTCTTCTCCAGGTGGGCTTCACGCTTAGATGCCTTCAGCGTTTATCCCCTCCGCACTTCGCTTCCCAGCTGTGCCGTTGGCACGACAACTGTTGCACCAGCGGTGCGTCCATCCCGGTCCTCTCGTACTAGGGACAGCTCCTGTCATGATTCCTTCGCCCACGATGGATAGGGACCGAACTGTCTCACGACGTTCTGAACCCAGCTCGCGTGCCGCT
>LVAP01000094.1 GCA_001603025.1 Clostridiales bacterium Firm_10 | reverse complement strand
GGCCGGCGGACACGCCGGCCGGGGAAGCCTTTTCCCGTCGCATACTGCCGCTTGCCCGCCCCCGCGTTTTATGGTATAATCATATCAAAAGCGGCCGCCCATACCCGCGCGGCCCGGAAACTGCCCGTGGCACGCGGCGTTCGTCGCCGGGAGGGAGGATGTATGGCTATTCGCAGCGCACGTGAAAGGAATCTCTGGGCGCAGTTCGACGCCCTGCAGCTTGGCTCCGGCTGGGATGAAGAGGATCTCGGCAAGCGGCAGATCCTGGTGGAAGACGTCTTCGGCGACAGCCACCCCGGCAGCGTTCATCTGGATCAGCTGACGGAGCACATCTGCCGCGGAATCTACGAGAGGGGCGGCAAGCCCGGGCGTTTCCACACCACGGACATCTGCGACGGCTGCGCACAGGGGCACGACGGCATGAACCTGATCCTTGCCAGCCGCGAGGCCCTTGCGGACATGGTGGAGCTGCACGCCGGCTTCGTGCCCTGGGACGGTATGGTGCTCGTCTCTTCATGCGACAAGTCCGTGCCGGCGCATTTGAAGGCCATGGCCCGGGTGGACATTCCCGCCATTTTCGTGCCCGGCGGCAGCATGCGGCCCGGTCCGGATCAGACCACATCGCTGGTTGCGGGTTCGATCTCCCTGCGCCAGAAGGAAAACGACGGCATCACTGCCGAAGAGATCCGCGATTACAAGCTCACCGGCTGCCCCTCCTGCGGGGCGTGCACCTTCCTGGGCACGGCCTCTACGATGCAGTGCATGGCGGAGGCGCTGGGGCTGGCCCTGCCCGGCAGCGCGCTTGTGCCCGCCACCATGCGCGACATTCTGGCCTATGCCCGCCGCGCTGGCCGGCAGGTGATGGCTCTGGCGGAGGAAAACCTGCGCCCCTCGGACATCCTTACCATGGCGGCCTTCCGCAACGCCGTCGTGGTGCACAGCGCCATCGGCGGCTCCACCAACGCCACGCTGCACCTGCCTTCCATCGCGCGGGAGCTGGGGCTGGAACTGCCGCCGGAGCTGTTCGACGAGGTGAACCGCGTTGTGCCCCACATCGGCAACATCAACCCCAGCGGCGAGCACCTGACGGAATCCTTCTGGTTCGCGGGCGGCATTCCCGCCGTTCAGCTGGCCCTCAGGGACTACCTGAACCTGGATGTGATGACGGTGACCGGCCGAACGCTGGGCGAAAACCTGGAGGAAATCGCGCGGAGCGGCTTCTTCCACCGCAACGAAGGGTATCTGCACAACTATGGCCTGACCCGCGCGCAGGTCATCCTGCCGCCGGAAGAAGCCAAGGAAACCGGATCCATTGCCATCCTTAAAGGGAATCTCGCCCCGGAAGGCGCGGTGGTCAAGTATTCCGCCTGCGCGGAGGACATGCGCGCGCTCAAGGGCACGGCGCGCGTGTACGACAGCGAGGAGGCGGCCCATGACGCCGTGGTGGCCGGCGAGATCAATCCCGGCGAGATCCTGGTGATTCGCTACGAGGGACCGCGCGGCAGCGGCATGCCGGAGATGCTGATGACCACTGAGGCCATCGTATGCGACAAAAGGCTGAACGGCAAAGTGTCGCTGGTGACAGACGGGCGCTTTTCCGGCGCGACGCGCGGCGCGGCCATCGGCCACGTCAGCCCGGAAGCGGCGGCGGGCGGGCCGCTGGCCTATATCCGCACGGGCGATATCATCGAATATGACATTGCCGCCCGCGCGCTGAACGTGGTGGGCATCGACGGGCGGGAAACCGGCGCGGAAGCGGCGTCTGCCGTGCTGGATGAGCGGCGCGCGGCATGGCCGCTCAAAACGCCGCCCGAGCGCAAAGGCATACTCAGGCGGTACACACAGTCCGCCGCGTCCGCCATGAAGGGCGCGGGCTATTGAAAGGGGAGAGGGGCATGGCGAAATACATCACGCCGGCAATCACGCCGCTGACGCCGGAAGGCGGCATCGACGAGCGGGGCGCGGCCGCGCTTTACGAGCGCCTGATTGCGGGCGGCGTGGACGCCGTTCTCGTGCTGGGCAGCATCGGCGAGTTTTTTTCACTCCCGATGCAACAGAAGCGCCAGCTCATTTCGCTGGCGCTGCACAGGATTGCGGGCCGCTTGCCGGTCATTGCGGGCACTTCGGATATGCTGTTTGAAAACGTCGTGGAGCTGTCCGAATTCGCCCTGGCGGAAGGCGCGGACGCGGTGATCGTGGTGCCGCCCTATTATTTCCGCCTGGAGCCGGAGCAGATCGAGGCCTACTATGACGCCCTTGCGGCGCGGATCCACGGCCGGATCTATCTGTACAACTTCCCGGACCGCACGGGCTACAGCATTCCCGCCGAAACGGTGCGAAGGCTGGCCCTGCGCCACGGGAACATCGTGGGCTGCAAGGATACCATCGCCGGCATGGATCACACCCGCGAGCTGATCAAGGCCGTCAAGCCCCTGCGCCCGGAGTTTGAAATCTATTCCGGCTTTGACGACAACTTTGCCCACAACGCGCTCTGCGGCGGCGACGGCTGCATCGCCGGGCTGTCCAACGTGGCCCCGGAGGTGTGCAGCCGCTGGGCCCGGGCCGTGAACGCGGGCGACTGGAGCGAAGCCGCGGCGATCCAGCAGCGCATCGACCGGCTGATGGATATCTACACCGTGGGTTCGCCCTTCATCCCCTTCATCAAGCGCGCCGCCGCCCTGCGCGGTCTGCCGGTGGGCGACGCGGTGAGTTTTCCGTTCCCCGCGGTCACGGAGGCGCAGACGCAGGCGCTTGCGGACATCCTGAGCCGCGAAGGGCTGCTGGGGGGGCGCTCAGCGACTGCGGCCGGCGTGTGGACGGTTACTCCGGCTTCGCCTGGCGGAAACGGATGACTTTGGGCCGCAGGCCGCCAAACAACCCGCAGGCGCGGATCGGCTGAGCGGCCTGCGCATTCCGCCTGCGCATACGACGGCAGTCGCTTTGTTCTGGAGAATAGCCGTTTTCGTGCTGGCAAAACAGGCTGCTTTGTTCTGGAAAATGGCCGCTTTCGTACTGGCAGACGAGAGTTCCCGACGTAAAGGCATAAAACTGCATCATAACTTACGCCCCGCTTTCTGTTTTCGTAGAGTATGGTTCGGAGCGCCGAAGCGCGCCATCGGCTCTATGCATACTCTAGCAGAAACGGGGCGGATTCAATACACTATTTCCGCCTGTTTTTGTCGCAATCCTGCCAATTAGAACGGTATTGGCGGGGTGTACATCCATATCTCTCAGCAAAAAGCCTGCTAAAGTGGCTGCTGCTTCCAAAGCTGCAGCTCAAGCCGATTGACGTGACCGGCTCATCGGTTTTCCTCAGCATTTCGCAGGCTTTCTGAAGACGATGACCGGTGATATACGCGTGGGGTGAGCATTGCAGGCGGTCGCGGAAAAGCCGGTAGCAATCCCGCTCACTGGTCAGCCCGGCTGCCGCCACATCTTCAATTTTGATAGCCTCCGCATAGTGCGCGTGGATGTAGCTCAGCATGCGCTTGAGCCGTTCGCTGATCTGCGCATCGCAGGCGTTTTCTTCCACGGCCGGCAGAATCTCCAGGATTTTTAGCCATATCGCCGAAAGCACGGCTCGCAGCGTCATCTCAAAGTTCTTCTGATCCTCGTGGATCAGAAAAGATGAACGCAGTTGTGCTAGGATTTCTTCATGCGCGGCGTTTCCAGATTCGAAGGCCAGAATTCCGACACCCGAATTGACGAAGGGCATCACGTATTGCCGTGCCATGCGGCCATCCCGCGAATCGGCCAGGAAAAACGGATCGAAGATGTGCAGGAGCTGCACCGTTTTGCCCTTTTCAGGGTGAGGGCGCGTCATATGGATGACGCCGGAATTGACGATTCCGCCGGATCCCGCCGGGAAACAGGCCATGCCTTCAGGCGTGTGGTATTCCAGTTCACCGCTGTCTATGTAGAACAGCTCCACCGGCTGGTGCCAGTGCCACGGCACGTGTCCCTTCGGATATCTGTCCAGCTCCGCGCGCGATATGATGCATGGGAAATCCTCCGAGTATCCCGGAAGCTCCTCCTGCCTGTCGGTTTCATGGATGATGTCCGCAGTGATTGTCTTCATTGCTTTTTAACCTCCGGGAATAATCGCCGGGTTACCGACGGATGCGCCCAGGCGCAGGTGAATCGGCAGAAAGGGTCCGCGGTTTTTCCGCGGGCCCTTTCATAACGGGTTTCAATAGTGGTCCTCCACCAGGATGGGCTTGCGCGTGAAGATTTCTTCCAGCAGCGCTTCATTGCCCGTCACCTGAGTGTCCGGCCGGTAGACCGCCTCCTTGAGGCTCACGCCGCCCAGGGCCAGCTGAGCCAGCGCCTGCGCGGATACGACCAGGTCCGGGGCGGCTTCCGTGGGCTGGACCTTCGCCCCGGCGACCGTGAAAGTGCCGTTGTTCCGGGGAATGAGCTCGTCCTTCACCTGAATCACGAAGCGGCTGTCCTCCGGCTTGCGCATGAGGGAGAGCAGTTTCCTGGCGTTCACCACGCGGGCCATGAAGCCCTGATCGGCGGTCTTTGTGATGCCGTAGGCGTCATCCGTGCGAATGAGGGAGAGCAGGTTCAGGCAGTTGGGCAGGAACAGCCGGATCTCGCCGTAGTCTGCGGAGAACCGGGCCAGGAAGCCCAGAATGGCGTTGAAGCCCGCCGGGCCGTTCCAGACCATTTCCTGCACGGAGAGGATGGCCGCCGGGTCGTGGCGCACATCCTGGAAGATCACATAGGCGACGGGCTGGTCCCCTTCGTACAGCAGATAGCAGAACTTGCGATCCTTGTAGTATTCGCCCTTCACGTGTCCGGCCATGCGGGCTTCGCTCCGGCAGAGGGCCAGGTTGAAGCCGGCGGCGAAGCGATCGTAGAGCGCCGCGTAGGGGGCGACGGAATCGCCCGGCTTCCACAGCTCGGCCCGCCCGGCAAAGCGGTAGGGCCTGAGGACAGCTGGAGGCATGACGTAGTTTTCCCGCCAGCACACGGTCTCATAGCCGGCCTTGCGGTAGAAGGCGTGGTTGAAGGGAAACAGGGATGAAACGACCTCGCCGCTCTCATGGGCGTGAAGCAGAAGCCTGGCCATGATGGCGGTGATGGCCCCCTGGCAGCGATACTGGGGCAGCGTGGCCACCGCGCCAATGCCGCCGCTTTTGATCACGTGACCGTCGAAATGCACGTCAAACTGGTTGTTCATGACGCGGGCCATCATGGTTCCGTCTTCCGCGAAGGCGCCCCAGTCCTGCTCCCATTCGTTTTCGCCCTTTACGCCCCATTTCACCGCGTCGTCGATGTCCGTGTGGAAGGCGACGGCGGCAGTCAGGCTGGCCTCGTAGTGCTCCTCGGGGGTGGTGAGCTGCCTCACGTCGATCTTCATGCTTCCATTTCCTCCGTCAGGGCGCAGATTTCTTCGATCATGCCGCCGATGGTCTCGATGGTGTCGATGAGCGGCGCTTCAGTGGTGATATCGATGCCCGCCAGCGCTGCCAGGCCCACGGGATCCAGCGTGCCGCCCGCGGCGAGCACCTTTTTCCAGTCTTCCACGGCCTTTTGGCCTTCGGCGGCGATGCGCTTGCTGGCCTGCGTGGCCACGGTGAGGCCGGCGCTGTAGGTGTAGGAGTACAGGCCCATGTAATAGTGGGGCTGGCGCATCCAGGTGAGGGCGGCGTTCTCGTCGATTTCAACATCTTCGCCCCAGAACTTCTGCAGCGTCTCCCGCATGATGCGGCTCAGGGTCTCGGCCTGCACGCTGCCGCCCGCGTCTACGATTTTGTACACCTCGCGCTGGTAGGCGGCCTCCATCAGGTGGGTCACGAAGTTGTGATAGTAGGTATTGGAGATCATGCAGGAGAGCACCCAGCGGCGGAAGCGCTTGTCGTCGCTGGTTTTCAGCAGGTAATTGGCCATGATGAGCTCGTTCATGGTGGAGGGGGCTTCCACGAAATACGTGGAGACGTGGGTGTCCAGGATGGACTGGCTGCGGCCCATCAGGCGGTCGTGCCCGGCGTGGCCCAGCTCATGGGCCAGGGTGAACACATCGGCCATGCGGTCGTTCCAGCTCAGCAGGATGAAGGAGTTCCTGCCGTAGATGTCGGCGCAGAAGCCGCCGGTGGACTTGCCCTGGTTCTTGGCGAAGTCCACCCAGCGCTTTTCATAGGCCTCCTTCACCATGGCCACGTAGTCATCGCCCAGGATGGACAGTCCGTCCACGATGTACTTCTTGGATTCTTCAATGGTGACGCGCGGGTCGTAATCCGGATCCACGGCGATCTTCAGGTCGGCAAAGGTCATTTTGTCCAGCCTGTGGATTTTTTTCAGGAGGCGGGCGTATTTGCGCATGTGAGGAGCCAGCTTTTCCGTGATCAGGTCGATCTGCCGGTCATACATCTCCCGCGTGACCTTCTGGCCGAACAGCAGGGCGTCGAACACGGAGGGGAAGCCCCGCAGGGTGGCCATCGTCTTTTCTTCCTGCACCTGCGTGTTGTATGCGGCGGCGGTGACGTTTTCATACTGCCTGATTTTCTTTGAGAACGCCTCAAAGGCGGCGCGGCGCACGTCCGTGCGGCTGTCGTATTCGTAGTCGTCCTCGAAGAGCGAATAGCCCAGCGGGAAGGTCTCGCCGTTTACCGTGAAGCTGTCGAACTGCATATCGGCCAGCTTGGCGCTGTTATAGATATTGTAGGGGGCGGCGAGCGTCTGCCCGAGGGCGGCCAGAACGCGCTCCGTCTCCGGCTGCAGCTGGTGCGGCTTGCCGCGCAGGATATCCCGGAGATAGCCCTTGTTGGCCTGCGTGGCGTCGATGGCCGTGCGGATGACGGCTTCGTCCTGCTGGATGATTTCGCTGTCGATGAAGCTGAGGCGGCTGGCCACCTCGGCCCTCAGGCGCTCCATGCGCTCGTTGCGGTCCATATTGTGGGTGTCGTAGTAGTCGACGGACACGGCCAGATCGCAATAGCCGCCGGTGAGGTCGGACAGGCGCTCCACCTCGCGCAGGTCGTCCAGGCAGCGGTTGATGGTTTCCGGGTCGGACAGGCGGCCCTTGTAGGCCTTTTCCATTTCAAGGCTGAGCGCCTCCAGCTTTTTGGCGTCCGCCAGCATGGCCTCCTCCGAGGGATAGATGAGGGACAGATCCCAGGTGAGCTCCACCGGCACGTCCTTGCGCATTTTCAGCTCCATATAAAACTCCTCTCCGCGGCTTCCATTCCGGCGGCGCCGCGTGTTTTTTCGATTGACATTATAACATGGATCCGACGAAAAGGGAAATGCGCGGCGCGTTATATTTTCACCTTTACAGCCGCGCGGGGAAAAGCTATAATGGACGTGGGAGATGATGGCATGCCGGAGGTTTATGAATTCGATGCGGTGATCATCAAAAACCCGGATATGGACGCCGCGTATGTGGAAGTCCCCTTCGACGTGAAAGCCGTCTTCGGGCGGGGCCGCGTGGCGGTGCACGCCGAATTCGACGGCGAGCCCTGCGACGGGCAGCTGGTGCGGATGGGCACGCCCTGCCACATCATCGGCATTCGCAAGGATATCCGCGCCAAAATCGGCAAACAGCCGGGAGATACCGTTCATGTGACCATTCGTGAAAGGGAGGCGGTCAAGCCGTGAAGTCATTGCAGGACATCATCGACAAAGGCAGGCGCATCGTGTTCTTCGGCGGGGCCGGGGTGTCGACCGAGAGCGGCATTCCGGATTTCCGCAGCGTGGACGGACTGTACAACCAGAAGTATGCCTATCCGCCCGAAACCATCCTGAGCGACATGTTCTTCTACACGCACACGGAGGAGTTTTTCCGCTTCTATCGCGACAAGATGATCTTTCCGGACGCTCAGCCGAACGCCGCGCATAAGAAACTCTTCGAGCTCGAGCAGGCCGGGAAGCTGCGCGGCATCGTGACGCAGAATATCGACGGGCTGCATCGCAAGGCGGGCAACAAGCTGGTGTATGAGCTGCACGGCACGGTGTTTCAGAACACCTGCCTGGAGTGCGGCAGGAAATACGGCCTGGATTTCATCCTGAATACGGAGGGCGTGCCGCGCTGCGAGTGCGGCGGCGTCGTCAAGCCGGACGTGGTGCTCTACGGCGAGTCGCTGGACAGCGCGACCATCACCGGGGCGTGCCGCGAAATTTCCCGGGCGGATGTGCTGATCGTAGCCGGGACGAGCCTCACGGTGCAGCCGGCCGCTTCCTTCCTGGATTACTTCTCCGGGCGCGACCTGGTGGTCATCAACCGCGACGTCACCAGCGCGGACAGCCGGGCTTCGCTGGTGCTCCACGAGCGGGTGGGCGAAGTGCTGGGCAGGATCGAGGTGCGCTGAGGCGAAAGGGGCTGAATCCATGGCGACACTCATCGCGGTGTGCGGCGGCCTGTGCTGCGGCAAGACCACCTACGCGGAGGCGCTTGGCCGGGAGCGCCGCGCGCCGGTGCTTTCCATCGACGCGCTGATGCTGGCCCTGTTCGGCCCGGATGCGGGCGAAATGCACGACGAGTACGCGCGCCGCGGCAAGGCGTATCTCCACCGGCAGGCACTGGAACTGCTGGACGCCGGCGTGGACGTGATCCTGGACTGGGGCTTCTGGAGGCAGGAGGAACGGCGTTCTGTCCGGGCGCTTTACGAAGGCCGGGGCCACCTCTTCGAGCTGCACGCCCTGGACATGGACGAAGCGGTCTGGCATGACAGGGTGGCGAAGCGCAACGCCGCCGTACTGGCCGGGCAGGTGGAGGCCTACCTTGTGGACGAAGGGCTGGCTGCCAAGTTTTGGAACCGGTTCGAGCGCCCGGAGGACGGCGAGGTCGACGTGTGGGTGAAGGAGTGATGATGCTGCGCGCAAACGGGGCGCTCCGGATTATAGCCTGAAATCATTTGACCCCGCTCGTTTGATGACTTATAATGGAATCAGGAACGACGAAACAGAAAGGTGGATTTTCCCATGTATTGCGTAAAAAAGGTTCATGACGATCTTTACTGGGTGGGTGGCAGCGACCGGCGCCTGGCATTGTTTGAGAATGTGTTTCCCATTCCGCGCGGCGTGTCCTACAACGCCTATGTGCTGACCGATGAAAAGACCGTGCTGCTGGATACTGTGGACAGGGCCGTGAGCGGCGTGTTCTTTGAAAACCTCGACCACGTGTTGGCCGGACGGCCGCTGGACTACGTGGTGGTCAATCATATGGAGCCCGACCACTGCGCCACGCTTGCCGAACTGGCGATGCGCCACCCCGAGACGACAGTGGTGTGCAACGCCAAGGCGCTGGCGATGATCAGGCAATTCTTCTCTTTCGATGTCGACGGCCGCGTTCAGGTTGTGAAGGAAGGGGACACGCTGGAAACCGGCGCGCATAAACTGGCCTTCGTGATGGCGCCCATGGTGCACTGGCCCGAGGTCATGGTGACTTACGATGCGGCCAGCAAGACCCTGTTCTCTGCGGACGCCTTCGGCACGTTCGGCGCGATCAACGGAAACCTCTTTGCGGACGAGGTGAATTTCGAGGCCGAATGGCTGGACGACGCCCGCCGCTATTACACCAACATCGTGGGCAAATACGGCACGCAGGTACAGGCGCTGCTGAAGAAGGCGTCCGCCCTGGAAATCGAGACCATCTGCCCACTGCACGGCCCGGTGTGGCGCAGGAACATCAGCTGGTTCGTCGAGAAATATCAGAAGTGGTCCACATACACCCCCGAGGACGAGGGCGTGGTCATCGCCTACGCCTCCGTGTACGGCGACACCGAGAACGCCGCGTCCATCCTGGCCGGCAAGCTGGCCGACGCGGGCGTGAAGAACGTGAAGATGTACGACGTGTCCGTCACGCATCCCTCTGTGATCGTGAGCGAGGCCTTCCGGGCGAGCCACCTGGTGTTTGCCTCCACCACCTACAACGCGGGCATCTTCTGCAATATGGAGACGGCGCTTCTGGACATCGCCGCCCACAACCTGCAGAACCGCACCATCGCGCTGATCGAGAACGGTTCCTGGGCCGCGACCAGCGGCAAGCTCATGGCCGAGATTCTGGGCGGGCTCAAGAACTGCACCATCCTGGAAAACAGGGTGAGCCTGAAATCCTCGCTCAAGGAGAATCAGCTGGCGGAACTGGACGCCATGTGCGCCGCCCTGGTGAGCACCATGCCTTCGCTGCAGCCTGTCGCCGCACCCGCTGCCGCCTCGAACGACCCGAGCGCCATGTTCAAGCTGACCTACGGCCTGTTCGTGCTGACCGCCCGCGAAGGCGACAAGGACAACGGCTGCATCGTGAACACCGTATCGCAGCTCACCAGCAGCCCGAACCGCGTGACGGTTGCCGTCAATAAGGCCAACTATACGCACGATATGATCCTGCGCACCGGCGAGTTCAACGCCTCCATCCTCACCGAGGACGTGCCCTTCGAGCTGTTCAGGCACTATGGCTTCCAGAGCGGCCGCGATGTCGACAAATTCGAGGGCGTCGAGATGCCGCGCACATCGAACGGCATCGTCTACCTGGTGGGCGTCGCCAACGCGGTGATCTCCGGCAAGGTGGTGCAGGCCATCGACTGCGGCACGCACACGCTGTTCATCGCGGATGTGACCGAGCTGAAGTCGCTCAGCGGCGACCGCTCCGTGACTTACCAGTATTATTTCGACCACATCAAGCCCAAGCCTGCCCCCGCGCCGAAAGAGCAGAAGGGCTTCGTGTGCAAGATCTGCGGCTATGTGTATGAAGGCGACACCCTGCCCGCGGATTTCATCTGCCCGCTGTGCAAGCACGGCGCGGAGGATTTCGAGCCGCTGAAGTGACAGAGCCGCCGCCCATAAGCAATATGCGCCGCCGCCCGATGAACCATCGGGCGGCGGCGCTGTGCTTTTTGTCAGGATGACGCGGAAACCGGACGCTTAAACCTCTTCCCAGATTCTCCGCGCGTTGGCCAGCGAGACGCTGGTGGCGTAGGCCGCGTCCTCCAGTCCCTCGAACTCGATGGCCACGCAGCCGTCATAGCCCGCGCTCTTGAGGGCGCCCAGGGCCGCCCAGATGTCCAGATCGCCCTGCGCCAAAATCGCGCCGCGCAGATACTTGCCCGCCTTGGAGCGGAACCAGTGGCCGCCGCAGTCGAACTGTGTGCTGTCGCCCGGATCGCGCTGGCGAACGTAGAAGTCCTTCAGGTGAACCATCTTCGTGCGGGGCGCCAGCACCTGGCAGGCCACAGCCGGATCCTCATCCACGCAGATGATGTTGCCAGTATCCAGCAGCAGGCCGTAATTCGGGTCGTTCACACCCAGCAGCACGCGCTCCACGCGGTCGCAGCCATTGGCAAAGAAACCATGGTTTTCGATCATGGTCATCAGGCCGCGGGCTTTGGCGTGTTCGGTCACGCGCTTTGCGCTTTCCACCAGCACGGGCAGCCAGCGTTCAAAGTCGGCCAGCGTGTTCTGGTTCAGCGGACGGCGGAACGCGGTCACATCGTGGCGCATGCGCGGCACGCCCAGCTCGGCGGCGATATCCACTTCGTGGCAGACGCGCGCGATTTCCTTCTCCAGCGCTTCACCTTCGCGGCAGAAATCCGCCAGCACCGAGTAGTTGACCAGCTCGATGCCCGCGTCCGCGGCCCAGCGGCGCACGTCGCGGATGGCGGCTTCATCGATGCGGCCGGTTTCCGGATCGTCGAAGCGGAAAGCGAAGGGTACCAGCTCAAGGCACTCCGCGCCCTGGCGCGCCGCCCAGTCAATCACTTCATGAAGCGTCATGCGGCCGGCTTCGATTTCACGGTCCAGACAATAAGAGCTCATTCCGATTTTCATGCAGAAAACCATCCTTTCATAATATATGCTTTGTCAGTTGGCAGCGTGGTATACGACGCTCTGTGCTTCCGTCTCGAATTCCTCGAAGAAATCCGGCAGGGGCGGACAGGCGTTTTCGATGCGCTGGATGACGATGGAGGCGAGCTTTGTGCCCGCGCGCACGGCGGTGGGCAGCGAAAGGCCCCGCGTGAAAGCCATCACCGCACCTGAGAGGAAGGCGTCTCCCGCGCCGGTGGAGTCGATCAGGCGGCAGGGCAGGGCGGGGCAGGCCCCGATCTCGCGGGTGCGGCTGCCATAGTAGACCGCGCCGCGGGCACCCATGGTGACAATCATCGCGGGAATACCGGCAGCGTCAACTGCGCCGGGAAGGAATCGCATCATGTCGGCGGCGTCAAATGAATCGAAACTGCGGTGGAACAGGCGGCCGGCTTCGATGTCGTTGCAGATGAAACAGGCCACGCGGCGCAAGAAGTCGGGCCGTTTCAGGATGATGCCCATATTGCCGACGATAACGTAGACTTTGCGGTCGTAACGTTCGGCCAGATCGAGCACCATTTCCGCGATGGATTCATTCATGTCGATTTCCAGGATGATATTGTCGCAGGCGGAAATGATGGCGTCGCCCTGTTCGCGGATCAGCTTTTCAAGCGCTGAAAAATCCGGCTGATGTGAAATGGAGCCAGCCAGGTCGCCTTTTTCATCGAACACGGCCAGCCACAGGCCCATGGCGTTCTCACCTTCGGTGATGAAGCGCGTGTCGATGCCGCTTTCCGACAGCTGGCGCCGGACATCCTGGCCCACAGCAGTGCGGTCGATGGAGCTGACAAACTGCGCAGGCATATGAAGATTGCCGAAATTCTCCGCTACGTTGCGCGAGACGCCGCCGGGGATCAGCTTGACGATGCCGATGTTCCGTCCGGTGGGTTGGTAGACGTCTTCCGGATATCCCTTGATGTCCACAAAGACCGTGCCGATGATGGCTGTGCCGGCCATAGGTTCACGCTTCCCTTCCCCTGCGCTTTTGTATTTGAATGTTTGTGACTAGCATAATGGAATATGCCCGAAATGTCAACTGTTTTCAGGCATCCGTGCGTCGTGATCCGGAAAAACAGGGCGTCATTTTTGAACTTATCAAAGAGTTTACATGAAAAGCAATATTCGGATTTATACGCCTTGAAGGCAAATAAGCGTCAAATAATATACGGAAATCTGACGAAAATGTGACGGATGCTCCCGGATAAAAGGGGAGGCTTTACGAGCTCTTTCCGCAAAATCCGAACAATGGGCTCCGAATGAGGCGATCTGAGAAGAGAAGAGGAAAAATGCAAAAAAAGGTATACATAAATAGGAAATAACTCAAAATGACAGCTTTCAGGGAAAAGCTTGACAAGTTGCCCTGAAACAGGTATAATACATCATGTTCTCGCGGTAAACGCTTCAGCAAGCGAGCGGCGAGACAGGAGCGATCCTTGAAAACGATATAGGGAAGAATGGGAAAGAAAGAAACAGTCAGATT
>LVAP01000093.1 GCA_001603025.1 Clostridiales bacterium Firm_10 | reverse complement strand
GCAGGTTCGGCCAGTGCCGCCGCCATACGGCAGCCGAGAACCGCCGCGATGGTGCGCGCCATCGGTTCAAGGCAGACGCCCGCCAGCAGCACCGTTCCCGTGACGCCCACCGCCCTGCGCAGCAGCGCCGCGCCGGAGCTCACCGCGCCCAGCGTGTCCGCCACGTCGCCGCCAATCACTGGCAGCAGGTTGTCGACCGCATATTCGGCCGCACGCAACGCCATGCTGTCCCGCCCGGATTCCAGCAGACCGCCTGCCGTCATCAGGCCGAGGAACAGCGTCGTCGCGCCGCCCATGATCCAGTTTGCCGTGCTGACGCACAGTCTGAACAATCCCCTGAAGCGCAGCCGTTCGCTCAGGTTGCCCGCCACCGCCAGCACCGCCGCAGCCGAGCTCAGCGCGAACGCCGCGCGCGTCATCGCGCCGGTGATGAATCCCGACGCCAGCGCGCCCGCCGGCTGCATCAGCCCGGCCAGGTTCGCCGCGCCGGAAGCGGACAGCATTGCGCTCATCACCGGATGAAACCGTCCGATCAGCGCGGCGATGCGTTCTGTGGCCTGCCGTGCCGCCGTCATCTGGTCGGAAAACAGGCCGGTCAGCAAGCCGGCCGCACACAGACAGTATACCAGCTCGCCGGCCGCGCCCAGTCGTCCGCCCGCCGTAAGCTGGCGACAGGCCGCCCACATGAGCGCCGGCGCCGTGAGCGCCAGCAGCGAAGGAAACGCATCCCGCAGCGCATTTCGCAGCAAGGCCGCCAGCGAATCGATCAGGGTCGGCGCTTCCTCCGCCGCGCCGGATTCTACAAGCCGGGCGACCAGCGCGCGCACATCCAGCGCCAGGCCGTTTTCCCGCGCAAAGTCTTCCAGGCCGCCAAGCGGCAGGTCCTGTGCGGCGGTATTCATGGTTTCGGCCCGCGCGGGGCAGAAGATCAGCAGCGAGAGAGCGGCTACGGCCAGCGCGCGTCTCATGGAAGCAACGCGCAGAGACGGCCGGTCAGGCCGGAGAGCAGGGGCAGCGCGATGCCCATCAGCGTCACCCGGCCCGCCATCTCCACCCGACCCGCCAGCGCGCTCTCGCCCGCGTCCCGGCATAGCTGCGCGCCGAATTCCGCCAGCATCGCTACGCCCGTCGCTTTCAGCATGGCGGCGGCGCATCCGTCCTCCAGTCCGGCCTGCCGGGAAAGAGCTTGCAGCGTGCGCGCGCCGTCGCGCAGTCCGTCCAGACAGAGCATCGCCGCGCATAACCCCGCCGCGATGGTCACGCCCAGCTTCATCTCCGGCCTGCCGCCCAGCAACGAAGCCGCCAGCGCCCCGGCCACACAGATCAGCACCGCGCGATAGATCATCGAATCCCTCCGCCCTTTCAAAAATGCGGCGCGCCTGCCGCCTTCTCGTGCCTTCTGTTCAATAGACCGCAAATATCGTCCGCACGCTCTCGAAAAAATCGCGGATGAGATCCACCACCATCAGCAGCACAATCACCAGCGCGGCCAGCGTGGCCAGGGCGGCGATTTCCTCGCGCCCCGCCTTCGTGAGCACCTGCGCCAGCAGCGAGGTGATCAGCCCGATGGCCGCAATGCGGAACACCAACTCAACCGTCATAATTCCCCATTCCCCATTTCCCAATCAAACCAACATCACGGCCAGCGCCAGCCCGCCCAGGGCGCCGAGCGAAACATACAGCCGCCCGCGCTCGGCCGCCAGCTTTTCCGCGGCGAGGGAGAGCGCCGCCATTTCATCCGTGGTTTCGCGGAGCAGCAGCCGCTGCCGCTCGAGGCTTCCCCTTCCAAGCCCGTCGGCCAGCCGTTCGACGGCGGCCAGGTCCTCACGCGTCAGGCTGTCCAGCGGCCCGCCGCGGCCCGACAGTTCGCGCGCCGCCCTCTTCAGGGCTTCCTCCGGGGACTGACATTCCTGCGCCGCCCGGCTGAACAATACATGCTCGGAGGCGGCCAGCGCCCCGCGCAGCGGAAGCCGCTTCTCCAGCATGTCCTCCGCCAGGCGGCTGACCGCACGCCTCAGCGACTGCAGCGCCTTGACGCGCCGGGTCTGCTTAAGCGCCGCTGACCAGCCCAACCCGGCGCACGCCGCCGTCAGCACTGCCGCCGCGGCAAGCTTCAATCCTGCGTTCATCTCTCGTCCTCCCCACTGCACAGTCTTTTTCCCGCGCCGTCATAGACGCCTTCCACCCGCCCCACGCCGCCGCCCAGCACGATGATCCGCTGGAAGGCGCCGCCCTCCAGCAGGCGGCGCAGCGCCCTGCGCGCATGTGCGTCGTCCAGATCGCGGGCGTGCGCGGTCGCAGCCATCGTCACGCCGCAGCGCATGGCCTCCAGCACGGCGGCCGCCCCCTCTCCGCCGCCCAGCTCGTCCGTGGCGATTACATCCGGCGACATGGCGCGCACCATCATGGCGACGGCGGCCGCCTTCGGACAGCCGGACATCACATCCGTGCGCGGGCCCACGTCCAGGCGGCCGCCGGCGGACAGCTCGCCCCGCTCGTCCGCCACGGCCACGCACACGCCCCGGCCCCACGCGGTGCCCAGGGAAAACTGGCGCGCGACGTCGCGCAGCAGCGTGGTCTTGCCCAGGCCCGGCGGACTCAGGATCAGCACGGACAGCGGGCGCCCCGCCTCGTAAAGGCGCGGCATGACCTGGTCCGCGCAGCCTTTTTTCTCCCGCGCCAAACGAATGCAGAGCGAGCGGACGGCCGTCATCCGGCCAATCCGCCCGCGCTCGGCCGTGAAGCAGCCGCACACGCCCGCCCGACTGCCGTCCTCCAGCGACAGATAGCCCTGACGGAGTTCCTCTTCCCGTGCATACAGCGAGTGCGCGGCCAGGGCGTCTGCCGCCCGGGCGATCCAGGCCTCGTCTACCGCGCCGCTCGAGAGCCATTCGCCGCCCTCCCCGATCAACTGCACGGGCGAACCCGCCCGCAGCCTGATCTCCCGCAGCGCGCCAAGCCCGGAATCCGGCCATTGTTCCCGAAGCCCGGGCAGCAGGGCCAGGACATTTGCCGCACGCTCGTCCATACGCAAACCCTCCCGCGCCAACGCGCAATGCTATCATATGAGCCTCATGCGCCGGGAATAACCGCATGTTTTCATGAAAAAGCCGTCTTCCGCCCTGCTACGCCCCTTGCGGCGTCAGGCGGGATATGCTATAATAAGTTTAATGAACGCCTGTATTCATGAAAGGATGAAATGCGCGATGGATAATTTCCATGAAGAAGTTGCCACGAAATATAACAAGACCCCGAACAATATCCTCTACGCCCTGTGCTGGATGATGATCGTTCTGTTCGGCATTCTGGCGATGATGGGACTGTCGAGCCTCATGGCCATGCAGTTCTCCTGGGCCGCGGTAATCTACTTCGTGCTGTTCGGCGGTCTGGCCGTCCTCCTCTGGTTCAAGAAGGACAACCTGCGCGTCGAATATGACTACACTTTCACCAACGGCGATTTGGATGTCGGCAAGGTATTCGGCAACGCGCGCCGCCGCCTGATGACCTCGCTGAACATGAAGAACGTGGAGACCGCCGGCCTGGTCACGCATCAGAGCTTCCAGCGCTTCATGAGCGACAACAGCATCAAGAAGCACAACTGGTTCGTCAACCGCGGCGCAAATCTGAGCTATTTCTATTTCCAGAAGGAAAACCAGAAGCACGAGAACGTGAAGCACGTGATCGTGCTCGAGCTGTCCGATGAAATGCTGGCCCTGCTCAAGCCCTACCTCCGCTTCGGCGTGTGGCAGGGTGAAAACGCCCAGGCCGGCCCGAGGTTCTGACGATCGTTTCCCCCAATCGGCCCCGAAGGCCGGTTTCCCATCACGTTTCCGATCACATTGAAGGAGTTTTCCCTTGGAAGCTTATCTGGATAACAGCGCGACCACCCGCCCGACGGAGGGCGTGATCGACGCGATGGCGCGGTGCATGCGAGAGGGATTCTATAATCCGTCCTCGCTCTACGCGCCTGCGCTGAATGCTGAAAAAGCCATGCGCGCCTGCCGCGAAGAACTGGCAGGCGCCCTTTCTGTTCCTTCGAAGGGCATCCTGTTTACCTCCGGCGGCACCGAGGCCAACAACCTGGCGATCATCGGAACGGTGTCGGCCATGCATGGCGCGCAGCACCTGATCGTGTCCGCCGTGGAACATCCCTCCGTGCTGGAAGCCTTCCGTTATCTCGAATCACTCGGGCACCGCGTGACCGTGCTGCGGGTGGACGGCACCGGCCAGCCGGACTGGGAACAGCTGGACGAGGCGCTTTCCGACCCGCCTGCGCTGGTGAGCTGCATGCAGGTGAACAACGAGACCGGCGCCATGCCGGACATTGCCAGGCTGGCGAAGGCCGTGCGCGAAAGGGCGCCGAAGGCGCTCATCCATGTGGACGGCGTTCAGGGCTTCCTGCGCGTTCCGTTCGACGCGCGGCTGGTGGATCTGTACACCATGAGCTCCCACAAGATCCACGGGCCGAAGGGCGTGGGCGCGCTCTATGTGCGGCCCGGCGTGCGGCTCATTCCCCGGCAGCTAGGCGGCGGCCAGGAAGGCGCGCTGCGCTCCGGCACGGAGAACACGCCGGGCATCGCCGGCTTCCGGGAAGCGGCCGACGAGATGAAGGCCCTGCCTGACCTGTTTGAAACGCTGATGGCAAAGAAAAGGCTGCTGTGGAGCGAAATGCGGAAGGCCGTGCCGGACGCCCTGCTGAACGGGCCGGAACTCGAGGCCGGCGCGCCGCACATCCTCAACATCAGCTTCCCGGACGTGCGCGGCGAGGTCATGCTTCACGCGCTGGAAGGCGCGAGCGTTTACTGCTCCACCGGCTCGGCCTGCTCCTCGAAGAAGCGCCATGTGAGCCCCGTGCTGCTGGCCATGGGGCTTTCGGCCGACCGGGCGGAATGGGCCCTGCGCTTCAGCCTCTCGCCCCACACCACCGACGACGAAATCCGCTATGCCGCCGCACAGGCCGGGCCCCTGCACGCGGCGCTGAGACGGTTCAAAAGGAGATAGATAACCATGAGACAGGTATTGCTGGTCCGCTACGGCGAAGTTCACCTGAAGGGCCAGAACAGGCCTTACTTCCTGCGGCGGCTGACTGAAAACGTGAAGCACGCCGTGGCTCCCATCGGCGCGGACGCCTGGCTGTCCGATTCGCGCATCTACGTGAGCGGCATGGCGGATATGGATGAAGCCGTGCGCCGCGTGACCCGCGTGTTTGGTCTGCACTCCGTCAGCCCTGCCTGGGAGCTGGACAAGGACTACACGGAAATATCCGCCAAGTGCCTCGAACTGACCAGGGAGCTCAAGGGCACTTTCAAGGTGATGGCCCGCCGCTCGGACAAGCGCTTTCCCATGAATTCTCAGCAGCTCAACATGGAGCTGGGCGGCGATATCCTCGAAAACAACCCGAATCTGCGCGTTGACGTGCACAATCCGGATTACTACGTAAGCGTGGAGATCCGCGACCATGCCTATGTGTACATCGGCGAGATCATGGCCGCAGGCGGCCTGCCGCTGGGCACCGGCGGACGGGCGCTGCTGCTGCTTTCCGGCGGCATCGACAGCCCGGTCGCGGGCTACCAGATGATGCGCCGCGGCGTGAGCGTGAACGCCGTGCACTTCTTCTCCTTCCCCTACACCAGTGAGCGCGCCAAGGAAAAAGTGCTGGAGCTGGCCAGGATCGTCGGCGAATACGGCGCCGGCATGAAAGTATATGTGGTGCCATTCACCGATACGCAGCTGCAAATCCACGAGAAGTGTCCGGACGAGATGGGCACCCTCATCATGCGCCGATGCATGATGCGCATCGCCAATGAAATCGCGCGCAGGGATAACGCGAAGGCGCTCATCACCGGCGAAAGCCTGGGCCAGGTAGCCAGCCAGACCATCGAAGCGCTGGCCTGCACCGACGCCGTGGCCGAGCTGCCGGTATTCCGGCCGCTCATCAGTTTCGACAAGCAGGAGATCATCGCCATTGCCGAAAAGATCGGCACTTACGAAACCTCCAGCCTGCCCTATGAGGACTGCTGCACCGTGTTCACTCCCCGCCATCCCCTCACCCGGCCCCGTATCGAGGTCGTCGCCGAGGCGGAGAAGGCGCTCGACCTGGACGCTCTCGTCCGAGCGGCCGTGGATGGCACGGAAGAGATATTGATGTGACGATAAAAACAAAGCCCTGATTAATTGGAGTGTGATTTGTTCAATGGAACCTGGTGGTATAGGCATTATTCTCGTTCTCGTGCTGCTCCTCGGCCTCAGCGCCTTCTTTTCCTCCACCGAAACGGCGTTCTCCTCGGTCAGCCACACGCGCCTCAAATCCCGCGCAAAGCTGGGCGACAAGCGGGCGCAGCTCGCGCTCGACCTGGCCGAGGACTATGACAGGCTGCTTTCCACCATCCTGATTGGCAACAACATCGTCAACATCCTGGCTTCCTCGCTGGCGACGGTGGAGTTCGTCTTCTTCTTCAAGGACGCGGGCGTCACCGTTTCGACCATCGTGATGACCGTGCTGGTGCTCATCTTTGGTGAAATCTCCCCGAAGACGCTGGCCAAAGACCGCGCCGAGCAGATGACTGTGGCCGTCGCGCCGGCCGCGCGCCTGCTCGTGAAGCTGTTCACGCCGCTCAACTGGATCTTCATGCAGTGGCGCAGGCTGCTCATGCGCCTGTTCCCCGCGCCCGAAGACAAAGGCATGGCTGAAGAAGAGCTGCTCACCATCGTGGACGAAGCCGAGCAGGAGGGCGAGATCGACGAGCACGAAAGCGACCTGATCCGCTCCGCCATCGAATTCGACGACCTGACCGCCGAGGACATCCTCACGCACCGCGTGGACATCGTGGCGCTGGATGTCGGCATGAGCATGGATGAGGCCGAGGCAGTGTTCCGCGAGAACACCTTTTCCCGCCTGCCCGTTTATGAAGAGAACATCGACGACATCGTGGGCATCATCCACGAGAAGGATTTCTTTAACAACCGCAGCGCCAAATCGCTGAAGGAGCTCATGCATCCGCCCATGTTCATCACCCCCGGCGCCAAGCTGAGCGACCTGCTGCGCGTGCTGCAGAAAAACAAAACGCACATGGCCATCGTATCCGATGAATACGGCGGCACGATGGGCCTCGTCACGCTGGAGGATATCCTCGAGGAGCTGGTGGGCGAAATCTACGACGAACACGACGAAATCGTGGAGGAATTCAAAAGGCTGCCGGACGGCAGCTGGCAGATCGACGCCAGCGCCGAGCTGGAGGATATGCAGGAGCTGTTCGACATGAACGGCGAGTTCAACGCCTCTACTGTGAGCGGCTGGGTGGTGGACCAGATGGGCCGCATCCCCGCCGTGGGCGACAGTTTCACCTTCGGAAACCTGGCCGTGCGCGTGACACAGGTGGAGGCCACGAAGGTGCTGGAAATCAACGTGAAGGTGAACGAGCCCGAAAAGGACGAATCGAAATGAACAAAACAGCCATCCGCGAGACCCCGCTCACCGATCCTGTGCTTGAAACGCTCATCGCCCTTTCCCGTGACTGGGAGGCGGAGAACAGCTGCCATGGGTATCGCGCCAATACCCGCGAGGACATCGAGGGCATGCGCATCTTCCTGGCCGAGGAGGACGGCCGCGTGGTCGGCTACCTGTTCGGCAGGCCCTTCCGCTCGGAGAAGGCCAGTTCGATCATGCCGGACGGCACGCCATGCTTCGAGGTGGAGGAAATCTACGTGGTGCCTGATTGCCGCTCGCGGGGCGTCGGCAAAGCCCTGATGGACGCCGCCGCGCATGCCGTGAAGGGCGAGGCGGCGTACCTCATGCTCGCCACCGCCACGAAAAACTGGCGCGCCATCCTGCATTTCTACATCGACGAGATCGGCATGGAATTCTGGAGCGCAAGGCTCTTTAAGAAGCTCTGAGCCGCAGTCAAGGGGGGATCCTCATGTCAAAAAGATTGTTTGCCGCGGCGCTGGTTCTGATGCTGCTCGTTCCCTCCCTGGCCCGCGCCGGGTTTTCCGAATCCAGCCGCGTTTACGACCCGGCGCTTGCCCAGCAGGCGCTGCAGATCGCGGAGCTGGGCTACATGCCCGCCATCCAGGAAGCGGTACTGAATGTGGACGGCTTCTCCAGGGTGGGTGATTTCAACTTCGATCGCCCGGCGGGAGATACGCGCCACATCGCATCCTATTCGGTATACGACAAGGCGCTGGATGAGGGCGGAACGGCGGTCGTCATCGCCGTCCGCGCGACAGGCAGCGGCGAATGGCCTCTGAACCTCGACCTGATGCCCTCCGGCGACTATGACCTGCCCTATGCGGAAAACTTCATGCTCGCTGCGCAGGCGGTCCTCTCCGACCAGGCGGCGTATCTTGACGGGCTGTCCTCGCCCATCTTCCTGGTGACGGGCTTCAGCCGCGGCGCCGCGGTGGCCAACATCCTCGGCGCGCTGCTGACCGACCGCTACGGCGCGGACAGCGTGTATGCCTACACCTTCGCCACGCCCCGCACCGTGCGCGGGGAACGCCCTGCGTATGATAACATCTTCAACGTAATCAATCCCGCCGATCTCATCACCTTCCTTCCGCTCCCGCAGTGGGGATTCGCCCGCTACGGCACGGACCTGCTGCTGCCGGTGGACGACGCCGCCCTGCTGCCGGCGGCCAAGGCGGCCTACGAGGCGCGCTCCGACACATCCGGTCCATTCTTCATGGCCCCGAATGGCAGCGCGGCGGCGCAGGCCCTGGCAGACGCCATGGCCGGTCTGATTCCCAGTCTGTCCGAGGACTTCGGCGTGCGCCACGCGCTGGGGCATACCGGCGCGGCAGAAGAAGGAGAGGACGGCATGACGGCTTCCGAGTTTCTCCTGCTGCTGTTCGACGGAAAGCTGAGCCCGTCCTCCGTTTACGTGAAACGGCTGACCGCGGCCGCGAACGATTTCAGCCCGCTGCTGGCACTGCTGCAGGAAACGGAGGGAGCGAACAGCTTCGGCGCGGCCCATTCGCCCGCCATTTACGGCGCGTGGATGACGGCAGGCCTGCAATAAACGCAACAAAACAGGCATCCCCGGCAGGAAAAACCGGGGATGCCTGTTTTGTTATCCGGGAAAGGGTATGGAACGGGCGTCGGTCCGTCGCGATTCCGCCTGTCCGGTCGATAATGCCGTGCCTCAGGCCTGTATACCGAACATCTTCTCTTTCAGATCAAGGTAATACAGGTAGTCGCCCGGGTCGACGTTGGGCGGACAGCGGTGATCGCAGAAGGGAATGTATCCGCCCCGCGCCACGTATTTCTCCAGCGATTTGAGATAATCCCTGATCGCCTCGCGGCCGGCGCCCAGCTTCATTTTGTCCACGCCGCCCATGATGCGCAGCTGTCCTTCGTACTGATCCAGCAGCTCGCCCGGATGCGCGCAGCTGTTCACCTCGAAGGGAAAGAGGCAGTTGATGCCGCCCTCCAGCAGATACGGGAGAATGGGCCGGACATCGCCGTCACAGTCGGTATACCACAGGTCGATGCCGAACTGATCCAGCTTTTTCCGGATCCGCTTGTAACGAGGCATGACCACGTCTCGGAAGAAAGGCACTGAGACGATCGGGCCGTTCTTGAAGCAGATATCCTCCCAACCGGAGGCATAGTCGAAGGTGAAATGCCCCAGCAGCTGATCCAGCGAGCGCTCCACCAGCACGCAGCAGGTTTCGACCATGTCCTCGACCATGTCGGGATAATCGTAGCAGGCGTAGGCCAGGCCTTCAAATGTCAGCATATCCCGGATTTTCCCGATCATGGAACCGCAATACACGCCCAGCGGATAATCACGGTCTTCCGGATGCGCCTTCTTCAGCGCCCCGATATCCAGCGTCCGGGCAGGCGCGTCCAGGTCGAAGTGTTCCTCCTTCACGCGTTTCCAATCGTCGGGGGTGGTAACGGAGGATTTCAGGTAATGCGGTATGGTGTCCTTGCCTGAAGCCAGCACCTCGGCCATGAGGCCGTCCGCATTGATGAGCACCACCCGGTTGCCGCGGCGCTCCACCTCTTTCTCCTCAAAGGGCGGGCACATCCAGGTCGCCCCGCCCACCTGCGCGATTTTGTCGAAGGCGAAAAACACATCGGCCTCGGCATTGTTGGCAATGCCGTTCTCGTAGAACAAGGGCCAAAGCTGGAAATTCTCCTTCCAGTAGCCGAATTCCATGTTGAAGCAGCGATCCACGCTCTGCCAGTGCATCTGGCGATTGAAGCGCTCACGAGCCGTCATGGTGCCTGCCCAGGGCTTCCGGATCGGCGTAATCCTGTTCATGATATCCTCCATCCCGGCGCGCATAATGCCGCCGCGTCAGATTCCCAGCAGTCTGAACGTCTTCATCCACTCGCGCGCGATGAGCTCGTGCCCGGCTTCGGAAGGATGCACGCCGTCCCGCAGCCAGTGCGTGGCCGGCGCAAGGCGGCTCATTTCATCCAGTTTCTCCTGCAGCGGCACGAATGCCGCGCCATGCTTTTCGGCCACCCGGCGCGCGGCCTGGGCCCGCAGCGGCACCTCGCGGGAGAAAACCGTCCACTGCTCTTCACCCTGCGTAGCGGGACCCGGCAGTACGAAGGGCTCCAGCACCATGACGCAAACGCCGGGCAAAGCGGCGCTCACCTCGGTGAGAAGCCAGTCGTACACCCGCTCGAATTTGACCGCGTCCACCCCATTCGGGCTGTCGCTCAGGTCGTGCCATACGTCGTTGACGCCGATGAGGATGCTCAGGCAGTCGGGCCGGAGGTTGATGATGTCGCGCCGGATCCTGGCATAGAGATCCACGACGCGATCGCCGCCAAGGCCCCGGTTGAGGCACTCATAGGCGCCCGGATACTCATAACCGAGCCGCGCCTTCAGCAGCAGCGGATAGCCGCACCCCAGGCCGTCCGTCGCCTCCGGATGCTGCCGGTTGCGATCGACATCGGTGATTGAATCGCCCTGGAACAGTATTCTCTTCATGCTTTTCCTCTCCCCTCTTTCATTTCCCAAAGCATTGTAACACGTCGCCCGCGCGCCGTCAACACGGGAGGACTGACGGGGGCCCTCACCGGCGCGGATCGGCGGGGGTAAGAACCGCGTCGATGTCTACGAACACGCCCCCGCTGCCGAGCCGGTCCAGGTACACGGGAACCTCATCTGAGATGAGCCTGTCTGTCGGGTCAAAATAGAGGTATCGGCTGAAGCCAATCCGCTCCTCACCCGTATCCGGATCCCTGTAGCGGCACTCCACCACGCGCGGATGGGTCCGGCCGACATTGACGCTCGCCTTCACCCTGATATCCGTGATCTTCCCCGCCACAAAACTGCCGCCCTCCAGCGCCCGCCGCATGCCGAGCCGGCGTCGCAGGTCGGCCTCAAGCAGGCCCAGGCCGACCGCCAGGAAAATGATGCCCAATCCGCCGAAAGTGCACAGGAAAACCAGGGGATCGTTCGGCGCGTCCCCTGCTTTGAGAAACCACAAAAGCGCAGCCACGGCAAGATAAACCGCTCCCATCGGCACGAACGCCATTCCCAGCATGCCTTTGACCGTCCAGCCGAGTTTTCGCTGCGTTCTTTCCATATCAGCACCTCCCGCCGATCCCGGTATAATACCTCCATATACACATTCCGCACTCATAGGATACATATATATACAGTATCACGGGACGCCGCAAAGCGCAAGCCCGCCCGCTGTTTATTCTCCCTGCGCGTCTCCTTCTATACCGAATAATTAACACTTCATCAGAGCAGCGCGCTATTGACATTCTCCTGATTGGTGCTATAATAACGTCAATATTTCAATTCGTCCAGAGAAAGGTGGGAGCAGATATGGCAAGCCTTTATGGCCGCGTTCAGTCTGGTTCCCGCCCCTGCCGCATTTCCGGCAGGTCTGTTCTGTCTGTCAACAACAGCGCAGTGCGATTTTTCAGCGCCCTGCGCTTTTGGTTTTTTGGCCCCGATTTCAATCCCTCTGGCGAGTAATTCTTTGTGAACCACCGTCGTTCATCAAAGCGGCTCTCCAGATGGGAGGGCCGCTTTTTTGATACAGACCGCTCAAACCAACGCGAAAAAGAAAGGGCTGATCCAAATGAGCGCAAAGGAACACCTGATCTACAACCCTGCCCGCGAATGCATGAGCCGCGATGAGCTTCACGCGTGGCAGAGCGCCCGGCTGGCGGAAACCGTCAGGCGCGAGTATGACAACGTGCCCATGTATCGCGCGCGCATGGATGCCAAGGGTCTGAAGCCTGAGGACATCCGCAGCGTGGAGGACCTCAAGCACCTGCCCTTCATGCAGAAAACCGACCTGCGCGACTATTATCCCTTCGACCTGCTGGCCGTGCCCAAATCCGAAATCGTGCGCATTCAGGGTTCCTCCGGCACAACCGGCAAGCCCATCGTGGCGGGCTACACCCGCAACGACGTGGATGTGTGGAGTGAAATGATGGCCCGCACGCTGACCGCCGCCGGCTGCACGAAAGACGACATCGTGCAGGTGGCATACGGTCTGGGCCTGTTCACCGGCGGCTTCGGCGCTTATCAGGGCGCAGACAGGATCGGCGCCATGGTGGTGCCCATGTCCAGCGGCAACACCCAGCGGCAGATCATGATGATGAAGGACCTGGGCGTCACACTGCTCTGCTGCACGCCTTCCTACGCCACCTACCTTGGCGAGACCATCCGGGAAATGGGCCTGGTGCCCGGCAAGGACATCAGGCTGAAGGCCGGCTGCTTCGGCGCGGAGCCGTGGACCGAGGCCATGCGCCAGCATCTCGAGGAACTGCTGGGCATCGACGCCTGCGACATCTACGGCCTGACGGAAATCGCCGGCCCCGGCGTGGCCTTCAACTGCCTTGAAAAAAACGGCATGCACGTCAACGAAGACCACGTCATCGCCGAAATCATCGACCCCGCCACGGGCGAGCAGCTGCCCTACGGCGAGTCCGGCGAGCTGGTGTTCACCACTATCACCAAGACGGGCATGCCCATGCTTCGTTACCGCACGCACGACATCTGCAGCCTCACGGATGAAAAGTGCGAATGCGGCCGCACCTTCGCCCGCATGAGCCGCATCACCGGCCGCACCGACGACATGCTGATCATCCGCGGCGTGAACGTATTCCCCAGCCAGATTGAAACCGTGCTCGTGGGCACGCAGGGCGTCGCGCCGCACTACATGCTGATCGTCGACCGCGTGAACAATTCGGACACGCTGGAAGTCAAAGTAGAGATGACGGAGGACATGTTCTCTGATACGGTCGGCCACATCGAGGCCGTGCGCAAGCACATCACCGACCAGATCAAGTCCGTCGTCGGCATCGCCACAAAGGTCACCCTGGTCGCGCCCAAGTCCGTTCCCCGGAGCGAAGGCAAGGCCAAGCGCGTCATTGACAACAGAAAACTCTGATCGGAGGGATGCATATGTTTATCAGGCAGATTTCCGTTTTCCTCGAAAACCATCCCGGCACGCTGAGAGAGATGACGGAGCTGTTGGGCAAAGGCGGCGTAGACCTGCTCGCGCTGTCCATTGCCGACACCCAGAGTTTCGGCATCGTGCGCATGATCATCCACAGCAACCAGATCGACCTGGCCATGCAGCTGCTGAAGGACAACGGCTACATTGCCCGCATCAACCACGTCATCTGCGCCGCCGTGCCGGATCGGCCGCTGGGCCTGGCCGGCCTGCTCGCCGTGATCGAAGACGCCGGCCTCTCGGTGGAATACATGTACTCCTCTCTCCGCAAGGGCAAGAACGGCAGCGCTTACATGATCCTGCGCCTGAACGACGGCCAGAAGGCCGCGCAGGTGTTCGCCCTGAAGGATGTAGCCATGCTGAGCCAGGAGGACGTGGACAACCTGTAACAGCCGTCACTCGATGGCCGGCCGGTTCCGGAAAACGCGGATCGACCGGATGTCCGCCCGCATCGGAGGAAAAAACATGCCCACATTCAACAGCCTTGAGGAGGCCCGCGCCTATTTTGAAGGCGATCGCTTCGCCCTTGAAAACGGCATCACGCTTGACGAACTCTCCGGCGACAGCGCGGTGTGCAGCTTTGAAATCGGGAAGCGCCATCGCAACGCGGAGGGTGGCATAATGGGCGGCGCCATCTTCACGCTGATAGACCTCGCCTTTGCCGCCGCGGCCAACAACGTACACCGGCCCACCGTGGCCCAGCAGGTCAGCATGAACTTCCTGAGCGAATCGCGCGGCAGCCGGCTCACCGCCAAAGCATCCTGCCGGAAGGATGGACGAACCAGCTGCGTCTACAATGTAGACGTGACGGATGACCTGGGGCGGGATATCGCCCAGGCGGTGGTGACGGGCTTCAAGCTGTAGCGAACAGGCCGTCAAAGAATGCAAAGAGAGGGCACATGTCCTCTCTTTGCTGATTCATTATCTTTTCGTTTGGCTTTTTCTTTCCTCTGTGTTATAATGTGTCTATGTGCCGTGCCCCGAAAGGACGCGCGGCATAATGACGGCGGCGGCACGCGGATTCCGGTGCGCCGCAGGGAGGCGATGGCGGTGGACGTGCGCTTGCTGAGGGCCGCAGAGCGGTTCGAGGCGAAGCTGATTTCAACAGTGGCGTTCCATTCCCGGCTGGAGGACATGGAAAAAGCCCGGGCGGACAGCGAAAAGGAAACGGTTGAGGACTGGGGCGCCTTCGCGGATGACGGAACGATGATGGCCAGAATCATCAACAACCGCTACGAGACGTATTTTGACGGCAGCCTGATCGCAAACGGCGGCATCGGCGCGGTCTCAACACTGCCGGAATACCGGAACGAAGGCGCGATCCGCGCGATCTTTGAGCGCCTGCTCCCGCATGCCTACCGGAACGGCGAAGTCATCTCCACCCTCTATCCCTTCAACCACGCGTTCTACCGCAAGTTCGGCTACGATACCGCCTGTTGGAAGAGCGTATATGAATTCGAGCCGGACGTGCTGCGCGGCTACCGCTTTTCGGGCCGGGTCCTGCTGTGGCGGCCAGGCGATCCCGTGGAGGAATATACCACGCTGTATAACCGCTTCGCGGCGGGCTATAACCTGGCCGTGCGGCGGGACGACCGGATGCTTGAAAAGCGCCTGACAGGCGACTGTTATAAAGACCGCAAATTCTGCTACATGCTGTATGAAAACGGCAAGCCTGCGGCATACCTGATCTTCCAGGATGTGCGGCACGACCCGGCCGCCATCCTTTCCGTCCGCGACCTCGCCTGGGACGGACGTGCGGGCCTGCGCGCGATCCTGGGGTTCCTGGCGCGCTTCACGGCGGACTACGGCAAAATCGAGCTGTTCCTGCCGCGAGACCTCGAACTGTATTCCATCATCCGCAGTCCCCGGGCATATGACATCGGCAAGGAAACCAGGCAGGACTACATGATTCGCGTCATCAACGCCCGGAAGCTGCTGGCCATCATGAAAAAGCCTGACGGCTGCCGGTTCGTGATCCGGGTATCGGACGAATTCATTCCGGAGAACAACGGCGTGTGGGAGGTGTGCGGCGCATCCGTGCTGTCCACGGACAAAGCGCCCGACCTGGCCGTCTCCGAACGGGCACTGGGGCAGATGGCAGCCGGACTTGTTAGCCTTGAAGAAGCGAAATACCGCGATGATGTGGAGGTCTCCGGGAATGAAGATGTCCTGAAGGCCGTGTTTGTCCGCAAACCGATCCTGGTGGAGGATTATTTCTGAGGCACAGACTGCCGGGCGCGGCCGCCCCGGCGCGAAAGGAGAATTGACCCATGCCGTTCTGCGTCCGGGCACTCGCGCTGCCGCAAATCCGCGCGCTCTATGCCGAACGGCTTTCTGTCGACTTTCCGCCCGATGAACTGAAGCCCCTGTCTGCTATCGAGCAGGCCTTTGCCCGGAGCGCATACGCGTGCTACGGAGCCGTGGACGGCGATCGGATACTGGCCTACGCCTTTTTTGTGAAGCTGAATGAACATGGCCGGCGTTTGGCCCTGTTCGACTATTTCGCAGTTGACCGGATGTTGCGCGGCCAGGGTGTGGGCGGCCGGTTCCTGCAGGCTCTCATCGCCGGCCCGCTGCGGGATCTTTCCTGCGTGCTGCTGGAGGTGGATGAACCGGCCTGCGCCGCCTCTCCGGAAGATCAGGAAACCTGCCTGCGCCGCCTGCGTTTTTACCTGCGCAACGGCCTCACGGATACCTCCGTCACAGCGACCGTCTACGGAGTGACCTACCGGATTCTGGCTCTGCCGGTGGGGACCGTTCCCGATCCCGCCGAGACGAGGCGCGTCTATGCGGCGCTCTACCGCTCCGTCATGCCGGCGCGCATCTTCAGCAGCAAGGTGATTATCCACTAAAGCCGGAAAACCGTCTTCAGAGGGGGCTCCCGACCGCACCTGCCGGCCGGGAGCCTGTTCGTTTGTGATGGGAATTGTGTTGACGCATGCCGCGGGCCCGGTTATAATTTACTTATTATGGAGGTGAGCGCATGACCATCTGCGGCGTCGTCGCTGAATACAACCCGTTTCACAACGGCCATGCATGGCAGCTCCGGCGCGCGCGGGAGCTGTCCGGCTGCGATTATGTCATCGTCTGCATGGGCGGGGGCATCTCGCAGCGCGGCGAGGTGATGCTGCTGGACAAGTGGACGCGGGCCCGCATGGCGCTCATGTACGGCGCAGACCTGGTGGTAGAGCTGCCCGCGCTGTTTGCCGTGCGCCCCGCCGAAGCCTTCGCCCGCGGCGGCGTGCTCACGCTGGTCGGGCTGTGCGCGGACGCCCTGTCCTTCGGCTGCGAAACGGACGACGAGTCGCTGCTCTCCTCCCTTGCCTGGGCGCTGGATGAGGAAAGCGAGGCCCTGTCCGCCGAAACGAAGCGCGGCCTGGCGGATGGCCTGTCCCACGCGCGGGCCCGGGGCGAGGCGCTCGAGCGGCTGAACGGCCTGCCGGAAGGCTTCATGAACCGTCCCAACGTGACACTCGCGCTGGAATACATGAGGACACTGCGCCATGTCGGCCGGTCTGTGGCGGTTTATCCCATCCAGCGGATCGGCGGCTATCGCGACGCCGCGATCGGCGAGTTCTCCGGCGCCTCAGCCATCCGCGCCGCGCTGGAAGCGGAGGGGCTCGGGCCCGTGCGCATGGCCGTGCCCGCCGGCGTCTTCGATTTGCTGGCCGGCCGCATGGCCAATGGGTGTTTCGCGCGCCAGGATCGCCTGGACAGCGCGCTGCTTTACCGTCTGCGCGTCGCTCGCCCGGAAGAACTGGCCGGGCTGTGCGACGTCTCCGAGGGGCTGGAAGGCCTGTTTGTCCACAGCGCCCCGCTGGCCGCCTCCCGGGAGGATCTGCTGGAACGCGTCAGGTGCAGGCGCTACACCCGCGCGCGGCTCAGCCGCTTCTGCGCCTGCGCCCTGCTGAGTCTCACCCGGAGCGACGCGCTGGCCCATCCCGTGCCGGAATACGCCCGTGTGCTGGGCTTCAGGCGGGAGGCGCTGCCCCTGCTCCGTTACCTCAAAGCGCACGCCACGCTGCCCCTCGCGTCCGACCCGGTGGCGCTCCGGAACGATTCCCTGTTCCGCTTTGACCGGGCAGCGACAGACCTCCAGGCGCTCGCCATGGAAAGTCCCGCCTTCCGCGCTGCCGGGCAGGATTTCACCCGGCAAATTGTTATTGTGGATGCATAAATGATTGATAATTCCTCCAAAATGGTGTATAATGGCTTAAATATGCCGCATCGGGAGGGATGCTTATGACTTATGAGGCCGAACTCGCGCAGGAGCGGGAATATACCGCCCGCGTGCAGCAAATCCTCTGTGTCGTCATTGAAAACACGCGCAGCCATGCCGAATTCAAAAACGATACCATTCGCATGATCCTGGCTGACGCCTGGGATGAACTGCGCATGAAACCCACCGCGCTGTCGCCCCGAGAGCTGGAGCAGCTCGATATCGAGGTGACCCGCTTCGCCGTCCAGCGTGAATTTGCCCAAAGCCGCGCCAAACAATATGAAAAAATGGTGTCTGAGCCCTTCTTTGCGCGCATAGATTTCACCGAAGAAAGCGAAAATGGCGTTGAAAAAGTCGTCATCGGGCTATACAGTCTGAGGGATCCGGCCTCCAGTGACCATCTGCTCGTCCACGACTGGCGCGCCCCCATCTGCGGCCTCTATTATGACGCCATGCCCGGCCCTGCGTCGTTCGAGAGTCCCTCTGGCCTCATTCGGGGCACGCTCACCCTCAAGCGGCAGTACGCCATGGAGAACGGCCGCCTAAAATACTTCGTCAACACCGATTACAGCATCGACGATCAGATGCTGCTGGACATCCTCTCCGGCGCCACCAGTCTGCACATGCGGCAGATCGTTTCCACCATCCAGTCTGAACAGAACCAGGCCATTCGCTGCGAGCAATCCAAAGTGCTGTCCGTAACCGGCGGCGCGGGCTCCGGGAAGACCAGCGTCGCCATGCATCGCGCGGCCTACCTGCTCTACCGCCACCGCGACCAGCTGGACGCCAAACACATCTGCGTGCTCTCGCCCACCAACGCCTTCATAGAATATGTCTCCACCGTGCTGCCCGACCTGGGCGAGGAAAACACCCAGGCCAGCACCCTGACCCGCATCGAGGAACGCATCATCGGCCGGAAGGTGGAACCCGCGGTAAAGCAATACGAGGCGCTGCTGGATGAAAGCGCCGCACTGCGCCGCCAAAGCGTCGCCTGGAAGGCCGGCCGCGAAATCATTCGCCTGCTGGACGCCGCCGCGGATCGCTTCCGCGAGCGCGGCCCCGCCTTTTCGGACGTCAGCCTCGGCAAGACGCTTTTGTTCCCCGCCGCGGAGCTCACGCGCATGTACCAGAGCGAGCTGAGTATCCTCACGCCCGCGCAGCGCATGAAGCGCATCCAGGTTCGGCTCGACCTCCGCCTGGAGGACATCGAAAAGACGCTCTATGGCCGATACGAAAAGCAGCTCATCAGCTCCTACAAAAACAAGGACCTCGATTTTGCCACGCGCATGGCGGTCGCCCAGAGGCTGCATCCCGTGCGCGCGCAGCTGAAGCAAATGCTTACCGTCAACCTGCCCGCGCTGTACGCCGAGGCGCTGAAAACCGCGCCGAAAGCTCTGCGCGACGCCGCGCGGGAGAATGCGCAAGCCGGAATCATCTGGCACGAAGACGCGCCGGGCATCGCCTACCTCGCCCTGAAGCTGGGCTGCGCCAGGGCCGACACCGACATCCTCACCCTGCTGGTAGACGAAGCGCAGGATTATCCAGACATCGCGCTGCGGCTCATGGCGCTGTATTTCCCCAAGGCCAGCATGACGCTGCTGGGCGATCCCAATCAGCGCACCCTGCCCGGCCTGCCCGATTGCCGCCCGGAGGACTGGGGAGCTCTGCTGAACCACCCGGAGGCGCCGCATCTCACGCTCACGCGCGGCTACCGTTCCACACGGGAAATCGCCGCTTACTGCGCCGCCCTGCTGCCGGAGGGCGCCGTCGCGCCGCAGAGCGTGGGCCGCAGCGGAGAGCCGCCCGTCGAGGAACCGTTCGACATCGACCGCCTGCGCGAACGCCTGGAAGGATGGCTGTCCGGCGGCATCGCCCGCGCCGCCGTGGTGACACGCACGCAGCGGGAGGCCGAAGCCATTGCCCGAGGAATCAAAGGCTCGTTCCTGCTGACCGGCGACGTGAACGAGCTGGAAGACGCGGGCGTCACCGTGGGCTGCCTGAACCTGGTGAAGGGACTGGAATTCGACGCCGTGGCCGTGGTGTGGCCCATGGATGTGGAGCGCACGCCCGACGAGCGCCGCAGGCTCTACACGGCCTGCTCCCGCGCGCTTCACAAGCTGGTGGTTTACGACTGCGGAGGGCGATGAGGCATGGATTTTCTGGACACGTCCTTCATGAAGACAAAAGGCCTTCGCCTGGCACTGCACCACACTACCCAGGGCGATCCCGAAAAGGGCTTCGTGCCGGCGTACTACTTTGAAATGCGCGGCCCCGGAGACGAAACGATGGGATACTGCGACCTGAGGCTGGGCTACAACGAAAAGCTGTACTACGGCGGTCACATCGGCTATCGGGTGAAGGAGCCCTTCCGGGGGCATCATTACGCGGAAAAAGCCTGCCGCCTGCTGTTCCAGCTGGCGAAGAAACACGACATGCCCTACCTCATCATCACCTGCAACCCGGATAACCTGCCCTCCCGGCGCACCTGCGAACGGCTGGGCGGCGAGCTGATCGAAATCGCCGAGCTGCCAGAGGACAATGATATGCGCGTGGAAGACGGCGAAACCTGCAAGTGCATCTTCAGGTTTCCGTTATGAACCGGCTCCTCCTGGAAAGTGGGGAGCCTTATTGAACGGAGCGATGCGAAATGAACGACCTTTCCTTCGACATCGCCGTCATCGGCGGCGGCGCATCCGGGCTGATGGCGGCGCTGGCGGCGCATGGCACCAATCCCGCGCTGCGCATCGGCGTGTTGGAGAAACTGCCGCGCGTGGGCAAAAAGCTCATGGCCACCGGCAATGGGCGCTGCAACCTCACCAACGTGAACGCCTCCCCCGCCGACTATCACGGGGACGTGGCGTTCATGGAAAGCGCCATGCGCCGCTTTCCGCCCCTTGCGGTGCTGGAGCGCTTCAAGGCATTCGGCGTGTATCCTCTCGTTGAGGACAGCGGACGCGTCTATCCCATGAGCGGACAGGCTTCCTCCGTGCTTGACGCGCTGCGCCTCTCGCTGGCCGAGGCCGGCGTGGAGGAAATCTGCGAGTGCGAAGCCGTTTCTCTCGAGCCTGGGCCGTTCTGGCGCATCCGGGCAAAGGACGGCCGGACAATCTGCGCGCGCCGGGTGATTCTGGCTGCAGGCGGCATGACCGCGCCCAGCCTGGGCGGGGGCGCTTCCGGCTATCGGCTGCTCGAAGCGCTGGGCCACCGCGTCACGCCGCGCCTGCCCGCGCTGGTGCAGCTGAAAACCGACCCTGTCGCCGTGCGCGCGCTCAAGGGCATCAAGTACGACGGGCAAATCGACATCCTCGTGGACAACAGGCTCATGCGCAGCGAGACGGGCGAGGTGCTTTTCACCGAGTATGGCCTGAGCGGCCCGCCGGTGCTGCAGCTCTCCCGCATCGCCGCCGCGGCGCTCTCCCGCCGCAACAAGCCCGTCGTAACCGCCCGGCTGCACATCCTGCCCTTCAAAGGAGACGACATCCGCGGCATGCTCGCGGCGCGCCGGTCACAGCTGTCCGCCCGTTCGCTGGAAAACTTCCTCACCGGGCTCGTGAACAAGCGCCTCGGGCAGACACTGGTCAAGCTGGCCTGTCCGCTGCCGCTGACCGCCGCCTCCTCCGCGCTGACCGACGCGCACCTGGCCGCGCTTTCGGCGCTGCTCGCGGGATGGGAACTGGAGATCACCGGCACGCAGGGCTTCGAGCAGGCGCAGGTGACGGCGGGCGGCGTCCGCACCGGCGATTTCGATCCGGACACCATGGAGTCGCGGCGCGCGCCCGGCCTGTACGTCACCGGCGAGCTGTACGACATTGACGGCGACTGCGGCGGCTTTAACCTGCAGTGGGCATGGGCGTCGGGGCTGGCCGCGGGCGAAGCTGCCGCAAAGGCGCTGAAGAATTGAGCCGCCGCACCGTTTGACGGCCGATTCCTGACGTGAAGGGGAGTTATTCATGATTCGCCTCAGCAACGTAAAGGTTCCCCTGGGATACGACGAAAAGGCGCTCCTGCGCCTCGCAGAAGCGAAACTGAACGCCCGTGGGCGCGTGGAGTGCGTTCGCATCGCGAAAAAATCAGTGGACGCGCGCGACAAAGGCGACGTCCACTTTGTCATGGCGCTGGACGTGCTCCTGCGCGGCGACGAGCAGGCCGTCCTGGCCCGGCTCCCGCGGGGCGCCCAGGCCGCGCCGGTCAAGCCGGAGCCGTCGCTGCGGTCGTTCCCCGAGGCGCGCTTTGAGCGGCGTCCGCTGGTAGCGGGATTAGGCCCGGCGGGACTGTTCGCGGCCTACACGCTGGCGAAAAACGGCGCAAAGCCCATCGTGGTCGAGCGCGGGCAGGATGTCGTGCGCCGCGCGCTCGCCGTGGAATCTTTCTGGGCGGGCGGCGCCTTCAATCCGCGATCCAACGTGCAGTTCGGCGAGGGCGGCGCCGGCGCGTTCTCGGACGGCAAGCTCACCACCGGCATCAGCGATCCCCGCTGCGCGCTGGCCCTGAGGATCCTCTGCGATTGCGGTGCGCCGGAGGAGATCCTCTATCTCGCCAAGCCCCACATCGGCACGGACCGGCTGCCCGGCGTGGTGAAAAACCTGCGCGAGAAAATCGTGGCGCTGGGCGGCGAGGTGCGCTTTGAGACGCGGCTGGCCGACCTGGAGATCGAGGACGGACACCTCGCCGCGGCGGTGCTGGAATCGGCAGACGGCGCGCGGGAGACCCTGCCTGCGGACGCGCTGATCCTCGCCGTGGGCCACAGCGCGCGCGATACCTTCGAGATGCTGCACGCGCTCGGCGTGAACATGGAGCGCAAGCCGTTCTCCCTTGGCGCGCGCATCGAGCACAGCCAGCGAATGATCGACCGCAGTCAATACGGCGCGGCGGCCAGCCATCCCGCGCTCGGCGCGGCGGATTACAAGCTGAGTGTGAAGCTGCCGAACGGCCGCTCGGCCTATACCTTCTGCATGTGCCCGGGCGGCACGGTGGTGGCCGCGGCCAGCGAAGCGGGCGGCGTAGTGACAAACGGCATGTCCGCTTTCGCGCGCGATGGAAAGAACGCCAACAGCGCGCTGCTGGTGGGTGTGGAGCCGGACGATTTCGGCGGCAGCGATCCGCTGGCGGGCGTGCGCTTCCAGCGCCGGTGGGAGCAGGCGGCTTTCCGGCTCGGAGGCGGCGACTATCGCGCCCCGGCGCAGCGCGTGGGCGACTTCCTGCAAGGCGTCAGGTCCGCCGGCTGCGGCGATGTGGAACCCACTTACCGCCCCGGCGTGACCTACACCGGCCTGGACGAGTGCCTGCCCGGCTTTGTGACGGAAACCATGCGGCTGGCGCTGCAGAAAATGGACCGCCAGCTTTCCGGCTTTGCCGCCCCCGGCGCGCTGCTCACCGGCGTGGAAACGCGCTCCTCCTCGCCTCTGCGCATCCTGCGCGGCCCGGACGGACAGGCCAGCCTTGCGGGCCTCTATCCTTGCGGCGAAGGCGCGGGCTATGCGGGCGGCATCCTGTCCGCGGCAGTGGACGGCATGCGCCAGGCTGAAGCCCTGCTCGCCGCGCGCAGTGCCGCGGCAGACTGACCGGCAAAAGCGCGCATAATAACCCCGACGCCCGCATACAATCATGAATGCAACACAGCGCCGGGGACAATCTCCGGCGCGCAAGGAGGTATGATGCTGCATGAAAAAACTGATGCTGTTCCTGCTGGCAGCGCTGGTGGCGGCCCTGCTGCTGACCGCCTGCCAGGCGAACGTCTCCCCCGCGCCCACCGACGTCCCTGCGACCGACGTTGCCGCGACCGACGCTCCCACCGATCAGCCGGCCGCCACCGATGCGCCGGCTGCGAACGCCCCCACCGACGCGCCGACCGACGCGCCCGCTTCCAACGGATGACCGCTTCCCTAAAAACAAGAACGCCGGGAACTGACCGTGTGTCAGCGCCCGGCGCTCTTTTTGTCTCCTCTGTTTTATCTGATGCCCAGAATCGCGTTTTCCCGCTCCTCCCGGAACTGGTTCGTGTAGAGGTTGTAGTAATAGCCCTTCTGGTGGATGAGCTCCGCGTGACTGCCCTGCTCCGTCACCTCGCCGTGCTGGATCACAAGGATGCGGTCGGCATGGCGTATGGTGGACAGGCGGTGCGCGATGATGAAGCTGGTGCGGCCGGAAAGCGCCGTCTTGATGGCTTCCTGGATGATCTGCTCTGTCTCGGTATCCACGGAGGAGGTGGCCTCGTCCAGCACGAAGATAGCAGGATCGGCGATCAGCGCGCGGGCGAAGGAAATGAGCTGCTTCTGGCCTATGGACAGGCGGTTGCCGCCCTCACCCACGTCCGTGTCGTAGCCTTTCTCGAATTTCAGGATGAAATCTTCCGCGTTGACCATGCGCGCCGCGGCCTCCACCTCGGCATCCGTGGCGTCCAGACGGCCGTAGCGGATGTTTTCGCGGATGGTGCCGGAGAACAGGTGCGGCTGCTGCAGCACGTAGCCCAAATGGCTCTGCAGCCACAGCTGGCTGCGCTCCTTGTAATTCACGCCGTCGATGAGGATTTCGCCCTCGGTGGGCTCGTAGAAACGGCAGATGAGGTTCACAATGGTGCTCTTGCCGCTGCCCGTCTCGCCCACAAGCGCAATGGTCTCGCCCGCTTTGATCTTGAGATTGAAATGGCTGAGCACCTTTTCGCCCGCCGTATAGCGGAAGGAGACGTCGCGGAATTCGATGTCGCCCTTGATGGCGGGCCAGTTCTCCTTTTTCGGATGGAAGGAATCGCCGTATTTCTCCACCACCTCGGGCGTGTCCGCGATCTCGGGTTCGGTTTCGATCATGGTGATCACGCGCTCAGCCGCCGCCTGGGCGGACTGCATCTCCGCAAAGATGCGGGCAATGCTGGAGATGGGCTCGAAGATCTGCGTGGTGTAACTGATGAACACAGTCAGCGTGCCGAAGGACATGGCCCCGGTGAACACGTCGTAACCGCCCTTCCACAGCGCGTAGGCCGCGGCCAGGGAGCCCAGCGTGGACACGATGGGCATGAACAGCGCGCTCAGCACCGCCGCGCGGATAGAGGCGGCCTTCATACGGCCGGTCAGTTCCACAAATTCGGCGGCGTTGGCTTCCTCGCGCACCAGTGTCTTGGTGGTTTTGGCGCCCATAATGCCTTCGTTGAACGAGCCGGTGATCTTGGAATTGGTTTTGCGCACCTCGCGGTAGTTTTTGAGGATGCGCTTCTGGAACCACATGGCAATCACCGCGATGACCGGCATCACCAGCAGCACCATGAGAGACATGCGCCAGTTCAGCCGGATCATGACCACCGCGGTCATGACGATGTAGCCCGCGCTCCAGAACAGGTCGATAAGGCCCCAGCCGACGGTCTCGCCCAGCCGGTTGGTGTCGCTGGTCATGCGGGCGATCATGTGGCCCACAGGCGTCTGGTCGTAGAAGGAAAAGGGCAGCTCCTGAAACCGGCGGAAGCCGATATCCCGGATGCGCCGGGTCATGCCCACCTCCACGTGACCGGAGAGGAAGCAGAACGTGAAAATGCAGATGATCTGCCCCACCACCACGGCCATGTATTTCAGCGCGAACAGGCCCAGTCCCTCCGTGCGGCCCACGGAGACGTAGCCGTCGATGGCTTCGCGCGTGAGCAGCGGGAAGATCACATCGAAGCCCGCGCACAGCAGCATGGTGACGGTGATGGCGATGAGGTGCCGGTAAAAGGGTTTTGCATACACCAGCAGCCGCTTCCATACGCCAAGGTCAAACCGCTTGGTATAATCTTGCTCTTCCTGATATTGCATTGTTTATTCACCCACTATCCACATAGAGAGTATTGTGCGTGCCGTCAGACCGCCTCGAGTTCCTCCTCCAGCGCCGACTGGATCTGATAAATGCGCTGGTACAGGCCGGGCTGGTGAATGAGCTCCGCGTGCGTGCCCTGCTGGGCCACTTTGCCGTCCTCCAGCACGATAATGAAATCGGCTTCAGCCAGTGTGGTCAGCCGGTGGGAGATGATGAACGTCGTCAAGCCCTTCCGCTTTTCCCTGAGCGCCAGGCGGATGGCGGCGTCGGTCTCGGTATCCACTGCGGAGAGCGAATCGTCGAAAATGAGGATATCGTTGTCCTTAAGCAATGTGCGGGCGATGGCCACGCGCTGCTTCTGGCCGCCGGAGAGCGTCACGCCGCGTTCGCCTACAGGGGTGTCGTAGCCGCGCTCAAAAGACTCGATGAATTCGTGGGCGCTGGCAGTGCGCGTCACCTCGAACACCTCTTCATCCGGCGCATCGGGCTTCACGATGCGCACATTGTCGCGCACGCTGCGGGAGTACAGGAACGGCTCCTGCAGCACCAGGCCGATGCGGCTGCGCAGGTGCTTCTTGCGGATCTTTTTGATGCTCACGCCGCCAATGAGGATATCGCCCCGCTTCACGTCGTACAGCCGCTGCAGCAGCAGCATGAGGGTCGACTTACCGCTGCCCGTCGCGCCCAGGATAGCCACGGTCTGCCCTGCTTTCACGGTGAAATCGACGTCCTTCAGCACGGGGTTTTTCTCCTCATACTCGAAGCCCACATGGCGGAACTCGATGTCCCGGTCGATGGGGGCGTCGACGGCGTCCGGGGCATCCTCCTCGCTCTTCTGTGTGAGGATTTCGTCGATGCGGTCGAACGCGACCATGCTCTTGCCCATGTCTGACAGAATGCGCCCCAGCTGGCGGATGGGCCACAGCAGCATGGAAATATAGCTCACGAACACGGTCATCTCGCCCACCAGCAGCTCTCCGCGCGCCGCCATAAACACGCCGAACAGCAGCGTAATGCCGGTCTGCGTCATGCTCAGAAAGTCGCTGCCGCTCCAGTATATGGCCAGCAGGTCGTTGACGCGGCGCCATTTGCGGAACATGTCGTTGTTGACCTTTTCGTATTTTTCCACCTCATAGTGCTCGCGGCCGAAAGCGCGCACCACGCGCACGCCGGTGAGGTTCTCCTGCAGCACGGCGCTCATTTTGCCCTCGGCTTCGTCCGCAATGCGGAAAAACTTTACCACCCATTTGAAATAGAGGAACGCGAAGGCGAACAGGAAGGGAATGAGCACCATGCTCATCAGCGTCATCTTCCAGTTCATCCGCAGCATGACCACCAGCGCCACGCCGATCATCAGCACGGCACGGAACATCTCGATCACCTGCGAGCTGAGGAAACGGCGGATGGTCTCAACGTCGCTGGTGCAGCGCTGGATGAGATCGCCCGTTTCCGCCTTCACGTGATAGTCGAAGGACAGCGTCTGCAGATGGCTGTACAGCCGGTCGCGCATCTTCTTGGCGATGGACTCAGAGGCTTCCGCCATCCAGCGGCCGCGCAGGAACTGGAACGTACCGCCCACAACGCTCAGAAGCAGCATCATGAGGCCCATGATCCAGAGATTGCGGATCAGGAACTCGCGCCCGCCGAGCAGCTGCGCCCAGGCGCTCAGATCGCGCTTCTGGCCGATGATGCCGTCAATGGTTTCGGCCAGCACCAGCGGCGTGAGGAAGCTGATGGCCACATTGACCACGACCGCGCCGATGGAGCCGAAATAGCGCGCCATGTTGCCGGCGAGGAATGTGCGGACCATGGCCATGCGTCTTGATTTCATGTTTTTTCACTCCCTGTCTGAAACGATTTATACAAAAGGGCCACCGGATATTCTCATCCGATGGCCCTGAATACTGCCGCCTTTGCGCGCGTCAACAGACGGACGCCAGGTAAAGCATGCGGAGCCCTCGGATATCCATTTTGTCTGCGAAATGAGTCACTGCGTACGTATCGAACGGATAAACCACTGCGAACATATCCGAAGCCTCCTTTCTGCTGAAATACCTCACGTCAGACAGTATAATCTACTTTCAGGGACCGCGCAAGGGGGCCCTGCCACATTTTACATATCATTATCACTCCAGTATCAAATGCGGCGGCTTTCCCGGAAAGGATTGCGCGGCGCCCCGATTTTACCTCAGGCGCCCTTGACAACCGCCTTCCTCCATTATATAATAGCTACAGTCTTATATTCAGGCGCCGAAGGGAAAGAGTAGGCTGCCTCTTCCGCTGTCCAGAGAGAGCCGCGTTCGCTGTGAGCGGCTCAGCGGAACCGGCCGAACGACGCTCCCCGAGCCTCCGCCCGCATGGGCGGCGCGTCGCACGCGATACAGTGCTGAGAGCATCAAGCAGGGTGGCACCACGAACGGCTTTTCGTCCCTACGTCGGACGGAAGGCCGATATTTATACCGCGCCGCCGCAGAAGGAGTGAATGACTTTATGCTAACCCAGGCCCCCAAGGGCACCCAGGACGTGCTGCCCCAAGACAGCTACCGCTGGCAGCGCATCGAGGACAGCATGCGCCGCATTGCCGCGCTGGCCGGTTACCGCGAGATTCGCACGCCCATGTTCGAGCACACCGAGCTGTTTCAGCGCGGCGTCGGCGATACCACCGACGTCGTCCAGAAAGAAATGTATACCTTCAACGACAAGGGCAACCGCTCCATCACGCTGAAGCCCGAGGGCACGGCCGGCGCGGCGCGGGCGTTCATCGAACACCACCTGTTTGCCGAGCCCCTGCCCTGCAAAATGTTCTACGTTTCCTGCCCTGCCTTCCGCTATGAAAAGCCTCAGAACGGCCGCCTGCGCCAGTTCCACCAGAACGGCGTGGAGGTATTCGGCGCGAAAGACGCCAGCGTGGACGCCGAGGTCATCGCCCTGGCCATGGACGTGCTCCGGGCCAACGGCATCGACGGACTGCGCCTGGCTGTCAATTCCATCGGCTGTCCGACCTGCCGCGCGGCCTATCATGAGAAGCTGAAGGCCTACCTGGAGCCCAGGCTGCCTTCCCTCTGCGAAACCTGCCGCGACCGCTTCGTCCGCAATCCCATGCGCATCCTGGACTGCAAAGAGGACGCCGCCAAGCTCACCGATGCGCCTGCCATGCTGGACAGCCTGTGCGACGACTGCCGCGACCACTTTGAAAAGCTGCAGAGCTACCTGCGCGCACTGGATATTCCTTACGAGATCGACGCGCGTATCGTCCGCGGGCTGGATTATTACACCAAGACCGTATTCGAGATCATCACCGACACGGACAACGGCCCGCTGACCGTGTGCGGCGGCGGCCGTTATGATGGCCTGGTGGAGGAGCTGGGCGGCCCGGATACCTGTGGCATCGGCTGGGGCATGGGCGTGGAGCGCATGATCATGGTGCAGGATGCCCGCGGCACCGCGCCGGAAGCTCCCGCGCTGTACGACGTGTTCGTGTGTACGCTGGGCGAAGATGCGCGCCTGGAAGGCGTAAAGCTGGTGCGCGAGCTGCGCGCGGCCGGCCTCCGGGCAGACCTGGACCACGCGGCGCGCTCGCTCAAGGCGCAGTTCAAGTTCGCCGGCAAGGCAAACGCCAAATACGTCGTCACCCTCGCGGGGGACGAACTGGCGCGCGGTGTGGTGAGGCTGCGCGATATGGACGCCAGCGAGGAGAAGGAAGTCTCCCGCGGGGCGCTGATCAACGAGATTAAAAGATAGACCTCAGAGATACGGGTAATCGACATTTCAAGTCAGGAGGCGAATCCCCATGTTTCAGTCCCGCACCCATACCTGCGGCGAGCTGCGGCTCGCCAACGTCGGCGAAAAAGTGACCATCGTCGGCTGGATGGAAAACGTGCGCGAGGTCGGCGCGACGCTGGCCTTCGTCATCGTGCGCGATTTCTACGGCACCACGCAGGCGGTCATTGAGAACAACGACGCGCTGATGGCGCTGGTGAAGGGGCTCAACTGCGAGTCCACCATCTCCGTGACCGGCACTGTGCGCGAGCGTTCCAGCAAGAACCCGAAGCTCCCGACCGGTGACATTGAGATCGTGCCGGAGAGCATCGAGGTGCTCGGCCGCTGCATCTACAACGAGCTGCCCTTCGAGATCAACCGTTCCCGCGAGGCGGATGAAAACACCCGCCTGCGCTATCGCTATCTCGACCTGCGCAATCCCGAGGTCAAGAGCAAGATCGTCATGCGCAGCCAGATCGTGGCCGAGCTGCGCCGCTCGATGACCGACCACGGCTTCCTCGAAATCACCACCCCCATTCTCACCAGCTCTTCGCCCGAAGGCGCCCGCGATTACCTCGTGCCTTCCCGCCTGCATCCGGGCAAATTCTATGCGCTGCCCCAGGCTCCGCAGCAGTTCAAGCAGCTGCTCATGACCTCCGGCTTCGACCGCTATTTCCAGATCGCCCCCTGCTTCCGCGACGAGGATGCCCGCGCCGACCGCTCTCCCGGCGAGTTCTACCAGCTGGATATGGAGATGGCGTTTGCCTCCCAGGAGGATGTGTTCGCCGTGCTGGAAGACGTGCTGCCGCCCATCTTCGCCAAATACGGCAAGTATGACCGGGCTTCCTCCGCGCCCTTCCGCCGCATCGCTTACAACGACGCCATGGACAAGTACGGCTCCGACAAGCCTGACCTGCGCATCAGCCTCACGGTGGACGACCTGACCGACCTCTGCCAGGGAACCGGCTTCGAGCCCTTCGAGGGCAGCGTGGTGAAGGCCGTGGTCGCGCCGGCCTTCGACAAGACCCGCAAATTCATCGACGCGCTGTGCAAGGATGTGGAGACCGCCACCGCCAACAAGGCCTACTGGTTCAAGGTGAACGAGGACGGCTCCTTCGCCGGCGGCATCGCGAAATTCCTGGCGGAGAAAAACGCCGCCGTCACCGAGGCGCTCTCCCTCCAGCCGGGCTGTGCCGTGTTCCTGGCCGCGGGAAAGAAGACCGCCGCGCAGAAGACCGCGGGCGTCATTCGCAAGCTGCTGGGCGCCCAGGTCGACGCCTATATGGATAAAGAGAAATACGAATTCTGCTGGATCGTGGATTTCCCGATGTACGAAATCGGCGAGGAATCCGGCGAGCTGGAGTTCTGCCACAACCCCTTCTCCATGCCCCAGGGCGGCCTGCAGGCGCTGACCGGGAAAGATCCCTTGGACATCTACGCCTGGCAATATGACCTGGTGTGCAACGGCGTGGAGCTGAGCTCCGGCGCCGTCCGCAACCACGATCCCGAAATCATGATCAAGGCCTTCGAACTGGTGGGCCTGGGCGAAGCCGATGTGAAGGCCAAGTTCCCCGCCATGTATAACGCCTTCTGCTATGGCGCGCCGCCGCACGCGGGTATCGCCCCCGGCGTGGACCGCATGGTCATGCTCATCGCCGGCGAGGAGTCGATCCGCGAGATCATCCCCTTCCCGATGAACAAGAACGCGCAGGACCTCATGATGGGCGCGCCCTCCGCCGTCGAGCCGAAACAGCTCAGCGACGTGCACATCGCCATCGTCGAGGAAAAGAAGTGACCGCGCCATGTACAATGAACTCACGCGAGGCGACCTGAAAAAGATGCAGGAGGAAATCGACTATCGGCTATCCGTCGTGCGGCCGAAGCTGATGGAAGACCTGCAGGCTGCCCGGGCCATGGGCGACCTGAGCGAAAACTTTGAATACAAAACCGCCAAGCGCGAGCTGGGCAAGTGCAACAGCCGCATCCGTTATCTGCAGCGCATGATCAACACCGCCCGCCTCATCTCCGACAAAAGCGCCGCGGATGTCGTCGGGCTGTACGACCGGGTGGAAATCCTCTCCGAGGGCGACGAGGAAACCGAGTGGATTCAGCTGGTCACCACGCTCCGCCAGAACGTGCTGAACGGACTCATCAGCCGGGAATCGCCGCTGGGCAAGGCGCTCATGGGCCGCAGGGCCGGCGAGCGCGTCAGCGTGCGCGTGGATGACGGCTCCAGCTATGAGGTGGAGATCCGCACCATCGAAAAGGGCTCGGACGACGGCAGTGTGCCAATCAACCGCTTCTGAATCTTCTGCCAAAGACATATGAAAACCCCCGGACAGCTGTCCGGGGGTTTTGTTCGGCTGTGTCAGCCGATATCCTTATCGTTGAAGGGGTCACCGCACTGCGGGCAGAACTTCGGCAGGTTGGTGGGATCGGCGGGCACCCAGCCGCACTTGTCGCAGCGGAAGGTCACCGGCTTCTTCGCGCCGCAGTTGGCGCAGAACTTGCCCTTGTTCACCGTGCCGCACTGGCATGTCCACTCGGCCGGCTCCACGGGTACGGCATTCGCGGCGGCGTTCACGGCGTTGCCCACCGCGCTGCCCGCCTTGGACATGATGCCGGCGGCCATGTTCACGGCGCTGGCGACGGCCGCGGCGACATTCGGAACGGCCTGCGGCTGAGGAGCCATGGCGGGATTCAGCGCGCACTGGAGTTCATAGGCTTCCTGCTCGAACGCGCGGTAAGTCTCGGTGAGGGGGCTGTCAGGCCGCACGTCGGTCAGCTCGAAGCGGATCTCGTTGAAATACGGAGAGTCGATGTGCAGCTCCACCCAGAAGGCGTACTCATACTTATAGCGCGGCGGGTTGAAGGGCACGCGCTTGCCATCGCGGTCGTTATGGTAGAGCTCATTGCGGTTTTCCTTCACGTCCACGCGGCAGTCGATCACCTGCGAAACATTGATCACGTCGGGATTCTCGGCCTGCCAGTTGGAACGGCTGGTCACAAAGAACTTCTGCGCGTTCTCATCGACATACACCTTGGTGTTGTGTCCGAACACGCGCGTGGGATGCACGGTGGGCAGCACGCGCGCGTTCTGCTCGCGATAAGCCAGGTGCTGGCGGATCTCCTCCACGGTGGATTCGCGCCGGTCAGTCATGAACGGAGACAGCTTCTTTGCGCACTCTTTGCACAGGTTGCCGTCTTCCAGCTTGCGATTGCCCAGCAAGCCTATCTCTCCGCCGCAAATCGAACACGCCTTTTTGTCAAACAGTTTTCCAAAAAGTCCCATTCATATTCCCTCCCCTGTCAATATGGCACATGCACAGTGCTTCATCCTGATTATTATAACAGATTATGGGTAGCCTGTCACTATTTTTTTGAAGGCGGCGTGCCGTTTTATTCCCCGCACCGGCAGAATTCCTCCCCGAAGCCCGGAAAACCGTGCGTCGCGAATGTCAGGCGCTGCTCAATGATCGACAGCCAGCCATACGGCCTCACCGCGAACGTCACCACGTTCCCCGCCTCGTCCTCAGCGGTGTACACGCTGCCGACGCGCCGCGTGATGCGCGCCGTCATCTCCCGCTGCACCTCATAGTCCGTCGTGTTTGCCAGGCGCAGCATCGGCTCGCCCGCCTCGTCGAAGTAAACGCTGGCCTCGCTGCCCCTGCGGCTTCCGTCCGCCACCTGCTCGCGGTAGTCGCCCAGCGCTGCAAAGTACGGAGCGCGCATCATCAGCAGCCGCGTGTCTTCGGCGATGTCGCCCAGCAGCAGGAGCGTGTCGACGGTGCCCCATCGCGCGCGATACAGCACCGGCATCGGAACGCCGGCCTGGATCAGCCGTCCCGTCAGCAGCCTGTCTTTCTCCTGCATGTCCGAGGACCAGCCGAACAGGGTGCCGCCGTCTTTCATCACGGTAAGGTACTCTTCCGATCCGTCGAAGGGGTCGACCGCGCGCACATCCATAAACTTTTCGCCGTCTCGCTGATCCGCAAGCGTCATCCACGCCAGCTTCAGCGGCTGTGCGCCGCGGCCATAAGCCACCCGTTCCTCGCCCTCCGGCAGGAGCGGGCAGTCCTCGCCGGCGATCGCGCTCACGATCATCTCATCCGCGTCGGCTGCCAGCCAGGCGCGCCCCTCGAAGGGCATCGTGCCGGTTCCCGGCCCCGCCAGCAGGCAGCAGAGCTCATACGCGCCTTCTTCTGCCGGAATGAGCGCATAGCCACCCCGAAGCAGGCGGGGAGGCTGTCCATCTTCCCCATCCAGCAGCAGAGTCATGATGCCGTCCGGCTCGAAGGAAACGCCCGCGAGCCAGTCCACGCCGCCTTCGCGCCAGGCAACGCTCCAATCGCCTGCCAGCGCCTCCGGCACAGCCGCGCGCTCGCCCGGGCGGCAGATCATCTCCGCACTCTCCGCGCCATAGATCAGCACACTCGGCGCGCCGTCGTTGCGGGAAAGCAGCGCGTCATCCCGGGAAATCAGCGCGTCGCCATCGCCTTCCGCGCTGCTGAGCGCCAGGCCATTTCCGGTCAGCGTGAAGCGCTGCCGCATCCCGCCCGGCCAGAATTGTCCGGCCATGGACATGTTCGACCAGGAGCGCACCGTCAGCGCAAAGGAATCAGGCGCGCAGTCCGCGCGGTTTTCCGGCTTCGTCAGGTCGCCTGGCGTCAGTTCGGCGGCATAGTAGCTGTAAAGGCAGTCGCCCTCCGCATAATAGGCGACGGAGGCGAACAACCGCCCGAACGCCGGCAGCAGCTCCAGCACGACGGTGTCGCCGTCCTGGAGGATTGTGTAGCGCCCCGCCGCGTCCGTACAGAACGTGCGGAACGCGGAGAGCGCCTTCAGAGAGGCCGTTTCATCCGCCTGCGCGCCGACGCAGCCGGCCAGCAGCGCCACGATTGCCAGCAGCGCCAGAATCCTCCGCCTCACGGTTCTTCCCTCCTGTCCCGCACCGCATTCCGGTTCACGGCCTTTGGCATTCAGTCGTCATCCCGCGGCGCGACATCCTCCGGCGCGCGGTCGCGCAGCAGCGACATGGCGTGAAAAATCTGCTCCATGCGGGCGTCTGTTTCGGTGATGATATCGGCGCACTTCTTCAGCTCATTCACGATAAAGGGCGGCACTTCCTCCTCCGCCTTGTAGCGCAGGTTATGTTCCAGGCTGGCCCAGAAGTCCATCGCCACGGTGCGGATCTGCACCTCCACCGGAATATACACTTTGCCGGCCGACAGATACACGGGCACGTCCACCACCAGGTGCAGGCTGCGGTAGCCGTTCTCCTTGGGATGCTTGATGTAGTTTTTTTCCTCGATGAGCTGCACGTCATCCTGGCTGGTGAGCAGCTGCGCCACGGTGAATATATCCTCCACATAGCAGCAGACCACGCGCACGCCGGCGATGTCGCGCAGGTTTTTCTTGGCGTTGGTCATGGATACCGGAATGCCGGATTTCTTCAGCTTCCGGCTGATGGACTGCGGGGTTTTGACGCGCGTTTGAATATGGTGAATCGGGTTATGGCTGTGCCGCACGCGGAACTCATTGTTGAGCGCCTCAAGGCGGCTCCTCACGAAATCGATACCCGCCTCGTAAAGATACTGCACCTTTCCGTAGGCGTTCAGCATTTCTTTGTATTCTGCGTCGTAAAGCAGCGTGTTACCCTCCTGCTCCGGAACGGGCGTTTCGGGAAACTGCAACTGTCATCCCTCCTTTCAGCAGGCCGGCCTCTGCCGTCCCTGTTTATTATATACCTTTATCAACGTTAAATCAATGAAAATTTCCTGCTTCTGTAAATTTTGATCGCAGCAAAGCGCGCCGCCATGACCTGCGCCTGGCATAAAACAGGAGAGGGCTCTCGGCCCTCTCCATGTTTCTGTGTTTTCGCCTGCGCGCCCGGTCATTCCTCAATCCACTCAAACGTGGTGGACAGCACCTCGACGTTTCCGCCGGATACATGCAGCATGCCGCCGCAGCAGCGGGCCTTGTGAACGTGGCCGCCGTAGGTCACGCGGGCCTCGCCTTCGCCCAGCGCAGTGAGGTAATCGATGTGGCGCGGAAGGATGGCCACGTCGCCCTGCACCGTGCGCACAACGATGCGCTCGGCTTCGCCATCGTAGACCAGCGATTCCGGCGTCACGATTCTCAGATGAAAGCTCGCCATCGTCATTCACCCTTTTTTGCCTTTTCGATCGCCTCGTCGATCGTGCCGACGAACAGGAAGGCGCTCTCAGGCAGGTCATCGTGCTTGCCTTCAATGATTTCCTTGAACCCGCGAATGGTTTCCTTCAGCGGCACATAGCGGCCCTCCATGCCTGTGAACTGCTCCGCCACGTTGAACGGCTGGCTCAGGAAGCGCTGCACCTTGCGGGCGCGAGCCACGATCAGCTTGTCTTCATCGGACAGCTCGTCCATGCCCATGATGGCGATGATGTCCTGCAGCTCCTTGTAGCGCTGCAGAATGCTCTGCACGCCGCGGGCCACTTCATAGTGTTCTTTGCCCACCACTTCGGGCGAGAGGATCCGGCTGGTGGAATCCAGCGGATCGACCGCCGGGAAAATGCCCAGCGAGGAAATGGCGCGGCTCAGCACGGTGGTGGCGTCCAGGTGCGCGAAGGTGGTGGCAGGCGCGGGGTCGGTCAGGTCGTCGGCGGGCACATAGACCGCCTGCACGGATGTGATCGAGCCCTTGCGGGTGGAGGTGATGCGCTCCTGCAGGGCGCCCATCTCGGTGGCCAGCGTGGGCTGATAGCCCACGGCGCTGGGCATGCGGCCCAGCAGGGCGCTCACCTCGGAGCCCGCCTGCGTGAAGCGGAAAATATTGTCGATGAACAGCAGCACGTCCTGGTTGGCGCGGTCGCGGAAGTATTCCGCCATCGTCAGGCCGCTGAGGCCCACGCGCATGCGCGCTCCCGGCGGCTCGTTCATCTGGCCGTATACCAGCGCGGTTTTGCTGAGAACGCCGCTCTCCTTCATTTCGTTGTAGAGGTCGTTGCCCTCTCGGGTGCGTTCGCCTACGCCGGTGAACACCGACAGGCCGCCGTGCTCCGTAGCGATATTGTGGATCAGCTCCATGATGAGCACTGTCTTGCCGACGCCGGCGCCGCCGAACAGGCCGATCTTGCCGCCCTTGGCGTACGGCGCGATCAGGTCGACGACTTTGATGCCGGTCTCCAGGATCTCCGTGGTGCTCTGCTGTTCCTCATAGCTGGGCGCGGGGCGATGAATGGGCCAGCGCTCCTTGATTTCAGGCGCGGGCATGTCGTCGATCGGTTCGCCCAGCAGGTTGAATATGCGGCCCAGGCAGGCGTCGCCCACCGGCACCGAAATCGGCGCGCCGGTGTCCACGGCTTCCGTGCCGCGCGTGAGGCCGTCCGTGCTGCTCATGGCGATGCAGCGCACGATGTTGTCGCCCACGTGCTGCGCCACCTCGGCGACCAGCTTCCGGCCGTTAAACTCGACTTCGATCGCGTTCAGCAGCGCCGGCATATGTTCGTCGTCAAAGCGAATGTCCAGCACCGGGCCAATCACCTGCACAATCGTGCCGATGTTCTGCTTTTCCATGCTCATAACTCCTATCTCGATGCGTTAATGCTCCGCGCCTGCCACAATTTCGGTAATCTCCTGCGTGATCGAGCTCTGGCGCGCGCGGTTGTAGCTGAGGCTCAGGTCGCTGATCATCTGCTCCGCGTTCTTCGTGGCGGAATCCATCGCGTTGCGCCGCGAGGCCATTTCGCAGGCCACGGCATCGCACACCGCGGCGAACAGGCAGCCCGCCAGATAATCCGGCATGACGGCCCGGAGCAGCGCGCCGGGGGCGGGCTCCATGAGCATCTGCCCGTGCGGGGCTTCGCCCAGCTGGTCCGCCGTCACCGGCAGCAGCTCCGTCGTGAAGGCTTCCTGGGTCATGGCGGACACGAATGTGGTGCCGATCAGCGTTACCCGGCCGTAATCGCCGCGCAGGAAGCCCTCGATCAGGCGGGTCGCCATCGTCCGGCAATCCGCCGGCGTAATGCGCTCAGCCCGGAGGTAATCCGCGCTCAGCAGCGTAGCGCCGCGCCGCGCGTAGCGGTCCACCGCCTTCTTGCCGATGGGCAGCACCTGCGCGCCGGCCGCAATGGGCCCGTCTGCCAGGCTGAACACAGCGGCGTTGTAGTGCCCGGCCAGGCCGCGGTCTCCCGCGATGGCCACAACGCACTGCGCCGCCTCGTCGCGCCGCGTGAAAAAGGGCGAGGATACGTCTCTGTGCGCGGCGATGTCGGCCAGGACCTCCCGCGCGGCGGTCATGTAAGGCCGCGTATCCTCCATGCGCTGGCGTGCGCGCCGAAGCTTGCTGCCCGCCACCAGCTGCATGGCCGAGGTGATCTGCCGGGTGCTCTCAACGCTGCGTATGCGGAGCTTTATATCCTTCATCGATGCTCCGGCCATGCGTTAACCCTCCTGCCCGTCCTGCTTGAGAAAATCCGCGGTGTAGGCCTCGAGCGCCGCTGCCAGTTCCTCCTCATGCTCGCCGGACAGCGCGCCCGTCGTGCGGATGCCGTCCAGCACAGCCGCGTGCTGCGCAGCCATGCGCTCATACAGCCCCCGCTCGTACTCGGGAATGAGGTTCACCGGCACGTCGTTCAGGTAATTGTGGATCACGGCATACAGGATGCACACCTGGTTTTCGACATCCACCGGCGCGGAGTGGTTCTGCTTGAGCACGGCCACGATGCGCTCGCCCTGATTCAGGCGGGCCTTGGTATCGGCGTCCAGGTCGGAGCCAAACTGCGCAAAGGCCTGCAGCTCTCTGTACTGGCTGTAGATCAGCTTCAGCGTGCCGGCCACCTTCTTCATGGCCTTGATCTGGGCGTTGCCGCCCACGCGCGATACGGAGATGCCGGGGTTCACAGCCGGCATGATGCCCGCGTGGAACATCTCGGTTTCCAGGAAGATCTGCCCGTCCGTGATGGAAATGACGTTGGTCGGAATGTAGGCCGACACATCGCCCGCCTGGGTCTCGATGATGGGCAGCGCCGTCAGGGAGCCGCCGCCGTACTCGGGAGCGATGCGGGCCGCGCGCTCCAGCAGGCGCGAATGCAGATAGAACACATCGCCCGGATACGCCTCGCGGCCCGGCGGGCGGCGAATGAGCAGCGACAGCGCGCGATACGCCACGGCATGCTTGGAAAGATCGTCGTAAACGATCAGCACGTCCCGGCCCTGCTTCATGAAGTACTCGCCGATGGTGCAGCCGGAATAGGGGGCGATGTACTGCAGCGGCGCCAACTCGCTGGCCGTCGCGGACACGACGATGGTATAATCCAGCGCGCCGGCTTCGCCCAGCTGCTCCACCAGCCGCGCCACGGTCGAGCGCTTCTGGCCGATAGCCACGTAAATGCACACCACGTCCTTGCCCTTCTGGTTGAGGATGGTGTCCACGGCGATGGTGGTTTTGCCGGTCTGCCGGTCGCCGATGATGAGCTCGCGCTGGCCGCGGCCAATGGGGATCATGCTGTCGATGGCCTTGATACCCGTCTGCAGCGGCACGGACACGCTCTTTCTCACGATGATGCCGGGCGCCTGGCGTTCGATGGCCCAGTGGTCTTCGGCCTCGATCGGGCCCTTGCCGTCGACCGGTTGGCCCAGCGCGTCCACCACGCGGCCGATCAGCTTCTCGCCCACAGGGACGGAAACCACGCGGCCCGTGCGCTCCACGGTGTCGCCTTCCTCGATGCCCGCGTCGCTGCCCAGCATGACGACGGCCACGGAGTTCTCCTCCAGGTTCAGCGCCATGCCGTAAGCGCCGTTGCCGAAGCGGACGAGCTCATTGGCCATACACTTCTCCAGGCCGGAAACGCGCGCGATGCCGTCGCCGATCATGAGCACCGTGCCGGTTTCGCTCTGGTCGATTTTCTGCTCGTAATGCCTGATCTGGTCCTTGATGATTTTCGATATTTCCTCGGGCCTCAATTGCATCCTGTCAGCCTTCTTTCATTCTGGTTAACGCCGGCGGTGCTCCGGCTCACGCGTCCTCCGAGAGATGGCGGCGCATGAGGTCAAGCCTGTGGCGGATGGTATTGTCATAGCGATGCCCTTCCATGTCCACCCGCAGGCCGCCCATGACGGCGGGATCCACGGACACCAGCAGCTCGATCTCCTTGCCGGAGATTTCGCGCAGCCGGCGCGAGAGCGCTGCCCTCTGCGCGTCCGTCAGCGGGGAAGCCGTGGTGACGTGCGCCTCGACGACACCCTTCTCCTCCAGCCAGCGCTGGTGGAAATAACGCGCGCAGTCCGGAAACTCATTGAGCGCGCCGCGCTCCAGCAGCAGCTTCATGAAGTTCAGCACATAGGTGTGAACCCGTCCGCGGAGGGATTCATCCAGTATGCCCAGCCGCTCCGCCTTTGTGAGCGCGTGCGACTGCAGCAAACGGACATAGCGCGGCTCGCCGCGCAGGATCCCGCGCAGCGCGTCCAGCTCCTCGTGAATCGGATCAAGCAGCTTTTCTTCCTTCGCCAGGTCAAAAAGCCCCTCGCCGTATTCTCTGGCCAGCTCCGTCATGCCTTGTCACCCGCGTTTCGGATAAATTCATCCACCAGCCTGTCCTGGTCCTCCGCGTTGATTTCGCGGCTGACCATCTGCTCGGCGATATCCACCGCCATGCCGGACAGCTGCTTTTTCACCTCGGAGAACGCCTTCACGCGTTCCTGTTCGATCTCGCTCTCCGCGCGGCGGATCATATTCGCGGCCTGCGCCTGCGCGTCGCCGAGAATGGCGTCGCCGCGACGATTTGCGGACTCGAGAGCGGAGCGCATCAGCTGGTCGGCCTCCTCGCGCGCGCCGGACATGTGCCGGTCGTAATCCTGCTTCAGCTCGGCCGCGAGGGCGCGATCCTTGTTGGCGGCGTCATAGATGCCGTCGATCTCCGCCTGGCGCTGGTTGAGCACATTCATGACGGGCTTGAAGAGGAACTTCTTCACGAGCAGGCAGAGGATCAGCAGGTTGCAGTATTGAAAGATAATCGTCCAGGGGACAATTGAGAAAAACTCCTGCACCCCATTCATGTCCTTATTCCTCCGTTTGCGATGCTCAGAGCCTGCCGATCAGCGGATTGACAAGAACCAGCAGCAGCGCGATGATGAAGCTGTAAATACCGGTGGTTTCGGCCAGCGCGACGCCCAGGATCATCGTGGAGGTGACGTCGCTCTTGGCTTCGGGCTGACGGCCGATGGCCTCGAGCGCCTTGCCGACGGCATAGCCTTCGCCGATACCAGGGCCAAGGCCTGCGATCATCGCGATGCCCGCGCCGATTGCGGAACCCGCCAGGACGATAGCTCTACTCAGTTCTTCCATGATAATACCCTCCCAATAGAATAATCGTATGTTGTTATGTCAACCCTCCGCCGCCAGTTTGATGTTGACCATCATCAGCGTGCAGAAGATGAACGCCTGAATGCCACTGGAAAACAGATCGAAGTAGATCGACAGGATGGCCGGAATACCCACCTGAAAGATCGGCACGCCGCTGAGTATCTTCCCGGCCACGCCGGGTATCGCGCCCAGCACCGTGGCGGAGAGGCCCGCCAGCGCCGAGTATACCAGCATGGAAATAATCATGCCGGAAGCAATGTTGCCATAATGACGGAAGGCCATCGAAACGGGCGTCATCACCTCGCCGATGATGTTGATGGGCAGCATCACAGGAATGGGATCCAGGTATCCCTTCAGGTATTTCCCGATGCCGCCGGATTTGATCTTCCAGTATGTGATGAGCGTGAAAATCACCAGTGCCCAGCCCAGTGTCGTGGAGAGATCGCCGGTGGGAGGAAACGCGCCCAAAAGGCTTGACAGGCTGCAACACACGCTGATGGCCAGCACCGAGGCGGCCAGCGGCGCGTAGCTGCTGAACCGCTCGCCCATGTTGGCTCTCACCAGGTTATTGGCCGACTTCACCAGGAATTCGGCAATGATCTGCCGCCTGCTGGTGGCATGCACCTTCAGATTCCGCGTGAGAAATATGCACAGAAGCGTGATGACCGCCATGACGATCCACGTGGTCACCACCGAGCCGGACAGCAGAAACCAGTCGTTCTGATAAACTATTCTGGCGCCGTTGACCTCCATCAGGCTTCACTTCCTTTGGACTTCCGATTTTGTATGAACTGCCATGTCTTGATGACGATGCGCGGGAAGGTGAGCGGCAGGAGCGTGGTGATCCAGCTGGCCTGCAGAAAATAAATGGCCGCGCCGAGCAGGAGCACCATCACGATCATGCGCCGGTTGTAGGAGAGGCGCATTGTCGCCTTGGCCCGCTTGACCGCTCCGTCTTCGTTCGGATCAATGCCGTCCATCAGACGCTGCACGTCCAGTGCCATCACGAAGAAGTTGCCCACGGCCGCGGCATAACCGACCAGCGCGCCCAGCGCCACCTGCCACGTCATCCGGCCGATGAGCAGAAACACCAGCAGCATGACTGCGCACAGGATGGCCGTGCCGACGGCAATGCGCCGCGTCTCCTGGACGACCGCCATCTGGAGCTTCAAAGCAAGCGCACCTCCTTCTCCGCACAACCTGAGGCCGCCGGATTCCAGCGGCCCGAACTCATTCTTCACCTATTTTATATTGATTATATACGATATTCCAGGTCAGTGCAAGGGTCTATCCGAAATTGAAACACAATCGTTAACATGTTTCCGCCTTCACCGGCGTGGAGCAACCCCTGCGCGTCGGAAACCAGTATGGCAGACGCCGCCTGAAAAGAAAACGGACAAAACAGCCCAATTGCATAAAAAAAGCGGGGCCACCCGCTTTTTTGTTATTTCATTCCTCGAAAACCTTGCCGGAGTACGCCGCCTTGGCGCTGATGCCCTCCAGCATGCCGATTTTGCCTGCCATGGCGCTGATGACATCCTGGGGGGCGTCCACCGCCACGCTGATAATGTTCACGTGCCGGGCCTTGTAGGGAATGCCCATGCGGCCCACGATGTACTCCGCGTAGTCGTGCAGCAGGCCGTTCAGCTTTTCCACCGAGTCGTAATTCTCCACGATAATGCCGATCACCGCAATCCTGTGTTCCATGTTCAGACCTCCCTTTCAAACGCGCCGCTTCGCCTATATCGTGTCCATTATAGCACCTGCCTTATTCATCGTCAATCCACAGCGCCGCGCTACAGCTTTTCCTCCTCCAGCCTGTGTATCTTCCCCCGCAGGACCGCGCCCTGAACGATCAGGGCGATCGCCAACAGCAGACACGCTCCGGCCAGCGGCCACACGTAGCCCGGCGCCATGGCCTTCACCAGATCCGCGGTGGTCTCGACGGGCTTCTCCTCCGGCGCCTTTTCCACGGTCAGCGTCACAGGCAGGGCAAAGGCGGTGTCGTTGCCCCATTCATCCTCCGCGCTCACGGCCAGTTCGCCGCTCACTTCGCCCAGCGCGCCTCCGCCCGGCGTCACGCTGAGCCGGGCCTGCTTCGTCTCGCCGGGCGCGATGGTCCCCACCAGCACGCTCTGCCGTTCCACCACGCCCGGCAGGCTGAGGGTGGCCACCACGTTCCGGAGCTCTCCGCGGCCCATGTTCATCAGCGGCAGGGTGAAAGCCGCCGCGTCGCCCTGGACCACGCTGCCCGGCGACTGCAGGCCGCCCTGCTCCAGCCGCATCTCCTGCGTCACGGGCAGGGTGAAGGTTTCCGTCCAGCGCTGCGGCTCGTCCAGGGCCGTGTAGCCCAGGCTGAAGGCCAGCGCGTGCAGCGCCGCCGCCGCGTCCGGCTTCACGGTCACGGGATAGTCGATCCGCACCGATTCTCCCGGCATCAGCGACCCCAGGGACAGCCGGTCGGAGCCCGCGGGCAATATGTCGCCCGCGGCGTCGGACAGGGTCAGCTCGATATCGCGCATTTCGGCATAGCGGCTGGTGTTGGTCAGCACCGCCCCGACCGTGGCCGTTTCCCCCACGCGCAGCGCCGCCGCCACCGCGCTGAGTCCGGGGCGGATGGGGTCCTTCTGCCCGTCGCGGATGCGGATCACCACCGGATATTCGGCGCCCAGCGCGTTGCCCTCCGAATCCTTGCCCGACACCGCCACCACGGCCTCATAATCGCCGCTGTGCCGCCCGCCCACCAGCGGCAGGCGCAGCCGCAGGGCATACAGTCCCTCGTTCTTCCAGCACTCCGCGGTCAGATCCTCCGTGGCGAACGGCGAGGTCTCCGCGTCCCGCAGGGCCAGCATCGCGGTAATTTTACCCCCGGCCTTCTCAGACGTCAGCGGCAGCAGGATGTTCACCCGCCCGTTTTCCACCGTGGGTTCGTAGCCCTGCTGCCAGGACCGGTCCATCCCCTGCAGTATTTTCTTCTCCTCCAGCGTGAAGTCCTCCGCCAGGGCGCACGCGGGGAGAAGGAGCGCCGCAAGCAAGGCGATGATAAGACGTTTCATATTCATGCCTCCAGCCATTTATCACAGCTCTCTGATGTTTTCCACAATGCTCTTGTTCAATGTCTCCCGCAGGCTCAGGCGCAGGGCCAGGAAGCAGCAGATGAGGCACAGCGCGGCCAGGACGATCATCGTGCCCAGGGCGAGGGCCATGGTGCCTGCGGGCACGTCGTACATCACCAGCGTCATGAGGAGCGTCACGATGATGAGCGCCGCCGCAAGCCCGGCGATTAACCCCGCGCCGATCTGCGCGCCATAGCACTTCATGAGTACCCGTCGATCAGCGCCCACGGCCCGCAGCGTGCCGATCATGCGCTGGTCGGCGCGTATGCGGCGTGAGGCGTTGCCGCTCACCATGCCCACCGTCACGCCGAAGAACATCAGCGTCATGGCCACGAAGGCCAGCATGGTCTGCGCCATCTCCCTGCGCCGCGCGCGGGCGAAGGCCACGCCGTCGTACACGTAGGCGTCCTCGGCGCGGGCGGCGATGGCGTGCACGCGGGCGCTCAGGTATTCGCCGGTCTCATCGTCCACGTCGCCGTCCAGGTATATTTCGATCTTATAATACTGCCTGGGGCGCAGGCCCAGCGCCCTCATGCCCTTCTCGGTGGTGACAAGGCAGCTGTTGCCGTAGAAGGACAGCAGCTCATTGTACCCCTTGCCCGCGTTCAGCACCGCGCCCACGGTCACATGGACGTCGCGGCGCTCGCAGCGCTCCAGCCAGGCCGCGTAGTCCTCGTCACCGCCGTCGTTAACGCTCATCTCGAGCATCTCTTCCAACGCGCCCTCGCCGACCAGCTGCACGAAATCCAGCGCGTCACCCGCATGGAAGAAATCGTTTTCCCAGCGTCGGGTCACTTTTTCGCCCGGCGCCAGCCGCCGCGTTTCATAATCCGTGCCCTCTCTCATACCGCCCTTGCCGTCCTCGGTGCGGATGATCGTGGGCGCGTACACCAGCACCTCGCGGCCCGCGTCCAGCGCGTCCACATCCACATGGCCATCGACCACCCGTTCCCGCAGGAGATCGACTGCTTCCGGCGCCAGCGCGGCGACACTGAGCGGGTATTCCGCCAGCACCTTATCCGTGTTCAGATATGCCCGCGCCAAATCGGCCCGCCGGCGCGTTATACCATCATCCTGTCCCTCATACCAGCCGGCGCGTACGGATACATCCTCCCCGGCCAGATAAGGATTGGTATAGGAGAGGTAGTCTGCGGCCTCGTCCGCCAGCAGCGTCACAGTCATATGCCGCTGGGTGCTCACGGCCCGCACGCGCGGCAGCGAGCGCAGCTGGGCCAAATCGCCCTCGGTGAGAAAGCGGCCCGGGGCGTCCCAGTCGGAGAACTGCGGATTGATCCAATCGAAGCTCTGATTGTAGATTGAATAATCGTACTCTGTGCCGGTCCCCTTCATGAGACTCGCCATGCCCAGCACGCCGATGCCCGCGCAGAACAGCGTCAGCGCCGCCATGAGCGCCGCGCCGATTTGCCGCGTGGGATACAGCCGCGTCTGCCGCTTCGCCAGCAGCCAGGCGGGCTTGAAGCTCATCTGGCTCTTCACGCGCTTCGCCCTGCGCAAAAGCCGCGTGTCGCGGATGACGCTCATGGGCATGATGCGCGAGGCGCGCCTGAGGGGCAGGCTGGAGCTCAGGAAAATGCAGGCAACGGAAAGAACCAGCATGGGCGCCAGCACGGCCCAGGTCGGCCTGAACAGGATGGTTTCCGGCAGCAGCAGCGACAGGCCCCAGGCGAAGGCGCAGCCCGCGGCCAGAGAGAACGGCGCGAGAATGAGGGCGAGAAGCCAGGTCTGCCGCCCAAAGACGCGCCGGATCTGACGCCGGGTGGCCCCCACGGCCCGCAGCATGCCGATTTCCTCCACGCGTCTGGTAAGCTGCCCCTCCATGGCCTGCGCCACGCCCACGCCCGCGCACAGCGCCAGCGACAGGCCCAGCAGGATCACCACCAGCATCGTAGCGTCGATCAGATCGATCAGCTCGTTGAGCACGTCGTAATAGTCTGACAGGTGACCGTCCGTGTAAACGGTGTACAGGCGGTTATCGTATTTTTCCCAAGTATCCTTCATCGTCTGGGCGCGCGTCGCGCCTTTCGCCAGCGTCATCACCCGGTGAACCGCCGCGCGGCCTGTGGCGAAGGCGGGTTCCTCCGCGCAGGTCAGCAGCACGGGCATCGCCATGACCAGCCCGCCGCCATATCGCCTTATATACGTGTCCAGCGACTGATCCATCAGAACGCCCACCAGGGTGAAGCGCCGCGTCTCGGAAACGCCGTCGATGGGCGTGAGCTCGAGGCTGATCTCGTCGCCCACCTTCGCGTCGGTGCGCAGGAATTCCAGCACGTCCTGATTCACGGCCAGTTCTCCCGCCGTCTCGGGCATGCGGCCCTCCATCACGCGGCGGTTCATGAGTTTTTCTGCGGTCTCGTCGTAGAAACCGACATAGCGCTCGCCGCCGGAC
>LVAP01000092.1 GCA_001603025.1 Clostridiales bacterium Firm_10 | reverse complement strand
CCGTCGGGGGGCGAAGCACGTCTGCGCCCCGGCGGTCGGCCCGCCTCTTGCTGGAGGAGTTCGGGCGGAACCCGTGGCTCTACGCCGGCCCGGACATCATCGCCCAGGACATGGCCTCGGTGCCCTGGCACCTGTATCGGAAATTGCCCGGGCCCGTCGGCCCCCACGGCCGAGCCCCGCGGGTGGAAGTGCTGGAGCATCCGTTCCTGGAACTCTGGCGCCACCCGAACGACGCCCACATCGGGTGGACGTTCCGCTACCTGTTGAACGTCTATCTGGACCTGGTCGGGGAATGCCCGATCCTGGTGGAGCGGGAGCCGGTGGACCCGGAGACCAGACGCAGAGGGGACCTGCGGCCTCGAGGCCTGTGGCCCATCCCGCCGCACTGGGTCCTGGACATGCCGACGGTGGCCAACCCGACCTGGAAACTGGTCCTGGGCGGCCAGGTCCAGGACATCCCTGCCGGCGAGGTGATCTGGCTGGCCCGTCCGCACCCGCTGCAGCCCTACGGCCGCGGCCTGGGACCAGGCCAGGTGCTGGACGACGAAGTCAGCCAGTGGGAGTACGCCACGAAGTGGAACTCGGCGTTCTGGCGCAACGGGGGCCGTCCCGGGGCGATCGTCGCCATCCCTGGGATGGACGAGGACACGGAGCGGCGCATCCAGGAGAAGTGGAACTCCAACTACCAGGGCGTGATGAACGCCTTCAAGACGCACTTCATCGGCATGACGGCTGAAGGCGGGGCCAACGTCCGGAGCGCCTACTACGACCTGAGCGCGACCCACAGGGAAGCCGATTTCCTGGGCACGCTCAACCACCACCGGGACACCATCATGCAGTCCGTCTACCGGATCCCCCCGGAGCAGTACGGCAACGTCGACAACAGCAATCGGAGCACCATCGAGGGCTCGGAATACGTGCACCAGGCCCGCAACCTGCGGCCCCGGGTCGCATACCAGGCGGAATGCTGGGCGGCCTACCTGCTGCCCCTCTACGACGATCCAGACCTGATCTTCGAGGCGGAGGACCCCGTCCGCAAGACCCAACAGTTCTCGCTTGAGCAGGCCAGCGAGGGCTTCAAGCTGGGTGCCCTGACCCGCAACGAGTGGCGGGTGGCCAACGACTTCGATCCCGATCCCGAGCATGGCGAGGTCTACCTCACGCCTTTGAACACCGTCGAGGAAGGCCCCCAGGCCCAGGAGAGACCAGAGGAGGGAGAACAGGATGCCTGACCCACTCCAGCGCCTGGCGCTGATCCGGGGGATCGACAAGCCTGCGCACCGGGTGCGATCCATCGTCTCGACAGGGGCCATCGACCGGTACGGCGAGATCATCCTGCCCAGCGCCTTCGCGGCGTCGATCCAGACCTACCTGGACAACCCGGTCCTGCTCTGGGGACACAAGAGCTACGGCGGCCCGGAAGTGGCCATCGGCAAGGCGGTGGACGCCAAGATCACATCCCAGGGGCTGGAGGCGGAATTCGAGTATGCCGTGGACGCCAACCCCACGGCCCGAATGGTCTGGGACCTGGTCGAGGCCGGAGTGGTCCGCGCCTTCTCGATCGGCGCGCTGGCACAGGCGTGGATCGACAAGTGGACCGAGAAGCCGGATCTGACCACGTTGCCGGACTTCGCCCGGCAGGCATTCCTGGACGGCAGCGCTCGCCGGGTCTACACCCAGGTGGAATGGGTGGAGACCAGCCAGGTGCTGGTGCCGGCGAATCGGGACGCCCTGATCGCGGCCGTGCTGAGCGACACTGTGGATCGTGACTTCGCTCTCCGTTCCCTCGGAGAGCTCGAGCTCGCGCGCAGCGAGCGCACCGGGGCCGGGTCCTGGCCGGGCTGGGAGCCCCCGACCCCCCAGAAGGAGGCAGCGCAGGTGACAAACGAGGTGCACAGCCTGGAGGAACTGCAGAAGTCGGTGAGCGCCCTGCAAGACAGCCTGGCCGACACGGTGCGGGCCATCGTCCAGGAGGAACTGGCGGCGGCGGCCGAGGCGGAGCAGGTTCAGCGCGAACTGGAAACCCTCATCGCCAACGACCCGGAGGCGGTCCTGGCCGCCCTTGAGCCCGCCGACGAATAGCACGTCGGCAGAACCATTTCCAAGCGGCCCGGCCTCCCCGGGCCGCTTCTGTTTCCCGCCTGTGGGGCGGACGACCACGCGATCCCGGGCGGGACCGGGAGAAGGGAGATAGCCGTGCCGATGACCAAGGCCGAGCTCGAAGAACTCAAGAAGAGGGCCCTCGAGGCCAAGAAATCCCAGGATGGCACCACCACGGCCACCGAGGACCCCAACGCGAAGCGCTGGGGCCTGACCGACCCGTGGCCCGAGCGGCGCGCCCAGCTCATGCGGGGCAGCGAGGGGCTCAATCCCAGCGAAGCGCGGGAACTGGACCGGCGGGAGAAGGCCTATGGGAAGGGCCACATGATCGCCAGGATGCTGCGGGCCACCATGTGCGCCGAACTGAACCGGTGGTCGGCCGACGACGCCCCCCTGCGGGTGCTGGCGGACGTCTACAAGGACCCCCTGGCCGCCAAGGTCTGGGCCGGCGAACTGGAGCGCGCCCTGTCCGCAGAGAAGCCCTCCGAGGGAGGATACCTCTTCGGGCCGACCATGTCCGATGACTTCATCGGTCTGATCCGCCCGGTTTCGATGCTGCTGCGTCTGGGCGTGACCGAGGTGCCGATGCCGGACGGGAACCTCACCGTGCCCCGCCAGGAGGATGGCACCTCCGTGACCTGGGCCGGCGAGAACGAAGACGTGCCCGCCAGCGATGACCCCAGCTTCGGGGACGTGAAGCTGTCGGCCAAGAAGGCCGTGGCCATCGTCGCGATCTCGAATGACCTGCTGCGGGTGGCGTCCGTGCAGGCCGATCAGATCGTCGAGCGGGATGCCCGACGGGCCATGGCGCAGGAAATCGACACCCAGGGTCTGGTCGGGCCCGGAAGCGCCAACAAGCCCCTCGGCCTGCTGCGAGACCCGGGCGTGACCGACCTGGCCATCAACGCGGCCGTGGACGGGGACACGTTCACCAAGTTCCTGAAGGCCCTGCTGGACAACGACGTGGACCTCAACTTTGGCCTGACCGGCCAGCGCGAGGACGACGAAGGCCTGGCCAACCTGTCCAGGATCGCCTGGCTCTTCAACTCCAGCATCTGGGAAGACGCCTACAACCTGAAGGTGGGAGACGTCTACGTCTTCCGCGAGGAGATGGACCGCGGGCGCCTGCTGGGATGGCCCTTCGGTGTGACCAGCAAGCTGGCCAACGGCACCGACCAGCACGGCAAGACCACCGTGGCCTTCGCCGACTGGTCTGAAGGCTGGATGGGCCGTCAGGGGTCGTTGGAGTTCGACGCCAGCCGAGAGGCCGCCTACAAGAACTCCGCCGGCACCGTTGTGGCCGCCTACTCCCGCGACCAGACCGTCCTGCGCCTGATCGCGAAGATCGACACCCGCGTCCGGCAGCTCAAGAAGTTCGTCAAGTCGGACAACGTCTACACCGCCTGATCGGCCTTCCTCCGGGGGCCCGGGTAGCCGGGCCCCCGGACTACTTGAGAGGAGAACCACCGTGCACGGATTCTACCTGCTGGAGAACAGCTTGCTGGTCTACGGCCTCAACAAGGCGGCCGAGGCCGGAGTCCACGAGACCGCCTCCCTGGACCAGGAGGATCGGGTCCGCTACCACGAGGGGATCGTCGAGGTCTCCATCGGCGAAGTCGGCGGCGCCCCGGACGCCAAGTCCATCACCGTCAAGCTCCAGGAGTCCGACGACGACACCAACTGGGAGGACGTGAGCGGGGCCCAGATCGTCCTCGGGGTGGACAAGACCGTGGGGCAGATCGCCTTCCAGCCTCCGAAGCGGAAGCGCTACGTCAAGGTGGTGGCCACGGTGGCCTTCACCGATGGTACCAGCCCCTCCATCCCCCTGGCCATCCATGTCCGGCTCTTCGCCCCGATGCGTGGCCCGGTCTACCCCTGACGCCCACGAGCCGCCTGACGCGCCCGGCGTGGCCGTCAGGGGCCGGGAAGGTGAACCCATGAAGATCCTCGCCCACGTGCACGGCTATCCGCCGACCCACAACGCCGGTGCTGAGTGGATGCTGCACACCATGCTGCGCGACCTGGCCCGAAAGGGGCACGAGGTGACCGTGCTGACCGGAGCGGGGCGCCTCGGGTGGTTTTATGGCGGGTATTTCGAGGGGGTCCTGATCCGGGCAGAAGGCTCGGCTGAAA
>LVAP01000091.1 GCA_001603025.1 Clostridiales bacterium Firm_10 | reverse complement strand
CGGCGCGGGCGTGTCTGTCGGCGCGGGCGTATCTGTCGGCGCGGGTTCATCTGTCGGCGCGGGTTCATCTGTCGGCGCGGGCGTATCTGTCGGCGCGGGCGTATCCGTCGGCGCGGGCGTGTCCGTCGGCGCGGGCGTATCTGTCGGCGCGGGTTCATCCGTCGGGGTGGGAAAACAGGATGAATCGTGCGTGTGTTCTTCTTTTCCACAGACCAGAACGGATGTCCGGCACGCGTCGGTATGCTCGTGCGCTTCCCCCGCCTCCTGCCCGCACGTGAGGCGCAACTCATAACAGGCCTCGGTGTGCGCGTGTTCCTCAAGGCCGCAGACGGGACTGTCCGCCATGGCGGACATCGCAGACACGACAAAAAGGCACAGGACGACAGCCAGAATCGCCGCCCCGCGCTTCCTGTTCATATTGCTGTGATGGTTTTCCCCAATACTGCTTTTCATGGCCCTTTCCTTTCGTTATACCCTATTTTACAATATATGCGGCCCGCCGTCAACTGGTTCGCCGCGCAGGGCTGCATCCTCAAACCGCAAAATGATGTTTTCAGTCAAAAATACGTATAATTTGCAACGATTTCATTGAAATTAACGTCTGAATCGTGTATGATAAGGATGTCGTTGAAGGCCGGGTTCCGGCCCGTCCTTACATCATATAATGCAGAGGAGGATTACCCCATGAAAAACAACGTGTCCCGTCTCCTCGCGCTGATTGTCGCCCTGCTGGTGCTGTGCGCACCCATCGGCGCGATGGCCGAAGAAGCCCCCAGCGTTACCCTGGCTCTGAGCAATTTCTCCCTGAGCATCGGCGAAGATGTCAACCTCAACGTTGACGCCACGACTCGCTTTGATGTGACCGCCGACATGGAGACCGGCTCCCTGGCCGGCACGCTGACCGTTCTGGCCGGTTCCGACAAGGCCATCAAGGGCGGTTTCACCTTCGACATGGGCACCATGAACCTGGTCGCCGCCCTCGAAGGCGTGACCGACGCCGTGCTCGTTCCCATGGGCGACATGGTGGAGCAGGTGCGCGCTCAGTTCGGCGAGATGCTCAGCGACGAGCAGATGGCGAAGCTCATGAACGTGTTCAACGCCTACATGAACCTCATGAACGTCGCTTCCGAAAAGGGCGACGTGATGGCCGCTGCGGTTTCTGAGAAGCTCAACGCCTGGCTGGCCAACGTCGTCACCAACGGCAACAAGGGCGAGACCACCGTCACCGTGCGCGACAGCGAGCTGCCCGCCGTGCAGTACGACTATGAGCTCACCGTCCAGGAGATCGCCGCCATCGGCGCCGACCTGTACAACGCCGTGAAGAACGATCCCGAGCTGCTGGCCGCGGTTCAGAATTATGTGGATGCCCTGCTTGCCCTGAGCGGCGAGGAGAGCATGGATATCTCCGCCTTTGACGCGGACGCCCTGGTGGCCCAGCTGGAAGGCGTCGACGCCAAGATCGCCGGCAGCCTGTATCTCGTCGGCGAGACCAGCTTCGTGCTCGACCTGAACCTGATCGCGACCGAGTATGACGAGACCGTGACCGTGCCCACCCGCACCATCGTGATGGTCGGCGAGAGCGACGTCTACGCTTCCTTCTCCGTCGACGCCGACGTGGAAGGCGAGGTCGTCAACCTGTCCATGGAGACCACCATTCCCACCGACGGCACGCCCAAGTTCAGCTTCGTCGTCACCGGCGTGCAGGGCGAAGATGACACTACCCAGAACATCCTGTTCTCCCTCGAGGGCGACTTCTCCGACGGCGCCAGCCTCACGCTGTATGCCGAGACCGAGAGCAGCTACACCTACGGTGAGAACACCTACAACTCGCTGATGGCCTTTGGCGTAAACTACACCGGCAGCATGACCACCGACGAATCCGGCATCACCTGCCCCGGCAAGCTGGTGCTTTACTTCAACCAGGACGGCACGGAGATCACCTTCGGCTGCGACACGCTGGCGAGCCTGAACAGCGCCAGCACCGTCGACTTCGACATGCCGAACAACCGCATCAACATCACCGAGGCGGATGAGGACACCATGAACGCCCTGGCTCAGGAGTACATGGGCGCCCTGTCCAACGGCCTGATGATCCTCATGAGCGCCCCCGGCGTCCAGGATCTGATGACCATGTTCAACTGATAACACACGCCGCATTCCTGACGCCCCGCCTTCACGGCGGGGCGTTTTACATCGCGCGCCGGAAAAACCGGGCGCGTTTCGGAAAAAATGGGGCTTCACATCGGCAGGGCGTTATGTTATAATCGGATTGGTAAAACATACTCAATCTGTGCGAATGGGAGGTATTACTCATGGGCAAGAATAATGCTGATGCAGTCCTGAGCCAATTTACCCAGGCCGTCGAGGAAGAGGCCGTCGACACGTCCAAAAAGCTCAAGGTCGGCATCATCGGTACCGGTTGGATCGCTGAATCCCATGTCCTGAGCTATAAAAACATGCCCGACGTCGAAATCGTCGCCGCGGCTGACCTGATTCCCGGCAAGGCCGAAGCCTTCATGAAGAAGTTCGGCGTGGAAGGCGTGCGCTTCTATCCCAGCCACAAGGAAATGATCGACAACGAAGAGCTGGACGCGGTTTCCGTGTGTACCTACAACACCGCCCACTGCGCGCCCACCGTGTACGCGCTGGAGCACGGCATCAACGTGCTGCTGGAGAAGCCCTTCTCCGTCACCACCGAAGAAGCCGTTGAAATGATGCGCGCCGAGAAGAAGAGCGGCAAGGTGCTCTCCATCGGTTTCCAGCCCCGCGGCGATGAAAACATGCAGATGATCAAGAAGGTCGTGCAGAGCGGCGTGCTGGGCGATATCTACTACATCCAGACCGGCGGCGGCCGCCGCCGCGGCATCCCGAACAGCACCTTCATTGAAAAGTCCACCGGCGGCATCGGCGCGCTGGGCGACATCGGCTGCTATTCTCTGGACGTGGTGCTGAACGCCATCGGCTATCCGAAGCCCCTCACCGTGACCGGCTACAAGAGCGACTTCTTCGGCAAGAACCCGAAGTACGCCACGCCGGACAAGTTCCACACCGCTGAAGAGAACGCCAAGCGCTTCTCCGTGGACGACTTCGCGGCCGCGTTCGTGCGCCTCGAGGGCGGCATCATTCTGGACTTCCGCATCTCCTGGGCCATGCATGCCGACACCCCCGGCGACACCATCATCTTCGGCAAGGAAGGCGCGCTGCGCATTCCGTCCACCGACTGCTGGAACGGCACCTTCACCAGCCCCATGACGCTGTATCACGACGTCGCCGGCAAACAGGTTGAAACCGTCATCCCGTTGATCCCGCACAAGGGCCCCGGCCTGTTCGACATCAAGATCCGCTCCTTCCTGGACGCGATCAAGTACAACCGTCCCGCGCCGGTTCCCACGAGCGAAATCCTCTACAACCAGGCTATCATCGACCACATCTGCAAGTCCGCCGAGCTGGGCCATGAGATCGAGGTCGAGATTCCCGAAATCTGAGTTGTGCCCCGCCTGCCCGTCTCCTTCGCGGAGGCGGGCTGTTTTTTCTCGCCGCGCTTCACAGCGGCGCAAAAATATGCTATGATAGTTTAAGATACATCCGGCCATCGCCGGTCACACAGGGAGGGACCTGCCATGAACAGCGCCACGCTGCCGCGCGACATCTTCTCCGGTTGCTGGAAAACGGGACACTGCCAGGGCATCGCCGTAGACGCCAGGCGGGAATACATCTATTACTCCTTCACCACCGCGCTGGTGAAAACCGATATGCAGGGCAACCTCGTCGGCACCGTGACGGGGCTGCTGGGGCACCTGGGCTGCATCGCCTACAACGACGGCGACGGCCGGGTGTACGGCTCGCTGGAATACAAGAACGACGCCATCGGGCGCGGCATCCTCAACATGCTGGGCAGCGACGCGCAGCTTGCCGACGCCTTTTACATGGCCATCTTCGACGTGGACAAAATCGACCGCCCGGGCATGGACGCCAGCCGGGACGGCGTGATGACCGCGGTGTACCTCAGGGATGTGGTGGACGATTTTTCCGCCGAAGTGACCAACGGCGGCAGGACGGTTCGCCACCGGCTGGGCTGCAGCGGCATCGACGGCACCACCTTCGGCCCCATTCCCGGCAGCGCGGACAGCAGGAAGCGCCTCTTTGTGGCTTACGGCGTGTACTCGGACACGGAACGCACGGACAACGACCACCAGGTGCTGCTGTGCTACGACACCGCCGACTGGGCGCGCTGGGAAAAGCCCCTCCGGCAGGACGACATGCACCATTCCGGTCCCGCCGCGCCGGAGAGGAGGTTCTTCGTCTTCACCGGCAACACCAACTACGGCGTGCAGAACCTGGAATACGATCCCTTCACCGGCTGTTTCCTGATGGCCGTCTACCGGGGCAGGAAGCCGCAGTTCCCCAACCGGCCCATGTATGTCGTCGACGGCTCAAAAGCGCCCGTAAAGGCGCTCCTGCGCGGCGTGGAGCCTGCCCGGGAGGGCGAACTAATCGCGTTGCTTGAACAGGGCATACCGCACGAAAGCGGCGTGTGGAGCTGGGATTTCCCCTGGGGCAGCACGGGCCTGTGCGCGCTGGGCGACGGATACTTCTATGTCTCCGAGGACGGCAAGTGCGACGAAGGCCACTATACGCATGTGAAACTGTACCGCTGGGACGGCGCCGCACCGCTCGTGCCCGCTGAGTAGCGCTACAAAAAGAGAAAAGAAAGGAAGCATGACACATGAACACCTCCGTCAGAACGAAGTCCTCCGGTTCCCCTGTCCTGATGCTCATCTTTGCCGTCGTCGCCATCGTCGCCGGCATCGCGATGCTCGCCGGTTCGGGATCCAAACCCGAAGCTGTGCCCGCAAGCAGCCTCTCAGCCAATGAGATCAAGAGCGGCATGATCCTCGCCATAGACGATGCCATCCTGATGGATCAGTACGGCTATACCACCGAGAACGGGCGCACCACCTCCTCGGAATGCGCGCTCGCCTTCCAGCTTAAGGATGAAAAATGGGCCATCATTTCGCTGAAGGTGCCCAACAGCGGCGCGCTCAACAAGCTGATGACCGACTACCTGAACGACAGCAGCCAGGATATCGGCGACTGCACCTTCACGCTGTACGCACGCGTGTCCAGCCTGGGCAGCAAGTTCAGCGGCTTCCTGGATGAATACGTGAAAAAACTCCTCGGCTCGCTGAACGAATACACCGTCCTCCACTACACCCTGAACGCCCGCGGCCTGTCGCTGGAAGAATACAACGAAAGCGTCGAAAGGGCGGCGAAGGCCAGCCTTGGCGGCGGCATCGTGCTGATCATTCTGGGTCTGGCGCTGTTCGCCCTGGGGATCAACCGGCAGAAGAAGCACCGCGAGGCCATCCGGGAGGAAATCGTGCGCCGCATGAACGAAGCTTCGGAGAAAACCGAATGAAAGGAACGGCAATCGCCATGAAAACGGGCATTGAATCCTCCGCTTACCGCGACGAAGCCGATCTGGCCGGCAGCTATCGGCGCATGCGGCGGCACGGCTACGACTGCGTCGATTATCAGCTCTTCGTGAACACGGAAACGCCGCTGTTCCGCCTGGACGACGCGCTCTTCACCCGGAAGCTGCGCGAAGAGGCGGCCATCATTCGCGACGCGGGGCTGGAAATCAGCCAGACCCACGGCCCCTGGCGCTATCCCCCGCATGACGGCACGGAGGAGGAACGCGCCGAGCGCTTTGAAAAGATGGTCCGGTCGCTGCGCGGCACGCGCGCGCTGGGCTGTCCGTACATGGTGATCCATCCCATCATGCCTTTCGGCACTGGCGGGGAGGGCAGCCGCGAGCGCTTTTTCGACATCAATTTCGATTTCTACCGCCGCCTCGCGCGGGTGGCTGGGGACGAAGGCGTCGTCATCTGCCTGGAGAACATGCCCATGCCTGATCTGCCGCTGGCCCGGCCCGCTGAGATCCTCGCCTTCGTGAAGGCAATCGACAGCCCGGCGCTGCGGGTGTGCCTGGACACCGGCCACTGCACCATGTGCGGCGTGGAACCCGCTCAGGCCGTGCGCGAGCTGGAACGCGAGTACCTGCGCACGCTGCACGTGCATGACAACGACGGCCGGCGGGACCTGCATTGGACCCCCTACCGTGGCGTGATAGACTGGGCAGCGTTCTCACAGGCCCTGCGGGACATCGGCTTCGACGGCGCGCTCTCGCTGGAGACGCACGTGGAAAGCGCCTTGCCGCTGGACATCCGGGAGCATTACGAAATCGGGCTGGGGCTGATCGCCCGCAAGCTGGCGGAATAACCACTGGCGCATCGAACGGGCCGGCGTTTTCGTCAGCCCGCTTTTGTTTTGCGAAAATGAATAAAAAAGGCTTCCCCGCGTGTCTAATGATTGAGGGAGTCGAGAGATATGATTTCATCAGACACGGAACGTCCCGCAAAACCGGATATGGATCGCCTCATCGCCGAGTATGGCTCCAGCCTGCTCCGGCTTTGCTGCCTGCTTCTCAAAAACAAGGCGCAGGCCGAGGACGCCGTTCAGGACACCTTCATCAAGGTGTATGAAAAATACGCCTCCTTCGAGGGCCGCAGCTCCGAGAAGACCTGGATCACCGCCATCGCCGTGAACGCCTGCCGCAACTACCTGCGCAGCCCGTGGCACAGGCGCAACGCGGGCGAAGAAGGGCTTTACCTGGCCGAGCAGAGCCCGCCGGAGCTGCCGGACGGCACCGTCATGCAGGCCGTCATGAAGCTGCCCGCGAAGTATCGCGAGGTGATCCTGCTGGCGTATTATCAGGAGCTGAGAACCGGGGAAATCGCCGGCATACTGGGCATACCCGCCGCCACGGTGGCCACGCGGCTGCGGCGCGCCCGGCATATGCTGGAAGGCGAGCTGAGGGAGTGGTATTTCGATGAATAAGCAGTCGTTCCGCGAACGGATCGACTTCGAGATGAGGGATGTTCAACTCACCCCGGAGCGCATCCGCCGCATCCATAAACTCACCGACCGCAGAGCCCCCGCCCGCCGTCTGCCGCAGCGCCTGCCCGCGGCCGTGCTTTCATTGGCGCTGGCAGCCTGCGCGGCGCTGGTCTTCCTCAGCCGGGCCGACATCTTCGGCCTGATAATCAGCCGCGGCTCCGACGAGAATCCGCTGGCGGAAGGCGGCGTCACCGCCAATCCCACCGAAACCGGCGTGCCGCTGCCCTCTGCCGCGCCCTCTTTCGAGGCTGCGGGCCTGCGCTTCCTGCCAGGCGTCGCCGTGAACGAGGACGGCCGTCTTGTGCTGTTCTGGCAGGTGGTCTCGGAGCGGGAAGATCAGGCGCTCTTCGCATTCAAAGACTTTTCCGTGCAGGGCACGGCCGTCGGCTCTCCTGACCTGCCGCAAACGCTGAACGGCCTGGAGGGCCTGACCGCCCTGGGCGGGCAGGTGGACGGCCGCGATATCCCCACGGCGCGATCCTTCAGCGCGGAGGTTTCCGTGGGTTCCCGGATGGAGGCGCTGGCCGTAAGCATGACCATGGCTGTGTACGTTCCCACCGCACAGCCCCAGGCAGGCCTGGAGACGCCCGAGTGGGTGCAGGACGTCGTCTCCAGCGAAACATGGCACAGGATAAACAATTGGATGTACGGCGCCTTCCCGGATACCACGATCCCGCCAGTACTCAAAGCCACGTCGGAACCCACGCCGCCCATCCTGACCGCCACAGAGACGCCTGAAACAAACACCGCATCATCCGGCGACTGGGAGGCCGACGGGCGTGGAAATGAAGCATACGACGACTATATGGAAGCGCTGCTCAGGCTGAAGGCCGGCGAAATCGACGAAGAGAAACTGGTGGATGTCGCCCGCGCGGCGCAACGCGCCCACTGCATGGACGCCATCGAGGACAACCGGCTGGTACTGCTGCCGGACGGCACCGTCGCCAGCTGCTATGTCGAGACGATGAGGGACGTGATCAGCGAAGAGGATCGCGGGCCGGATGACGCGCAGGCCTCGCTGGCGCTGGCCGAGCGGTGCGGCGTGATCAGGCTCGTGGGCGAAGTGCGCATTGAGTTCACCGTGCCGCCCGCCGGGTGAGCGGCTCAAAAGATGTTCTCGAGGCGCAGCCTTTCCTCCAGATACAGGTGCTCAATGGCGACGCCCAGCAGGTTCATGGCGCGGTAGAAATCATCCCGGTCCCACGCGGCGAGGTCGGCGTCCGCCTCCACGATGAGCTCGGTCACGGCGTGCAGCGTCTCATGGGGCGAGATGGCCTCCAGCAGCGGCTCGTGCCGCTCCCACATCTCGGCCATCTGCGTGATGCGCTCGCCCGCGCGCTCTGTCTCGCCCGCGTCCGCCATGCGAAGCACCTCCGTGCGCATGGCCTCAATCTCCTCGGCGACATGGCGCATGACCAGGAAGGAGCCCAGGCAGATGGCCAGCGAGAGGGTCAACACGACGAGCATCGAGACAAAGCGCTTCTTCACTTACCAGTTCACCTCCTCCGGCTGCAGCGCCTGAAAGCGCACCACCGCGCCGCGCCTGTCCTGAATGGTCATGAAGCCCTGCGTGTCCAGCGAGCAGATGAACACGTCCTTCGCCGTCAGCGAGTGCGCCGCAAGCGCCCCGGCCAGCCAGTCTCCGGTGAGGCGGGCGGCCTGCAGGCTCCCGGGCTGGGGACGTCCGTCCATGATGAGGATGACCGGCGGGCCCTGGTAAGACGTTTCCATGTCCAGGTCATCAGGCGTCACCGGGCGCAAGGCGGCGCGCGGAAAGGCGGAAATCGAGCCGTTCGCCTCGACGATGGCTGTCTCCACGTCGGCGGGATCCAGGATGCCGACGGCGTGCATGCCCTCGAGCGCGTCCGCGAGCGTGAGACACAGGCGCTTCATCTCATCCTGCTGCCACACGCCGCGCTCGACGATGACCGACGGCTTGCCGGACAGGAAGGAGCGCAGGGCGTCGCTGCGCAGGCTTGTCAGCGTGATGAGCGAATGCACCACAAACAGCGCGGCGACGGGCAGGATGCCGTGCAGCAGCGGCGTGGAGACATCGCTCATGGGCACAGACACCAGGTTGGCGATGAGCATGGTCATGACGAACTCATAGGGCTGGAACTGCCCCAGCTGGCGTTTGCCCATGGCCCGCGTGAACGCAACCAGCGCGATATATAATATGATAGCCCGAATGAACAGCGTAAGCATGGCCGGATTCCTTTCCCTGTGGAGCCAATCGTCCCTTTTCCCCCATTTTGCGCCAAAAAGATTAGAATTATGCTAGAAAACGGCATGAATTCATCTCAAAGCCTTGATAAAAAACGATGCGATGGGTATAATAACCACAGAATAAAGGCAAGGGAGCCGGCATATGATATGAAAAAGCGGCCGGTTTACGATGTGTCAAAGGAGTGAATGAAATGGCCTTTTTCGATGAATTCAACAAGCGAATCAACAACATTGCCCAGTCCGCCCAGAAGACGGCCGAAACAGCAAAGATCAATCGCGAGATCAGTCAGAAGCAGGCCGAGTTCGATTCCCTCTTTCACCAGATCGGCCAGCTCTACTACAGCTGCCGCCAGCGGGGCGTTCAGCCGGATGAGAGCATCGACGCCCTGTGCGACCGCGTGAGTCTCGCCGCCCAGGAAATCGACAAGCTGCGCTCCAGGATCGATGAGATCCGCGACATTTGCCGCTGTCCCGTGTGCGGCACCACGGCCAGCCGCGAGGCGCAGTTCTGCAGCAAGTGCGGCGCCAAGCTGGAAAACGCGCCTGCCAGGGAACCGGAGAAGGCTGAAGAAGCCGATCCGGTTGAAGCGCCTGCCAGGGAACCTGAGAAGGACGTGTTTATCGACTGGCCCGAGGCCAGGCCGGACGCCGAACCCGAGCCGTCCGCCGAGGAATCCGCCGGGCAGCCCGAAGCGCCCGCTGAAGACAGCGCGGACGATTGCGAAACGAAGAACGCCGCCCCGGAAGGCGACGAAAACGCCTGATCAGCGCATCACAAAGCCCCTCCCCCGTTTGTGGGGAGGGGCTTTTGCTTCGCCAGCCCGCGCTCTTTCATAGGACCCGCGGATCTTCTCAATCTTCTCCGGTGTCCTTTCCGCAGTGATGCCGGATGGCCGCCGCGGCAAACGCCGCCGTTCCCTCTCCCCCGGCCGCGTCGATGTTGCGGGTAACCTCGCCGCCGCCTGCGTACCACTCGCCCAGGCCGGCAAGGATGGCGTCTGTGCAGGTGTAAAAGCCGCGTGTGATGAACTCCTTCAGTTCCGTCACCAGCGCCTGCGCTTCCGGTGAGGCCGGATCGCCCTGCCGCAGCGCCCCGAGCCGGGCGAAAATGGCCATCATCTGCACGCCGAGCTGCTGATTCTCCTGCTGCGTGCGGGCGCCCCGCTCCTCAAACTCGCGATAAGCCTCCGTGTGCCCCCAGGCTTTCCTGGCCTGCGCGGCGTATTCGTTCAGCTTCTTTGCGTCAAACGCCGAAAAATCCAAAGCGTTCACCCCCAATGTTTTCAGGCTCCGGGCCAGGGCAATCAGCTCTTCGAAGCGCCGCCTGCGCAGCTCGAGCAGCTCAATCTGCTGATCGAGGGCCCAGCTGCGGTCGTAGTCCGGACTGCGCAGTATGGCCCGGATGTCCTTCAGCGGAAACTGCAGCTCGCGATACAGCAGGATCTGCTGGAGCGCTTCCAGGGCCGCGTCGTCGTACAGCCGGTAGCCGGCCTCCGTGCGCGCTGCCGGCGACAGCAGGCCGATCCGGTCGTAATACTGCAGCGCGCGGACGCTTACACCCGTCAGGCGGCTCACTTCGTTGATCGTCATCATGTCCATCACTCCCGTGCGATGTCATCATATACCATGACGCAGCGTCAGGGTCAAGCGTTTTTTCAAATAATGGGCGGCTCGCCATCCGGCGGGCCGCCCATCGTTTCATTTGTCATTTGAAGGCGTCCTGATAGAGTTTCGTCATGGCCTCCGCGTCAGCTGAAACGATCAGCGAAACGCAGTTGCCGCTCGTCTCCACCTTGCAGGCGGAGATTTTCTCGTATTCGTCCGGCATGTAATCCTTCGCCTCGTTGAGCTTAGCCTGGTAGCGGGCGTCCACCTTTTCTTTGACGCGCGCGGCAGCGTCCGCGTCCACCGCCTCAAAGAACAGGATTTCGTCCGCCGATGTGCTCGTCCTGGCTACCAGCGCCACGAACTGCTTCACGTCTTCCGCTTTGATGCCATATACGTCCAGAATGTCGTCCTCAGAGAGCGCCATCATGTCAGTCAGGTCGTACTGTGCCGCAAGGGTATCCTTCACTGCGTTCAGATCCACCGTCTTGGCCGTTCCGCCGCTGCATCCGGCCAGCGCAATCATCGCCACGGCCAGAAGCAAAACCGCAATTCTCTTCACGTTCATCTCTCCTTTCCATGCGTCGTCAGGTATTCAATCCACGCCTCGCAGCCCTCGTCGGTGAAGTGCATGCCCATATCCTCCGGGTCGCTGCAATAGGCGTCAAACAGATAACCGTTTTCATCGCGCATGACGTAGGCCACATCCACAAAGTTCCAGCCGTTTTCCACGCAGGCATTATACAGCAGGATGTCGTAGTCGAACAGCATGCGGTTGGTGGGCCTGCTGGTCACTTTTGAGATGCGCGGCGTGGCGGACTGGATGAAGATCTCCGCGCCGGGCTGCTTTTCGAGAATAAGTCCGACGAGCGTTTTCATGTTCACAATGGACTCCTCGATGCCGAAGTAGGCCACGTCGTTCATGCCCAGCATGATGTAGACCTTGTGGGCATCCATCAGCTCGACGGCCTTCTCGATGCGCATCTTTTCGCCCTGATAGGAAGGATGAACCGATTCGCTGTTCACTTCCCACAGCGCGTTCCCGCTGCCCAGGCTGCCCGCGGTGAGGAACTTGGCCCGGCCAAGGCACTCTTCGCCGGCGTTGCGCTTTTCCGTCACATAGCGCTGCAGTTTGAGGGTGATCGAGTCGCCGATGAACACGGTGTCGTTGAAGTATTTTTTCCCGACCGGGTCGCTCTCCTGAAGGCCCAGCGGCAGCGGGGTAACGGGTTTTGTGTAGTCCGCGGGATCGAGCGGAAGCCAGGAACCGACCTGATCGTCATCTTTCGTCTCCGAGGCAATGCCCGCCACCGGGCAGAGAGCAATCATCAGCGCCAGCACGATCGTCAGATACTTCTTCATCTTTCGTCCTCCGTCTTTGGATCAAAATTCCCTGATGATTCTTAGACACAGGCATCGGGGTGTTTTGTTCCCTGTGATTCGCTTCACCATTCCGGAATAAACCAAAAAAGAGCCCTTTCGCGCGAAAAGGCTCTCTTATTCATGAAATCCGTCCGGATTACACCAGCTCAAGAATGACCATCTCGGCCGCGTCGCCGCGCCGGGGGCCCATCTTGACGATGCGGGTGTAGCCGCCGCCGATGCCCTTCTCAGCCTTGCGGGCCTTGTACTTCGGGCCGATCTCACGGAACAGCTTCTCAACGACGGGATACTTCACGTCCTTGGTGCGTTCCCTGAACTCGCTCTTGCTCTCGTCGTCCTTCTTGGTCGCGGGGATGTTGTACAGATAGCTCATGATCTGACGACGGGCGTGCAGCTTGCTGGGCGCGTCGTTCGTCACGGTCAGGTTGACGATCTGCTGCTTGTCGTTTTTGGTTTCCTTGGTCACTTCGATGGTGTTATCGCACTCGCGGACAGCCAGAGTAATCATGTGCTCGGCCATGGATCTGACTTCCTTGGCGCGGGCCAGGGTGGTTTCGATCCTGCCGTACCAGATGAGATTGGTCACCTGGTTGCGCAGCAGGGCTTTCCTCTGGTCGGTCGGCTTGCCCAACTTGCGGTTGGCCATTTCGCGTTCCTCCTTACTTTATCGCACTGCGCTGAAGCGCTTACTCGTCACTCGCACGGAGCGCCAAACCCAGTGCAATGAGTTTTTGCTCCACTTCTTCCAACGACTTTTTGCCCAAATTGCGCACCTTCATCATATCTTCCTGATTGCGCTGCACCAGCTCAGCCACGGTGTTGATGCCGGCGCGCTTGAGGCAGTTATAGGCACGGACGGAGAGATCCAGCTCCTCGATCGTCATCTCGAGGACCTTTTCCTTCTTGTCGTCCTCCGGCTCGTTGAAGTCGATGCCCGGAACCACATTCTCAGTCAGGTTGACGAAGAGCGTCAGGTGATCGGTCAGGATCTGCGCGGCAAGGCCGGTGGCCTCGTCGGGCATGATGCTGCCGTTCGTCCAAACCTCGAAGATCAGCTTGTCGTAGTCAGTCACCTGACCGACGCGCGTGTCCTCGACGGAATAGCTAACCTTGCGAATCGGGGTGAAGATCGAGTCCACCGGAATGACGCCAATCGGCATCCCCGGCGTCTTGTTGCGATCCGCGGACACATAGCCGCGGCCCTTGTCGAGCGTCATCTGCATCTGCAGGCGCGCGCCCTCAGACAGGGTGGCAATGTGCAGATTCTTATTGACGATCTCGACCTCGTCGTCACACTTGATGTCGCCCGCCGTAATCTCGCAGGGGCCGGTGGCGTCAACGCTGACCACCTTGGCCTGATCGGTATACAGCTTGGCGGAAATATTCTTCAAATTCAGAATGATCTCGGTGACATCTTCCTTAACGCCAGGCACTGTGGAGAACTCATGCTGCACACCCTCGATGCGAACATTGGTAACCGCCACGCCGGGCAGTGAATTCAGAAGCACGCGGCGAAGCGAGTTGCCCAGAGTCTGTCCGAAGCCGCGCTCCAGCGGTTCCACAACGAACTTTCCGTAGCGCGCGTCGCCCTTCTCCAAGCGTTCGATTCTGGGTTTTTCGATTTCGATCATTCAGCAATCCCTCCTCTTTCACGCGGAGACCCGTTGATTTTCCATAAACATTAAGGCTCTCATCAGCGGGAGTAAAGCTCGACGATCAGGTTCTCGGACACCTCATAATCGATATCCTCGCGCAGCGGCAGAGCGGCGATCTTCGCCTCAAAGGCGTCGGGCGCGCGGTCAATCCACTTGGGCATGGTCTTCTTGCCAAACTCCTCGAGCAGGCTCTTGAACTTGACGCTCTGGCGGGACTTTTCGCTCACCGCAACCACGTCGCCCACTTTAACCTGCGCGGAAGGAATGTTGCACCGCTTGCCATTCACGGTGAAATGGCCGTGATTGACCAGCTGGCGAGCCTCGCGGCGGCTGCTGGCGAAGCCAGCGCGGAACACCACGTTGTCCAGGCGGCGCTCCAGCTCCTGAAGCATGGTCTCGCCGGTGATGCCCTTGCTGCTGACCGCATTCTCATAGTAGCGGGCAAACTGCTTTTCGAGCACGCCATAAATGAACTTGACCTTCTGCTTCTCTTTCAGCTGCAGCGCATATTCAGACTGCTTGCGGCGAGTCTGCTTGCCCTGGCGCTTCGTCTCCTTGGAGTAACCAAGCACTGCAGGAGACAGACCCAGAGCCTTGCATCTCTTCAGAACGGGCTGTGTATTCTTTGCCATGTTCGGTTCCTCCTCACTTACACCCTTCTACGCTTGGGCGGGCGGCATCCGTTGTGCGGGATGGGCGTCACGTCCTTGATCATGCTCACGTCCAGACCGGCGGCCTGCAGCGAACGAATCGCAGCCTCACGGCCGGCCCCAGGACCCTTCACATACACGTCAACCGACTTCAGGCCGTACTCCATCGCAGCCTTGGCAGCCGTTTCGGCGGCCGTCTGCGCGGCGAAAGGCGTGCTCTTCTTGCTGCCGCGGAAGCCCAGGCCGCCTGCGGAAGCCCAGCTCAGAGCGTTGCCGGCCGTGTCGGTGATGGTAACGATCGTATTGTTGAACGAAGAGCGGATATGGGCCGCTCCGCGCTCGACGAGTTTCTTCTCGCGGCGCTTGCGCACAACCCTTTTCAGCTTCGGCTTTGCCATGTTAATTCTTCCTCCTAATTCGATCGATTACTTCGCTGCCTTCTTCTTACCGGCAACCTGCTTCTTCGGGCCCTTGCGGGTACGGGCGTTCTGCTTCGTGTTCTGTCCGCGCACGGGCAGGCCGCGGCGATGGCGCAGGCCGCGATAGCAGCCGATCTCCATCAGACGCTTGATGTCCATGGAAACCTCACGGCGCAGATCGCCTTCCACCTTGAGGTTGTGGTCGATGTAGTCACGGAGTTTACCGACGTCCTGCTCGGTCAGGTCCTTGACGCGGGTGTCAGGGTTTACGCCGGTCGCCTCAATGATCTCGCTGGCAATGGTGTTGCCAATGCCGTAGATATACGTCAGGGCGATCTCGATTCTCTTTTCACGGGGAAGGTCGACGCCTGCGATTCGTGCCATGTGTTTCAGCACCTCCATTAAATCATACGCGGGGCCAGTCGGGCCCCCGTACCGGCGGCCCCATTCGAGGGGCCTTCTTACTCGGGGAATCTATCTGGAGACGAGCGGCAGCCGCTCCGCCCGTCTTTTGGTTCGGACGGGCGATCAGCCCTGCTTCTGCTTATGCTTCGGGTTGTCGCAGATGATCATCACGCGGCCCTTGCGCTTAATGACCTTGCACTTCTCGCAAATCGGTTTCACCGAAGGTCTCACTTTCATCTGAGTTTCCTCCCTTGCCTAAAGTCGGTCAGGATTTGCTCCGCCAGGTGATGCGTCCCCTGGCCAGATCATAGGGTGACAGTTCAATCGTTACCTTGTCGCCCGGATAGATGCGGATGTAATTCATTCTCATCTTGCCGGAAACATGGGCCAGAACTTTATGCCCGTTGGGCAGTTCTACCTCAAAAACAGCGTTCGGAAAGGACTCCGTGACGACGCCTTCCACTTCAATAACATCTGATTTGGACAAGTTCTCACTCCTCCTTTTGCCTGTACGGCGAAAGCCACTTGCGCAACTCGTGGTTCTCCACAGCCTCGCCGGCTTCCAGCCTGCTCTGCAAACCGGGAATCGTATCCTCGGTGACGAACAGGTGCTTCAGTCGCTTTCTCTTCGGTTTCTCGATGCCGCGCCGGCCGCCGTCGGCCACCAGCGCGAACTCGTCTCCGTCGAGCGCGATGACGACGAAATAGTTTCCCTCGTCGCGCCCTGCCTTCGACCTGACCACCCGACCCGTTTCGATCTTCCTTTCCCTCTTCATCCTGGGAACCTCCGAATCGTCGCGCCCGGATAACTCAGGAGCTCAGGATCTCCTGTCGTCACGACCAGCGTGTGCTCGTAGTGCGAGCACCGGCTGTGGTCGCGGGTGATAATTGTCCACCCATTGTCATCAACGTAAATCGGCCACCGCCCGCGGGCGATCATGGGCTCAATGGTGAACACCATGCCCGGCCTGAGGCGAACGCCCCGTCCGGCCGTCCCGAAGTTGGGCACGCTCGGATCCTCGTGCATCTCGCGGCCGATGCCGTGTCCGCACAGATCGCGAATCACCCCGTAGCCGTTCTTTTCAGCGTGCTCCTGAACCGCGTGGCCGATATCGCCGATGCGATTGCCCGCGCGGGCCTGATCCAGGCCGATCCAGAAGCACTCCTCGGTAACGCGAATCAGCTTTTCGGTTTCCGGGTCCGCCCGGCCCACCGCCATGGAGAAGGCGCTGTCGGACTGCCAGCCATCAAGCAGCAGCGTGCAGTCGATCGACAGGAGGTCGCCCTCCTGCAGGGGCTTTGTGGTCGGGAAACCGTGTACCACCTCATCATTCACCGAGGCGCAGATCGAAGCCGGGAAACCTTCGTAGCCCTTCGAGGAAGGGATCGCGCCGCCGTCCCGAATCAGCTTCTCGGCCACTTGGTCGATGTAGGCCGTGGTGACGCCGGGCTTTACGAGCGTTTTCAGCTCTTCGAGCACCTGGTGAAGAAGCGCACCCGCTCTTCGCATCTTACCGATCTCTTCGGCAGATTTAATCGTAATCATACTTCAACCGCCAGAGCTTTCAGGATGTCGGCGGAAACCTGCCCCATCGGGCGGTCGCCGTCCACTTCCTTCAGAAGGCCCTTCTGCGCGTAATACGCGGTCAGCGGACTGGTCTGTTCATGATACACGCTCAGACGGTTCGCTATGGTGGCGGGGTTATCGTCCGCCCGCTGAACCAGTTCCGCGCCGCAGTCGGGGCAAATCTTCTCGTCGGCAAGCCTGCTGACGTGGAAGGTGCCGTTGCACTTCGGGCAGAACCGGCGGCCAGAGAGCCGGGCGATGAGTTTCTCGTCGGCCACCGCGATGTTCACCACGGCATCCGGCTGCGAGAATCCGGCGAGGGCTTCCGCCTGATAGAGAGAGCGCGGGAAACCGTCCAGCAGGTAACCGTTCTTGCAGTCTTCCTCGCTGAGGCGCTCCTTCACCATCTCTATCGTGACGGAATCCGGAACCAGCTTGCCCTGATCGATGTACGCCTTGGCTTTGAGGCCGGTGGGCGTGCCTTCTCTCATGGCCTTGCGGAACATATCGCCGGTGGAAATGTGCGGAATGCCGAGCGCCTGGCTGACGACCGCCGCCTGGGTGCCTTTGCCCGCACCGGGAGGGCCAAGAAAAACAAGCTTCATGCGCATGCCTCCCTGGTTCTCTTACTTCAGGAATCCCTTATAGTGACGCATCTCCATCTGAGCCTGCAGCTGACGCGCCGTCTCAATGGCAACGCTGACCGCGATCAGCAGCGAGCTGGCCGCGAGGGGCAGGTTCAGGCCGACCAACTTATAGAAGAAGGTGGGCAGGGTGGCCAGCAGGGCCAGGAACAGAGCGCCAAACAGGGTGATGCGCTTGCTGATCTTCGAGATGTAATCGGCGGTGGGCTTGCCCTGGCGGATGCCGGGAATCATGCCGCCGTTCTGCTGAACGTTCTTGCTCATCTCAAGCGGATTGAAGGTGATCGAGGTGTAGAAGAACGTGAAACCGAAGATCATCAGCGCGAAGATGATCATATACCATCCACTGCGGCCATAGAACGTATCCCACCACTTCGCCGCGCCGGAGTTCGGCATGAAGGAGAAGATGGTGCTGGGGAACTGCATGATCGCCGAGGCGAAAATCAGCGGCAGCACGCCGGAGGCGTTCAGCTTCAGCGGGATGTGCGTGGTCTGGCCGCCGTACATCCTGCGGCCCACCATGCGCTTCGCATACTGGATGGGTATCCTTCTCTCGGCCAGATCGACCAGCGTGACCGCCACGATCATGACAAGGCTCAGGATCAGCACAACCAGCGCGCCCCACACGGAGACGTAGCCGACGAGGATGTTGCGGACGTAGCTGACGATCTGGCTGGACAGGCGGGCAATGATGCCGGCAAAGATCAGCAGCGATACGCCGTTGCCGATGCCGTTTTCATTGATGCGCTCGCCGATCCACATGGCCAGGGCGGTACCGGCCGCCAGGCACAGGCCGATGGTGACGTAATTATACCATGCGGTACTCTTGGAGGCGCCCAGGCCGATGGACAGCATAACCGCCTGAAAGAATCCCAGACCGATCGTGACATAGCGGGTAATCTGCGCTATCTTCTTGCGGCCTTCTTCGCCTTCCTTCTGGAGAGCCTCCAGCTTCGGGATGGCGACGCAGAGCAGCTGCATGATAATCGACGCATTGATGTAGGGCGTGATACCCATCGCCATGATGGTGAAGTTCTCCAGGTTGGAGCCGGTCATGGTGTTCATGAAGTCCAGCAGGCTGATGCCCGCCACGGCCGCCGCGACGGTCTCCCTGTCGACGCCGGGCGTCGGCACGAAGCACAGCAGCCGATAGAGCAGCAGCATGAACAGGGTATAGAGGATCTTCTTGCGAAGATCAGCAATCTTCCATGCGTTGCGCAGCGTTTCCCACATGTCAGATCACCTCGGCCTTTCCGCCGGCCGCCTCAATCTTTTCCTTGGCAGTGGCGGTGAACTTCGCGGCCTGAACAGTGAGCTTCTTGGTGAGCTCGCCGTTGCCCATGATCTTGATGCCATCGCCGATCTTCTTGATGATGCCGTATTCGATCAGCTCGACGGGAGTAACCGTCATGCCGTCCTCAAACACCTCAAGGCGGTCAACGTTGATGGCGACATACTCAATGCGGAAGGGATTGTAAAAGCCGCGCTTCGGCAGACGACGAACCAGAGGCATCTGGCCGCCCTCAAATCCCGGGCGCTTGCCGCCGCCCGAACGGGCTTTGGCGCCCTTGTGGCCCTTACCGGAAGTCTTGCCCAACCCGGAGCCGACGCCGCGTCCCAGACGCTTGGGCGCCGTGGTCGATCCGAAAGCAGGCTTGAGTTCGTGCAGTTTCATGTATCGACCCTCCTCAGTCCTCGATTTCTTCAACCTTCACCATGTGCTTCACCCGGAAGATCATGCCGCGGGTAGCGGGGTTGTCCTGCTTGATGACCGTCTGGCCGATCCTGTGCAGGCCCAGCGCCTCGATGGTGGCAATCTGCTTCTTGAGGCAGGCGATGGTGGACTTAGTCTGCGTAATCTTAAGCTTCATTTTTGTGCCCCCCTTAGCCCAGCAGCTCTTCGACCGTCTTGCCGCGAAGCTTGGCGATCTCCTCCGCGTTGCGGAGCTGCTTAAGGCCGTTCAGCGTGGCTTTGACCATGTTGATCGGGTTGTTGGAGCCGATCGACTTGGTGCGGATGTTCTTAACGCCGGCGGCTTCGAGAACCTGGCGCACAGGGCCGCCCGCGATCAGGCCGGTGCCTTCCGGAGCCGGCATCAGCAGAACGCGGCCGGTGCCGTACACGCCGATTACCTCGTGCGGAATGGTCGTTCCCATGAGGGAAATGTTGACCATGTTCTTCTTGGCGTCTTCGGTTCCCTTGCGGATGGCTTCGGGAATTTCGACGGCCTTGCCCATGCCGCAGCCAATGCGGCCCTTCTCGTCGCCAACCACCATCAGAGCGCTGAATCGCATATTGCGGCCGCCCTTGACGGTTTTGCTTACACGGTTAACCGCGACAAGCTTTTCCTTAAATTCGCTAACCTGCTCGTTGCGCTGCATGCGTGCATTCCTCCTGATTTAGAAGTCCAGGCCGGCTTCGCGAGCGCCAGCGGCCAGTTCGGCCACACGGCCGGTGTAGATGTAGCCACCGCGGTCGAAGACGACTGTCTTGATGCCGGCAGCCTGAGCGCGCTCGGCAACGATCTTGCCAACCAGCTTCGCGGCGCCCTTCTTGTCGACCTCGCCGATCTGAGCGGCGATATCCTTCTCTACGGTAGACGCGGCGGCCAGGGTCTTGCCCTCGGTGTCGTCAATCACCTGCGCGTAGATGTGAGCATTGCTCCTGTAAACGCAGAGCCGGGGACGTTCGGTCGTGCCGCTGATCTTCTTGCGGACGCGCGCATGACGAATGACTCTGATCTCATTGCGATCCTGCTTTTTGAACATGAGCGTTCACTCCCTTACTTACTTCTTGCCGGCTTTGCCTTCCTTATGACGGACGTACTCGCCCGCATAACGAATGCCCTTGCCATGATACGGTTCCGGCTTGCGGATCGCGCGGATGTCCGCCGCAATCGCGCCGACCTGCTGCTTGTCGATGCCCTTCACGACGATCTGCGTGGGGGCCGGGGTTTCGAACGTGATGTGCTCGGGAGCGTCCACGTTCACGGGATGAGAGAAGCCGATGTTGATGACCAGCTTCGTGGGGCTCTCGGCCTGGGCGCGGTAGCCGACGCCAACCAGCTCGAGGTTCTTGGTGTAGCCGGCGGTGACGCCGGTGACCATGTTCGCGATCAGGGCGCGATACAGGCCATGCAGAGCGCGATGCTCTTTATCGTCAGAGGGGCGGGTCACCAGCAGATGGCCGCCTTCCTGCTTGACGGTGATGTCTTTATTAACCTTCTGAGACAGCTCTCCCTTGGGGCCTTTGACGGTGACGAGGTTTTCGTCGTCGATCGTCACGGTAACCCCGGCGGGCACTGCGATCGGAAGCCTTCCGATTCGAGACATTATTCTTGCACCTCCGTTATTACCAGATGTAGGCCAGCACTTCGCCGCCCACACCGGCCTTGCGGGCTTCTTTATCGGTCATGACGCCCTTGGAAGTCGAAACGATCGCGATACCCAGGCCGCCCAGAACCTTCGGCAGTTCGTCGTTCCTGGCATACACGCGCAGGCCAGGGGTCGAAATGCGCTTCAGGCCGTTGATAACGGACTGCTTGCCCTCAGCATACTTGAGCACGATCTTGATCTGCCCCTGCAGGCCGTCGTCGATATAATCAACAGACTTGATGTAGCCTTCCTCCAGCAGGATCTTGGCAATCGCCTTCTTCATGTTGGAAGCGGGAAGGGTCACGGTATCATGTCTGGCAGTGAGGGCGTTGCGGATGCGGGTCAGCATATCCGCGATGGGATCATTCATCAGCATTATGTGTAACCTCCTTCCGAGTCAGCCCAGCCTTACCAGCTTGCCTTTCTCACACCGGGAATCTCGCCCTTGTAGGCCAGTTCACGGAAACAAATTCTGCACACGCCGTACTTGCGCAGTACCGAATGCGGACGGCCGCAAATGCGGCAGCGCGTGTAAGCACGGGTCGAGAACTTCGGGGTCCTCGCCTGCTTGATCTTCATGCTAGTCTTTGCCACGCGAATGTTCCTCCTTCACTCAAGCCTGCGCGAACGGCATGCCCAGCAGCCGCAGCAGTTCCTTCGCTTCTTCGTCCGTCTTGGCGGTGGTGACGAAAATCATCTCCATGCCGCGGATCTTCTCGATCTTGTCATAATCGATCTCGGGGAAGATCAGCTGCTCGCGGACGCCCAGCGAGTAGTTGCCACGGCCGTCAAAGGCCTTGTCGGACACGCCGCGGAAGTCGCGCATGCGGGGCAGCACGATGTTCACCAGCTTGTCGGCGAACTCATACATGCGATCGTTGCGCAGGGTGACCTTCGCGCCCACGTTCATGCCCTCGCGGACCTTGAAGTTCGCGATGGACTTCTTCGCCTTGGTGACCATCGGCTTCTGGCCGGAGATCGTGGCGAGCTCGTTGACCGCGATGTCCATGGACTTGGCGTTGTCCTTGCAATCGCCCAGACCCATGTTCAGCACGATCTTCTCGAGCCTGGGAACTTCATTGATGTTGCCATACTGGAACTTCTGCTGAAGCGCCGGAATGACTTCACTTACGTACTTATCCTTCAATCTGGCCACTTAAATGAACCTCCCTCTCGATCAATTGTCGATGGTCGCGCCGCACTTCTTGCAGGTGCGGACCTTCTGAGGCTTCTGGCCATCTGCTTCCACGAACTTGTGAGCAATGCGGGTAGCCTTCTTGCAGCTCGGGCAAACCAGCATGACCTTGCAGGCCGGGATCGCGGCTTCCTTCTCGATGATGCCGCCAGGCATTCCCTGTCCGCGCGGCTTCTGGTGCTTCTTCACCATCGCGACGCCTTCAACAACGATCTTGCCCTCGGCGGGGAAAGCCTTCTGGATCTTGCCTTCCTTGCCCTTATCCTTACCGGAAATCACCACGACGGTGTCGCCGGTCTTCACACTCAATTTCTTCGGTGCTGCCAATTTACACACCTCCAATTAAAGCACTTCGGGCGCCAGCGAAACGATCTTCATGAAATCCTTTTCGCGGAGCTCTCGTGCAACCGGCCCAAAGATGCGGGTGCCCCTGGGCTGCTTGGCGTCGTTGATGATCACGGCAGCGTTGTCGTCGAAACGGATGTAGCTTCCGTCGGGACGGCGATACTGCTTGCGGGTACGGACGATAACGGCCTTCACGACCTCGCCCTTCTTGACGGTGCCGCCGGGGGTGGCCGTCTTGACGGACGCGACGATGATATCGCCGATGCCGCCGGTGCGGCGGAAAGAGCCGCCCAGCACACGGAAGCACATGATTTCCTTGGCGCCGGAATTGTCGGCAACCTTCAGACGGGTTTGCGGTTGAATCATTGTGGATTTCCTCCTTGCTTACGGCCCAATTACTTCGCCTTTTCGACGATTTCAACCAGGCGCCAGCGCTTGTCCTTCGACAGCGGACGGGTTTCCATGATCCGTACCGTATCGCCGATGCCGGCCTCGTTGTTCTCATCATGAGCCTTGAACTTTTCGGTACGATTCATGATCTTACCATACAGCGGATGCTTAACGCGAGTGCGAATTTCAACGGTGATGGTCTTATCCATCTTATCGGAAACGACGACGCCAATGCGGGTTTTGCGAAGTCCTCTTTCCATAGATCAGGCAGCCTCCTTTCGCTTCGATCACGCCTGCGTCTCGTTCTGACGCTGACGGATGATGGTCTTGACGCGGGCGATGTCACGCTTGCAAGCGCTGATCGCTGCAGTGTTCTGCAGCTGACCCGTGGCCAACTGGAAGCGCAGGTTGAACAGCTCGCTCTTTCTTCTTTCCAGATCGGTGTCGAGCTCCGCGATCGTCTTCTGCTTCAATTCGGCGAATTCCTTAGATTTCATTGCTCTTCACCACCCGACTTCTGGTTGTCTTCTCTCTTGATGAATTTGCTCTTGATGGGCAGCTTGTGGCTGGCCAGGCGCAGCGCTTCGCGAGCGGTCTCCTCCGGCACGCCCTTCATCTCGAAGAGCACGCGGCCGGGCTTGACCACGGCGCACCAATACTCGGGCGCGCCCTTGCCGGAACCCATTCGGGTTTCAGCGGGCTTCGCGGTGACGGGCTTGTCCGGGAAGATCTTGATCCAGACCTGACCGCCGCGCTTTACGAAACGGGTCATGGCAACACGAGCCGCTTCGATCTGGTTGGAAGTGACCCAACCGGGATTCACGGCCACAATGCCGTAATCGCCATAGGCCAGGAAATTGCCGCGCTGGGCCTTGCCCTTCATGCGGCCGCGCATGACCTTGCGGCGCTTGACTCTCTTCGGCATCAGCATAGCTTATTTCCCTCCTTCAGAGGCAGCAGCCCTGCGCGGCCGACGGGCGGGCGCTTCGGGTGTTGCGGCTCTCTTCTGACCAGGCAGCACCTGGCCCTTGTAAATCCAAACCTTCACGCCGATGCGGCCATAGGTGGTCCTGGCCTCGGCGAAGCCGTATTCGATATCCGCGCGCAGGGTCTGCAGCGGGATGGAACCCTCGTGGTAGCCCTCGCTGCGGGCGATGTCCGCGCCGCCCAGACGGCCGGATACCTTGGTCTTGATGCCCTTGACGCCCGGGGTCTTCATGGCGCGGCCGATCGTCTGCTTCATGGCACGACGGAAGGAAACGCGCTTCTCGAGCTGCTGGGCAATGTTCTCGGCGACCAGCTGAGCGTCCGCATCCGGGAACTTGATCTCCAGGATGTTCAGGCTCACGGCCTTGCCGGTGAACTGTTCAATGTCCTTCTTCAGCGCTTCGACGCCGGCGCCGCCGCGGCCGATCACGATGCCGGGCTTCGCGGTATAGATGGTCACGCCCACCTTGCCGGCGCTGCGCTCGATATCGATATGGGAAACGCCGGAAACATTCAGCTTCTCTTTCAGCATTTCGCGCAGCTTGTAGTCTTCAATGAGGTTATTGGAAAAATCCTTCTTCCCGGCATACCACTTGGTGCTCCAGTCAAGGATCACACCGACGCGCGCGCCATGGGGATTAACCTTCTGACCCATTAATTTTCCCCTCCTACTTAACCTGATCGAGCACGATGGTGATGTGGCTGGTGCGCTTCAGAATCTGGTCGGCGCGGCCATGCGAACGGGGCCAGTAGCGCTTGAGCGTGGGGCCCTGGTTGGCGTAGGTTTCCGCCACATACAGCGAATCGCGGTTCAGCTCCAGATTGTTCTCAGCGTTCGCGATCGCGCTGTTGAGAACCTTCAGGGCCACGGGCGCCGCGCTCTTGGGCGTGTACATCAGAATGGCCTGCGCTTCGTCAACCTTCTTGCCGCGGATCAGATCGAGCACGATCTTCACCTTGCGGGAAGAAATGCGGACATAGCGGGCAATGGCGTGCGGCCTCTTATCGGCGTTCGCCTTGCGGGCCGCAGCCTTGGTCTTGGATCTTGTTGCCATTTTCTTTCACTCCTTCCATCAACCGCGGCCGGACGCCTTTTCACCGGCGTGTCCACGGAAGGTGCGGGTGGGTGCGAATTCGCCGAGCTTGTGACCGACCATGTCCTCAGTGACATAAACCGGAACATGCTTGCGGCCGTCGTGGACGGCGATGGTATGTCCAACGAAATCCGGGAAAATGGTGCTGGAGCGGGACCAGGTCTTGAGAACCTTTTTCTCGCCAGTGGAATTCATTTCCTGAACGCGCTTGAGCAGCACGGGCTGAATGAACGGGCCTTTCTTAACTGATCTGCTCATGGTAAGCAGCAGCCTCCTTCCTTACGGCTTACTTGCCGGCCTTCTTGACGATCAACTTATCGGAATACTTGCGATGCTTGCGGGTCTTGACGCCCTGAGTGGGCTTGCCCCACGGAGACATCGGAGCGGGCATGCCGACCGGGGAACGGCCTTCGCCGCCGCCGTGCGGGTGATCGACAGGGTTCATGACGACGCCGCGGACATGCGGGCGGACGCCCATGTGGCGCTTGCGGCCGGCCTTGCCGATGCGGACGTTCTCATGATCGGTGTTGCCAACCTGGCCGATGGTGGCGCGGCAGCTCACCAGAACCTTGCGGACCTCGCCGGAGGGCAGGCGAACCTGCGCGTAAACGCCTTCCTTGGCCATCAGCTGGGCCGCCACGCCGGCGGAGCGGACCATCTGGCCGCCGTGGCCGGGCTTGATCTCGATGTTGTGGATCAGGGTGCCGACCGGGATGTTGCTGATGGGCAGCGCGTTGCCGGGCTTGATGTCGGCCTCGGCGCCGCTCATCACGGTGTCGCCAACCTTCAGGTCCAGGGGAGCCAGGATGTAACGCTTCTCGCCGTCGGCGTAAACCAGCAGGGCGATGAAGCAGGTGCGGTTGGGATCGTATTCGATCGCGGTGACCTTCGCCGGGATGCCATCCTTGTTGCGGCGGAAGTCGATGATGCGATACTTGCGGCGGACGCCGCCGCCCTGATGGCGAACGGTGATCTTGCCGGTGTTGTTGCGGCCGGCGCGGCTGCGCAGATCGGTCAGCAGAGACTTCTCAGGCGCCTTCCTGGTCAGGCCTTCATAGGACAGAACCGACATGAAGCGCCGGGCGGGCGAGGTCGGCTTATAAACGCGGATAGCCATTGTGCACTACCTCCCTTTACTGCGCCATGCCTTCGAAGAACTCAATGGTCTTGGAGCCTTCGGTCAGCTTGACAT
>LVAP01000009.1 GCA_001603025.1 Clostridiales bacterium Firm_10 | reverse complement strand
TGAGCAAACAGCGGCAGGGCCGCCTCCCGTTTTCGGGGGGCGGCCCTTTTCGTCCGGTGCTTTGCGCCAGGGGATTGCTCCGTTTATCTTCCGCCTTTTCACAAAAACCTCCTCATCGCTTTTCCACCCGGATCACCACGACGCTCATGTCGTCTTTCCGCCCGTGATGTGCCTCCGCGGCCTGCCGGAGCCGCCGTGCCAACGCCTCCGGATCCAGCGCGGCCAGCGAAAGCGCCGTTTCCCGCAGCCATTCGCTCTGACCGTCGAACAGCTCGTCCGCCACGCCGTCGGAATACATGATGAGCGTATCGCCCGCGCGCACGCACAGGCGCTGCTCGTCGGGTTCCACGCTTTCCAGAATGCCAATGGGCAGGCGTCCCCCCGCGAGGCGCTCGGCCCGGCCCTTCGTGATCAGCAGGGAGGGGCAGGCGCCCAGCTTGGTCAGGCATGTCTCGCCGCCCGTCAGGTCGATCACGCACAGATCCACCGTGGCGAACAGCTCATCGCCCCGCCGCGCCTGCAGCAGCGCGTTGACCGCCTCCAGAGACGCCGCGCTGCCCAGCCCGGCCGCCAGAAAGGCGCACAGCCAATCGACGGTTTTCCGGCTCTCCCCGGCAGCGCTTTCCCCGCGTCCCATGCCGTCAGACAGCACGGCAGCCAGGCGTCCGTCCGGCAGGCTCAGCACGCGCGCCGCATCTCCGCACGGCCCGCCTTCCTTCGCGGCGGACACGCTCACGCCCGACCGGACACAGAGCGAGGGCGCCTGGCGGAACACCGCCTCCCAGCTCTTTCCCGCCGACCTGGCGCGGCAGACCAGGCGAACGCCCAGCTCCTCTTCCAGCACGGCGGCCGCGCGGCGCGTTTTGCCCCCATCCCACAGGCCGTTCTTCAGCGCGGCGCAGATTTCCAGCCCGTTTTCCTCGCAAGCGCTCACCTGAACGGCGTGCAGGCCAGCCTTGTCCAGCGCCGCCGCGGCGACGCGCGCCATGTCTTCGTTCATCGAAGCCGGCTTCTTCAGCTGGCCAGCCAGGGCCGCCAGCTCCGCTGCCGCCCCGGTCAGCTGGCGCGACACGACGCCCTTCAAGTCGCTGCGCCGGCGGCGAAGGCGGCTTTCCGCGGCCAGTTCCGCAAGCAGCGGCTGGAAGCGCCTGTCGATCTGCGCCGAACGCCGGCAGTGCCGCGCCAATTCAGGCGGCCGTTCGCTCAGCGGCGGCGCTTCGCCCCGGTTCAGGGCTTCGCTGAGCAGCCGGCACAGCAGCCGCCCGGCTTCAGGATGGTCTCCCTGCCAGCAGCGCCCGTAGCCGGCACAGCCTTCACACAGCGCGCTCCTCATGCGCGCGACCAGCGCCGCTTCGTCCGGCTGTTCTTCCTCGCCGGCGCAGCCCTGCGCCATGGCCTGAAACGCCGCGGAGAGCCGTGAAAGCCGCTCGCCCGTCTCCCGGCGCAGGCGCATGGCCAGCCGGGCCGGGTCGCACGCAGTAGAGCGCGGCGCCGGCCAGCAGGGGACCCAGTCCCACGCCGCCCAGCGTGAAACCGATGCCTGATGTCAGCGCCAGCCCGTTTCCCAGCGCCAGGGCCAGCGCGGCGGCGGGACGCGGGAGGTGCCTCGCGCAGCCCGCCAGCAGGCCAGCCAGTCCCAGCGCCGAGCCTGCCGGGGCGACGCCCGTGCCCAGCGCCAGCGCCGCACCGCAGGCGATGCCGCCCAGCGCGCCCATGGCCGGGCCGCGGGAGGCCATGACCAGCGTCGCGAACACCGCGGCGGCTTCGGCGATCCACCCGCCTGCGCGGGGCATGCTGCACAGGCCGATCAGCGTCATCTCCGCCAGCAGCGCGCAGGAAAGCCGCTCCTCGGGCAGCAGCCGCCTCCGCTCCGGCGAGAGCGACAGCGCATCGGTAAGGGCCGGCGCGAGCAGGGCGGAAACGGCGGCGGCCAGCAGCGCCGTCACATAATTATAGGGAATGCCGCCCGCGAGAGCGAATCCGGGCAGCAGCGCGCCGACGCCGGCGCCGAGGGCGATCAGCGCGTCGCGCTGTCCCGGGGCTTCTTTTTTTATCAACCCCCGGGCGACGGCGTTAAGAGCCAGCGCCACGGCACAGCCCAGCAGCGCGGCCGCGGCCTGAACAGTTTGTCCGCTCAGCAGGCCGTGCAGCGCGCAGCCCAGCAGCATGGGCAGCGGCGGCCAGCCGCAGCCGCNNCCTGCCCAGCCGGCCCACGCGCGAAGGGAGAGCGCAGCAACCCGCTTTGTCATCCGTGCCGCGCCGATCATCTTCTTTTTTCCGCCTTCCGGCGATATTCCTCTCGTCTCACACTTTTTTCCTCCGCTCATATTATGCAGTGTGGATGATCGATCCACGCAACGCATAAAGGGGGAATGAACCATGTCGTTCTACAGCTATAAGAACGCCAACG
>LVAP01000090.1 GCA_001603025.1 Clostridiales bacterium Firm_10 | reverse complement strand
GCGGGACGCGGAGGGACGGCGGACGCGCGCCAGAAGACAATGCAGGCGACGGCCGCCAGCACCAGGACGACGATTTCAAGAACGGCGCGTACGATCTGCCTGCGCCGCCTGCGCCTGCGCTTTTCCGCCTTTGTGAGCCTGGCCATGAGAACACTCCTTCGCAGGGGGGATGATTCCTTCCGCCGCGCCAGCGGCGGAAACACATTGTATTTTATCAGTTTTTTTCCCATTTTGCAAGAAAAAAGGTTTACTTTCGGGGGACTTATGCGATATAATATGTATTAGTATATCTATGCCCCCGGCGCGGGCATGCGCGTGCCGCAGGAATGAAGGAAGGTGACGCGCATGAGCGCATTCAGACCCACTGTGCTGACCAGCTCCATGCGGGTCATCGCGGAAAACTTCCGCATCGTGCGGGAGCGCTGCGGCGGCGATGTCCTGCAGATCGCCGTGATCAAGGCGGACGCTTACGGGCACGGCATGCTGCCTGTCGCCCGCCGCCTGCTTGCCGCCGGCGCGTGGGGACTCGCCGTGGCCACCGTCGACGAGGCGGTCTCGCTGCGCGAGGCGGATGTCGGCGCGCCCGTTCTCATTCTGGGCGGCACCACGGACGAGGGCCTTCGCGAGGCCGTGGCGCGGGGCGTTTCGCCGGCCGTGTACGACGCGCATATGCTGCGGGTGTTGCAGCGCGAGGCGGCAAGGCTGGGCATTCCGGCGCGGGCGCACCTGAAGGTCGATACGGGCATGTCGCGCATCGGCGCCCGGGGTCCGGCCGAGATTTCGGCGCTGCTCGACGCCTGGAAGGCCTGTCCGGGCGTGGCGATGGAAGGCCTGTTCACGCATTTCGCGCAGGCGGATACCGATCCGGAATTCACCGCGCTGCAGAAGGCGCGCTTCGACGAGGCGGCCGCGCTCGTGCGGCGGGCGGGCCATGCGCCCCTGCTGCACGCGGCGGCCAGCACGGGCATCGCGCTGGGGCCGGACTACTGGTACGACGCGGTGAGGCCGGGCATCGTGCTCTATGGCGCGGAGGTCAACGATCTGTTTCCGGGCATTCGTCCCGCCCAGACGCTCTCGACCCGGCCGGTGCGCATCGCCTGGATCGACCCGGGCGACAGCGTGGGCTACGGGCGCACGTTCCGGGCGGAGCGCCGCACGAGGGTGATGACGCTGCCCATCGGCTACGGCGACGGCTACATGCGCTGCCTGAGCGGCAGGGCCGACGTGCTGGTGTGCGGCAGGCGCGCGCCGCTCATCGGGCGCGTCTGCATGGACCAGATGATGGCCGATGTGACCGACCTGCCCGAGGCTGGCATGGACAGCGAGGTCGTGCTGATGGGTGCGCAGGGCAGCGAGCGCATCACGCCGGACGAGCTGGCCCGGCTCGCCGGCACCATCCCGTATGAGATCATGCTGGGATTCGGCACGAGGGTGACCAAAAGGGAGATTGACTGATGACCAGAGATGAAATTCGAAGCGAAGTCAAGAAAAAACGCAAGGCTGTCAGCGGCATTGAGGTGCTCGAGATGTCGCTGCGCATCTGCGAGAAGGTCGTGAAGCTGCCGGAATACCTGCGCGCCAAGCGCGTGATGTGCTACGCCGCCCTGCCGGACGAAGTGCAGACCCACGGCCTGCTGTGGGCCATCCGCCGCAGCGGCCGCGAGCTGTACCTGCCCGCCGTGCGGCTGGACGGCTCCATGGACGCCGTGCGCACGACGGATGACACCGTGCTGAAGCCGGACAGCTTCGGCATCGGAACGCCGGTTTCCGGCGACGTGCTGCCGCCGGAACACCTGGACCTGGTGCTGGTGCCGGGCATCGCCTTCGACCGCAGGGGCAACCGATTGGGCTTCGGCAAGGGCTATTTCGACCGGTTCCTGGCGCGCTGCCGCTGCCCCGCCGTGGCGCTGGCGTATGAAATGCAGCTGGTGGACGCCATCGAGGCGGGCCGGCACGACGTGCTGATGGACAAGCTTGTGACGGAAGCGGCCGTCTATGACTGCGCGGCGGAGGCCGCCATCGGCAGATAGAATAAAACTGGGAAGTGAAGACAAAGTGAAAATCAGTTTCACCTATGCGCTGAAAACCTGGGGCATCCATGTGGGCATGGTGCTGCTCGCGGTGCTGTTTCTCATGGGCTCGTCCGGTTCGGTGATCATGACGATCCTGAATATTCTGGTGCTGGCCGGCTTTTTGCTGCTGGCCTTTAACGAGGGCGCTTACAACGGCGAAAAGGCGTGCACCCTCGAGGTGTCGCTGGAGAAGCAGCTCAAAGAGGGCCGCGTCGTGGACGAAAAACTGAAGAGCCAGGTATTCAGCCGGAAAACGGGCGTGATCATGCTCCTCATCTGCCTGTTGCCCTTCCTGCTCGTCAGCGCCGTGAACCTGGCCGTCGAGCCGCTCTATCCGGCGGTGGAGCAGGTGGAAGAAGAAGTGGAGCGCGAGGCGTTCACCTACGATTACGAGGCCGCGGAAAACGCCGCCGGCCAGCCGGTAAACTGGGTGAATGTCGTGGCGCGCGTGATGTTCATGCCCTATGTATTCAGCTACAGCCTGGTGTCTCCCCACACGCTGAACCTGCTGTTCCTGCTGTACAGCTTCCCGCTTCCGGTGGCGGCCTTCGCGGGCTATATGACCGGCCCCAGGCTGCGCCAGAAAAAGCTGCGGGACATCGCGCTGGGCAAGAAGCGCAAGATGCGCAACCTGAAAGTCCACCGCGACAGGAAGCCCCGCGGCCCCAAGGCGGTCGTCTGAGCCATGCGGATCATCGCGGGCGAGGCGCGCGGGCGGCGGCTGTTCGCGCCGGAAGGCGACGAGACCCGACCCACCGCCGACCGGGTGCGGGAGGCGCTGTTCAACATCATCCGCGCGGAGGTGGAGGACGCCGTCGTGCTGGACCTGTTCGCGGGCAGCGGCGCGCTGGCGCTGGAGGCGATCAGCCGGGGCGCGCGGCGCGCGGTGCTGTGCGACAAGTCCCCCGGGGCGGTTCAGGCGATCCGGCGCAATATCGCCCTGATGCGCGCGGAGGATAAAACGACCGTCGTCGCGGGAGACTGGCGAAAGGCGGTGCGCGCGGGCGGAGAGCGCTTCACGCTGGTGTTTCTTGACCCGCCCTACCGCATGACGGAGGTATACGCGCAGGCGGCGCGCGCGCTTTTTGAGGCCGGCCGCCTGGCGGAAGGCGCGCTGCTCGTGATGGAGCACGACGCCCGCAGCGCCATCGAAGACCTGGCGCTGCCTTTCGAGCCCGAGGACGAGCGGACATACCGCGACACGGCCATCGCGCTGGTGAGAGTTAGGGGGGCAGTGGAATGATTTGCCTTTTCCCAGGCAGCTTCGATCCGCCGACGACGGGCCATGTGGACCTGGTCCGGCGCGCGGCTGTTCTGTTCAGCCGGGTGATCGTGGCGGTTATGGTGAACGCGGATAAGCGCCCGATGTTCACCGCGGAGGAGCGCGTGGCGCTGTTTGAGCGCTGCGTGGCGGATCTGCCGAACGTGGAGGTGTGCGCGGGTTCGGGGCTGACGCTGGACCTGGCGCGCGAAAAGGGCGCGGACGTACTGCTGCGCGGTATCCGCGGCGAAGGCGACGCGGGGCTTGAGGCACAGCTGGCCGCGGCGAACCGCCATGTGGGCGGCATCGACACGCTGGCGATGTTCACCGCGCCGGAATACGCCTACATCAGTTCGACCATCGTTCGCGATGTGGTGCGCCACGGCGGCCCGCTGGGCGGGCTTGTTCCTCCGGAAATCGAACAGGCGCTGGCGCAATGGCGGCTTTCAAAGGGCGATACACACGAGAAATGAGTGCTGGAAGGAGCGATAAAACATGGCGGATGAAAGATATTACAAGGACGAGCAGGCCGACGAGCGCCTGAACGAGGAAGAGCAGGCCCAGGAAAACTATGAAGAAGGCTACGAGGAGCAGGAAGAGTACGCGGACGACACGGAGCTTGACAAGCTGCTCGACTTCCTTGTGGAAACGATTACCACCGCGCCGGCCATGCCGCTGAGCAGCGGCAAGCGTATCGTGCCGATGCAGATGTGCCTGGACATCGTTGAGGACATCCGTAACTGCCTGCCGGATGAAGTCCGCTACAGCGCGGAAATCCTCAAGAAGCGCGACCGCATCATCCGCGACGCCCAGAGCACGGCGGAATCCAAGGTGCAGGCGGCCGAGGCGCGCGCCAACTCCGCCATCGACGACGCAAACCGCCGCGCCCAGGAGATCGTGAACAATGCCGAGGACCGCGAGGCCGACATTATCGAAAAGGCCGAGGCCCGCGCCCGCGCGATGATCGACCAGTCCGAGATTACCCGCCTGGCCCACGAGGAAGCCAAGCAGATCTGCGAGGAGGCCCGCGCCGAGGCCAGCGATGAGAAGCTGAGGGCTTCGCGTTATGCCGAGGACCTGCTGAAAGGCCTGGAGCAGGACGTGCAGGCCACGCTCGACGCCGTGCGCGAGAGCCTGCGGGGCATCGAGGGCGGCAGCCGCTGAACCACATAGTATCCTCCCATCGGCATCGATTTGAGCCGATGGGAGTTGTTTTGGCATTGAGCACGGAAAGGGGATGACGGCATGGCCTTTGAAATCGCCCGGGGCGTGTTCCCGACGATGATTACGCCTTTTGACGGAGAGGGCCGGATTGACGAAGGCGCGGTGGACGCGCTGGTGGAATACTACGCGGCGAACGGCTGCGCGGGCATATTCGCCGTGTGCCAGTCCAGCGAGATGTTTTTCCTCTCGCGGGAGGAAAAGCGGCGGCTCGTGCGGCGCGTGGTCAAGGCCGCGGCGGGCCGGCTGCAGGTGGTGGCCTCCGGCCACACCTCCGACGATCCGGACGAGCAGGTGCGCGAGCTGGGCATCATGGCCGAGGAAGGCGCGGACGCGTCCGTGCTGGTGCTCAACCGCCTCGCGCCGGGCGGTGCGGACGAGAGCGTGGTCCGGCGGAACATCGAACGCATCATGAAGGCGCTGCCGGATGTGACCTTCGGCGTGTACGAGTGTCCATATCCCCATAAGCGGCTGGCTTCCTGCGAGCTGATGAGGTTTATGGCCGACACCGGCCGCATCGTGTTCCTCAAGGACACCTGCTGCGACATCGGCCAGATCGCGCGCAAATTCGAGGCGGTCCGGGGCACGCCGCTCAGGATGTACAACGCCAACACGGCCACGCTGCTCGATTCGCTGAAGCTGGGACTGACAGGCTACAGCGGCGTGATGGCCAACTTCCACGCGGACCTGTATGTGAAGCTGTTTGAACTGTACGGGAAGGACGATCCCCGCGCGGAGCTGTTGCAGGCGTTTCTCACCACCGCGGCGCTGATCGAGCGGCAGCTCTACCCGGTCAACGCCAAGTACCACCTGCGCATGAACGGCATTGCGGCGGGGCTCGCCACGCGCTCGAAGGACGTCTCGCAGTGGAATCCCACGCTGGCGCTGGAGGTGGAGCATCTGCACGTGCTGGAGGAGGACATGCGGGCGCGGCTGGACATGAGATGACGGGAGGATTCGACATGAATGATTTTGCGGCGCTGGGCGCCTTCCTGGATTCGCTTGAGAATCGCGGCATTCCCGGGGCGGACGTGGCGGTGATGCGGGATCACAAGCCGCTCTACCGGCATCAGGCCGGCTGGCGCGACCGCGAGGCAGGGGAAAAGCTGCGCGGCGACGAGCTGTATTTCATGTATTCATGCAGCAAGCCGATCACCGTGACGGCCGCCATGCAGCAGCTCGAGCTGGGCCGTTTCCTGCTGACGGATCCGGTGTATGAATACCTGCCGGAGTACCGGGACCTGTTCGTCAGGGACGCGGACGGAAACCTCCTCAAGGCCAAACGGCCCATGCTGGTGAAGCACCTGTTCAGCATGACCGCCGGTCTCAATTACGACCTGCACACGCCGGCGCTGGAGGCCATGAAGGCGGCAACGCAGTGGCGCTGCCCCACGCGGGAGGTGGCCCGCGCCATCGCCCAGGGCCCGCTCAGCTTTGAGCCGGGCGCACACTGGCAGTACAGCCTGTGCCACGATGTGCTGGCCGCGCTGGTGGAGGTGATCTCCGGACAGCGTTTCGCCGAATATGTGAAGGCCCGCATTTTCGATCCGCTGGGCATGGCGCACAGCGCTTTCCACAGGACCGCCGCCATGGAGGGCCGCTTTGCCGTGCAGTACCGCTTTGACGACCAAAAGGGCCGGGCCGAACCCATCGCCCTGTCCGCCGAGCACGTGCTGGGCCCGGAGCACGACAGCGGCGGCGCGGGCATCATCTCCTGCGTGGAGGACTACGCGAAGTTCACGGATGCCATGGCCTGCGGCGGCGTGGGCGCGACGGGGGAGCGCATCCTGAGCACGGCCGCCATCGATTTGATGCGCCAGAACCAGCTGGGCGAGACGCAGATGGCGGATTTCAACTGGCCGCAGATGGCGGGTTACGGCTACGGTCTGGGCGTGCGCACGGTGGTCGACCGGGCCGCGGGCGGCGTGATGAGCCCCGTGGGCGAGTTCGGCTGGGGCGGCGCGGCGGGCGCTTACGTGATGATCGATCCCTCCAGCCGGCTGTCCGTGTTTTACGCGCAGCACATGCTGAACAACAAGGAACCCTATGTGCATCCGCGGCTGCGGAACATCGTGTACGGATGCATCTGAAGGCGCGTTGTTTCATTCGCAAAAAGGGCCGCCGGCTGAAAGCCGGCGGCCCTTTTTCAGGTCGCGTCACAGAACGGCCACGACAGCGAGCAGCGCCGCGGCGACGGCCGCGCCGGCGGCATCCAGCTTCGTGCAGCGCAGCTGTTTCATGCGGGTGCGGCCCCGGCCGCCGCGATAGCAGCGGGCCTCCATGGCCAGCGCCAGCTCGTCCGCGCGGCGGAACGCGCTCACAAACAGCGGCACCAGCAGGGGCAGCATGGCCCGGGCGCGCTGGATGAGGCTGCCGCTCTCGAAATCCGCGCCGCGCGCCATCTGCGCCTTCATGATCTTGTCGGTTTCCTCCATCAGGGTGGGAATGAAGCGCATGGCGATGGACATCATCATCGCCAGCTCGTGCGCCGGGAAGCCGATCCGCGCCAGCGGCTTCAGGAGCGATTCGATGCCGTCCGTCAGCGCGATGGAGGAGGTGGTGAGCGTCAGCAGCTGGGTTACGATCACCAGCAGCACCAGCCGCAGCGCCATGAAGGAAGCCGCGCGCACGCCGCTGTCCGTGATGCGGATGAAGCGCCAGCGCACCAGTTCGGTGCCGCCCGTGGTGAAGAACATGTTGATGACGAAGGTGAAAATCACGATGAACATGATGGGCTTGAGGCCCTTCACGATGTATTTTACGCTGATGCGCGAGAGGCGGATCATGGCGAAGGCGAAGGCGAACATCGCGGCGTAGGAGAGTACGCTGTCCGCCAGGAAAACGCCCACGATGAGCGCGATGGTGATGAGGATCTTCGCGCGGGGATCCATGCGGTGCAGGAGAGAATCGCCGGGGAAATACTGGCCGATGGTGATCTGCATCACACATTCCCCCTTCCGAGCGCGGCGAGGATCGCGGGAGCGAGCGCTTCCTGCGTGAAGGCTTCTCCGGGGATGCCGGCGAAACCTGCCCCGCGCAGCCTTTCGGCCAGCGCGGCGCAGGGCGGCAGGTCCAGCCCGGCTTCGCGCAGCCGCGCGGCGTCAGCGAACACGTCGGCGGGGGAGCCGTCCAGCGTGAGGCGCGCGTGGTTCATCACCAGGATGCGGCCGCACAGGCGCGAAACGTCCGTCATGCTGTGCGAGACCATGACGACCGTGGTGCCTTTCGCATGGATGGCGCGCATGAGGGCCATGATTTCATCGCGTCCGCGCGGGTCGAGCCCGGCCGTGGGCTCGTCCAGGATGAGCGTGCCCGGCTTCATGGCCAGCACGCCGGCGATGGCCACGCGCCGCTTCTGGCCGCCGGACAGTTCAAACGGCGATTTTTCCCAGAGCGCGGCGTCGGGAAGCCCCACCTGCGCAAGAGCTTCTTCGGCACGGGCACGGCATTCTTCCGCCCCAAGGCCCAGGTTTTTGGGGCCGAACATCACATCGCCGATGACCGTTTCCTCAAACAGCTGGTATTCGGGATACTGGAACACCAGCCCGACGCGCTTGCGCACATCGCGCAGGCTGACGTTTTTGTCGGACAGATCCAGTCCGTCCACGGTTACGCTGCCCAGCGTGGGCTTCAAAAGGCCGTTCAGGTGCATGATGAGCGTGGACTTGCCGCTGCCCGTGTGGCCGATCAGGCCGACGAATTCGCCGTTCTCCAGCGTGAAGGACACGCCGTCCAGCGCTTTTTTTTCAAACGGCGTGCCGGGCATGTAGACATGCGTCAGGTCTTTGACTTCAATCGGCACAGTTCCACCACCATTTCATCCACAGTCAGTATGTCGTCTGGCAGACACAGGCCGCCTGCGCGCAGCGCCTGGGCCAGCGCGGTCATTTCAGGCACGTCCAGCCCGGCCTCGCGGAGCAGCGCTGTCTGCCGGAAGATATCCCTCGGGGCGCCGCAGGCTTTCAGCGAGCCGCCGTCGATCACCAGGATGCGGTCGGCCTGGGCCGCTTCATCCATGAAGTGCGTGATCCACAGCACGGTGATGCCTGCCTCGCGGTTGAGGCGGCGCACCACGTTCATCACCTCGGCGCGGCCCACCGGGTCGAGCATGGCGGTGGATTCGTCGAACACGATCACGCGGGGCTTCATGGCCAGCACGCCGGCGATGGCCACGCGCTGCTTCTGGCCGCCGGAGAGCATGTGCGGCGCGCTTTTGCCGAACTCGCCCATGCCGACGGCGTCCAGCGCCTCAGTCACGCGGCGGCGGATCTCATCTGGCGCGACGCCCAGATTTTCCAGGCCGAACGCCACGTCCTCTTCCACGATGGTGGCCACCAGCTGGTTGTCCGGGTTCTGGAACACCATGCCGCAGGCGGCGCGGACATCCCACACGCGCGATTCATCGCGCGTGTCGATGCCGCACACGGTGACAGAGCCGGAGGTCGGCACAAACAGCGCGTTGATGAGCTTGGCCAGCGTGGACTTGCCCGAGCCGTTCGCCCCGAGGATCGCCAGGAACTCGCCTTCCTCCACCTCGAAGGACACGTTCTTCACGGCCTCGCCCGCGTCCTCGCGGTATTTATAAGAAACATCACTGACGGCAATAATGCTCATTGAAAACAGCTCCGTTGTCGAATGGGAAAATCCTGATTTTGTCTAATCGTACCACAGGTGCGTTAAGGCTTAAGCCGTGTAGCCAATTATTTACAGAACTGCCGGAAAAAGCGGCTGTTTTCCGCTCGACAAACGGCGCGGAACGTGGTAAAATATGATCCGTTGGGACAATATAAGGCCAGCGGGACGCTATTTGCCCGCAAGAGGGAATTATGGAAACGGAAACACTGGACTGCCTGAGCCGCCTCGCGCCGGACCTGATGGAAGACATGCGCCAGCGCGCGGCCGTGCTTGAGCGCATTTCGGCCCTGCAGCCCGTGGGCCGGCGCGCGCTTTCCCAGCGGCTGCGCCTGCCCGAGCGGGAGATTCGCGCCATCTGCGACCGGCTCAAGGACGACGGCTTTCTCGCCGTGGCCGCCTCCGGCATGACGCTCTCAGAAAAGGGGACGGCGGCACTGCCCGGCGCGCGGGAGCTGGTGCACGCGCTCAGCGGGCTCAGCACGCTGGAGAATGCGCTCACGCGGGCGCTGAACGTGGGTCGCGTGTGCATCGTGCCCGGCAACGCGGACCTCGATCCCGAGGTGCTGCATGAGGCGGGCCGCCTCGCGGCGCGTCACCTGACGGCGCTGCTCAGGGATGGCATGACGCTCACTGTGTCCGGCGGCACGAGCGTGGCGGCGGTGGCACAGGCCATGCCGCGGGGGACGCACCGGCTGAACGTGCATGTGCTTCCAGCGCGCGGAGGCCTCGGCATGGCGCTGGAAACCCAGGCCGGCACGCTGGCCGCGGAAATCGCGCGCGCGCTGGGCGGGCGGCATTCGCTGCTGCACGTGCCGGATCAGATCTCGCCGGACGCGCTGAAGGCGCTGCTGGTGATGCCCGAGGTGAGAGAAACCATTCGCGCGCTGCACCACACCGACGTGCTGCTCTACGGGATCGGCCGGGCGGAGGTCATGGCGGCCAGCCGCTCGCTTCCGGAGGCGGAGATCAGGGGTATCCTGAGCCGGGGTGCCGTGGGCGAAGCCGTGGGCAACTACTTCGGCGCGGATGGTCGGCTGGTGTTCCAGGCCAGCGAGGTGGGCCTGAGCGGCGAGGAGCTGCGGCAGGTGCCGCACGTGGTGGCCATTGCGGCAGGCGCGATCAAGGCGCGGGCGGTGATCGCGGTCATGCGGCACCATCACCACGAGCTGCTGGTGATCGACGAAGGCGCGGCCCGGGAAATCATGAAGGTGATGTGATTTTTTGCCGAAACGGGCGCTTTGCAGCCCGAATTTGCAAAAAAACCTTTGCCAGCTCATGGAAACTGTGGTATGATTAATTGGTAAGGCATTTGCGCCGGAGCGGCAGCCGCCGCGGCGCGCATCTAAGAAAGCATTTCATTGAAGGAGGTCCCATCATGAACAAGAAGACCGTGAAGGACATCGACGTTAAAGGCAAGAAAGTTCTCATGCGCTGCGACTTCAACGTGCCCATGGACGGCGAACGCATCACCGACGAAAACCGCATCAACGGCGCGCTGCCCACCATTCAGTATCTGATCGACAACGGCGCCGCCCTGATCCTGTGCAGCCATATGGGCAAGCCCCACAACGTGTTCAACAGCACCCTGAAGCTGAACAAGAAGGAAAAAGCCAAGATCGAAGCCCTGCCTGAAGAAGAGCGGGCCGCCGCCACCGAAAAAGCCCTGGAAAAGGCCAAGGGCGACGTGAAGAAGTTCAGCCTGGCGCCCGTCGCCAAGCGCCTGAGCGAGCTGCTGGGCCAGGAAGTGGCCATGGCGGAAGACGTGATCGGTCCCGACGCCCAGGCCAAGGCCGCCGCGCTGAAGCCCGGCCAGGTGATGGTGCTGCAGAACCTGCGCTTCCATGCGGAAGAAGAAAAGAACGATCCCGAATTCGCCAAGGCGCTGGCTTCCCTGGCTGAGATCTACGTGAACGACGCGTTTGGCACCGCCCACCGCGCTCACGCTTCCACCGAGGGCGTCACCCATTATCTGCCCGCGGTGTGCGGCTTCCTGATCGAGAAGGAACTGCGCATCATGGGCAAGGCCCTGGAAAACGCTGACCGGCCTTTCGTGGCTGTGCTGGGCGGCGCGAAGATCGAAGACAAGCTGAACGTGATCAACAACCTGCTGGAAAAGGTTGACACCCTGATCATCGGCGGCGGCATGGCCTTCACCTTCCTCAAGGCCAAGGGCTACGAAGTGGGCGAATCCCTGCTGGATGAGAGCAAGATCGACTATTGCAAGGATATGATGAAGAAGGCCGAAGAAAAAGGCGTGAAGTTGCTTCTGCCCATCGATTCCGTGTGCGTGAAAGAATTCCCGAACCCCATCGACGCCCCCATCGACACGCTGATCGTGGATTCTGACAAGATTCCCGCCGACATGCAGGGCTGCGACATCGGACCCAAGACCGTGGAGCTCTTTGGCGCCGCCGTGAAGGCCGCCAAGACCGTGGTTTGGAACGGCCCCATGGGCGTGTTTGAGAATCCCACCCTGGCCAAGGGCACCCTGGGCGTGGCTCAGGCCATGGCGGACAGCGATGCCGTGACCATCATCGGCGGCGGCGACAGCGCGGCGGCCGTGCAGCAGATGGGCCTGGCTTCCAAGATGACCCACATTTCCACCGGCGGCGGCGCTTCCCTGGAATACCTGGAAGGCAAGACCCTGCCCGGCGTGGCGGCCCTGAACGACAAGTAATTCCATCGGCAATTGACAGGAGCTTCAAGGCGCACATACTGTGCGCCTTGAAACCTGTATGGGATATGCTTTAAGATTTGATTATAAGAGTTAAGTGGAGGTAATTACCATGCGCAAGCCCATCATCGCCGGCAACTGGAAGATGAACAAGACCCCCGAGGAAGCCAAGCAGCTTGTGACTGAGCTGATCCCGCTGGTCAAGGACGCCAAGTGCGACGTCGTCGTGTGCACCCCCGCGGTGTGCTTTGCCGCGGTCGCGCCCGTGATCAAGGGCACCAACGTGAAGCTGGGCGCTCAGAACGTGCACTTTGAGGCGAAGGGCGCCTTCACCGGCGAGCTGTCCGCCGATATGCTCAAGGCCTCCGGCGTCGAGTACGTCATCATCGGCCACAGCGAGCGCCGCCAGTACTTCGGCGAGACCGACAAGACCGTCAACAAGCGCACCATCGCGGCCGTGAAGGCCGGCCTGAAGCCCATCGTGTGCGTGGGCGAGGTCAAGGAAGAGCGCGAGACCGGCTACACCGACATCATCGTGACCTACCAGACCCAGATGGCGCTGCACGGCCTGACCGCTGAGGAAGTGGAAGGCGTGGTCATCGCCTACGAGCCCGTGTGGGCCATCGGCACCGGCCTGACCGCCACCGACGAGCAGGCCAACGAGACCATCGGCGTCATCCGCCAGGCCATCGCCGCCAAGTACGGCAAGCGCACGGCCAACAAGGTGCGCATCCAGTACGGCGGCTCCATGAAGGGCTCCAACGTGAAGGGCCTCATGGCTCAGCCCGAGATCGACGGCGGCCTCATCGGCGGCGCGTCGCTGAAGGCGGCTGATTTCGCGCAGGTGGTGAACTACTGATGACCACCGCGCTTATCATCATGGACGGCTTCGGCAACGGCCGTCCCGATCCCAAGAGCAACGCCATCTACGCCGCGAAAACGCCCAACCTCGATCGCTACCGGAAAGAGTATTCCGTGACCGAGATCGGCGCTTCCGGCCTCAACGTGGGCCTGCCGGACGGCCAGATGGGCAACAGCGAGGTGGGCCATACCAACATCGGCGCGGGCCGCGTGGTCTATCAGATGCTGGTGAAGATCACCAAGGACATCCAGGACGGCGTGTTCTTCGAGAACAAGGCGCTGCTGCAGGCGGTTGAGAACTGCAAGGCGCACGATTCCGCGCTGCACCTGATCGGCCTGGTTTCCGACGGCGGCGTGCACAGCCACATGGACCACATCATGGGCCTCATCGAGCTGGCTGCGCGTCATGGCCTGAAGAAGGTCTACCTGCACGCGCTGCTGGATGGCCGCGATGTGTCCGTCACCTCCGGCGCGGGCTTCGTGAAGACCGTGCGCGACCGCATGGAGGAGCTGGGCGTGGGTACCGTGGCCAGCGTGGGCGGCCGCTACTACGCCATGGACCGCGACAAGGCCTGGGACCGCGTTGAGAAGGGCTACGCCGCCATGGTTTACGGCGAAGGCAATCAGGCGGACGACGCCGTGAAGGCCATCGAGGACAGCTACGCCGCGGGCGTGACCGACGAGTTCATGATCCCCACCGTGATCCGCAAGGAAGGCATGATCAAGGCCAACGATTCCATCGTGTTCTTCAACTTCCGCCCGGACCGCGCGCGCCAGATCACCCGCACCTTCGTGGATCCGGACTTCAACGGATTTGAGCGCCGCAACGGCTTCTTCCCCGTGACTTACGTGTGCATGGCGCAGTACGACGCCGCCATGCCGAACGTGCTGGTGGCCTATCCGCCGGAGCAGCTGACGATGACCATGGGCGAGTATCTGGCCAAAAACGGCAAAACCCAGCTGCGCATCGCCGAGACGCAGAAGTACGCGCACGTCACGTTCTTCTTCAATGGCGGCGAAGAGCGCCAGTTCAAGGGTGAGGACCGCATCCTGGTGCCGTCTCCCGACGTGCCCACCTTCGACCTGAAGCCCGAGATGAGCGCCTACGAAGTGACCGACAAGGTGGTGGAAGCCATCAATTCGGAGAAGTACGACGTCATCATCCTGAATTACGCCAACTGCGACATGGTGGGCCACACCGGCGTCATGGAAGCGGCCATCAAGGCCGTCGAGGCCGTGGATACCTGCGTGGGCCGCGTGGTTGACCTGCTGGTCAGCAAGGGCGGCAAGGCCATCATCACCGCGGATCACGGCAACGCCGACCAGATGATCAACTATGAGACCGGCGAGCCCTTCACGCCCCATACCACCAACCCGGTGCCCGCCATCGTAATTGATCCCGCCTGCCCAAAGCATGAGCTGCGCCAGGGCGGCAAGCTGTGCGACCTCTGTCCTACCATGCTGAAGCTGATGGGTATGCCCCAGCCGAAGGAAATGACCGGCGTGAGCCTGTTCTGATTGCTGCGCCACTGGAAAACAGGGAGACTGCCCTGACAGTCTCCCTGTTTTTTGCGCATTTCTCCAGAAATTCGCGGAGCGGCTTGCGCACTCGCCCGGCTTATGCTAAAATGTTGACTTGGAAGAACTGAAATTCATGTCGAAGGGAGAGATGTTTTATGCGGAAAATGATGAATGGGGGATCGACCCGGTAAAATCGCATAAGCCGCGCTTTTTGCGGCGCTCTCAGGAACCTTTGTACAGCGTGCGGGGCGCGCGGGCCTCTGGCCCGACGCGTCGGTTTCGATATGAAACGGCAGGCATGTCCTCAAGGGCGGCCTGCCGTTTTGCTGTGCATGAACGACATGATTTTCAGGAGGAAGAGAATGCTGAATCATCTCATGGACTATGGATTTGACCCCGGATACTATGAACAGGAACTGAAAAACGCCCCTTTCGGCGCGCTGCCCGCCCGCGTGGTCAGCGTACACCGGGAGCGCTTTGGCGTGATCGGCGAGGGCGGGGAGGGATATGCCCGGCTCAAGGCCGGCGCGTATCGTGACCGGCACGCCGCGGACTATCCCACGGTGGGCGATTTCGTGCTGCTGCGGCCTGTCCCGGGCGGCGACGGGCAGATCGTGCGCACGCTGCCGCGCCGGAGCCTGTTTGCCCGTTCGGACGCCTTCGGCCCGCGCGGCGTGCAGGCCGTGGCGGCAAACGTCGATTATGCCTTTATCGTCACCTCGATGAACCGGGATTTCAACGCGCGGCGGCTGGAACGCTACCTCGCCCAGACGCTGGAAAGCGGCGCGGAACCGGTGATCGTGCTCACGAAGGCGGATCTCTGCGGCGCCCCTGCGGACTGCATCCGAACGGCGGAAACCATCGCCCGCGGCGCGGCAGTGCTTGCGGTTTCGGCAAAAACCGGCGCGGGGCTGGAGGCGCTGGCCCCGTATGTGAGGCCGGGCGCGACACTGGCGCTTTTAGGCATGTCCGGCGTGGGCAAATCGAGCCTGCTCAACGCGCTGGCGGGCGAGGACGTGATGCGCGTGAATGAAACCCGCGGCGTGGACAGTGCCAAGGGCCGCCACACCACCACGCACCGCCAGCTCGTGCGTCTGTCCTGCGGGGCGCTGGTGATCGACACGCCCGGCATGCGGGAGCTCGGCGTGTGGGACGCCGAGGCCGGCGTGGCGGAGGCTTTCGAGGACATCGAGGCGCTGGCGGCGGCCTGCCGGTTTTCGGACTGCCGGCACGAGAGTGAGCCGGGCTGCGCCGTGCGGGCCGCGCTGGAAGAAGGCCGGCTGGACGAGGGACGCCTGAGCAATTACCTGGCGCTGCGCCGCCAGGCCCGGGCGACGGCCCGGGTGAAGCGGCAGCGGGAAGGGAAACGCTGAAGGGGATGAATGAAAAGCAAACCGCGCGCGGCCAGCCGCCGCGCGCGGTTTTATGGGAGACCTGCTTATTCCACCATGAACGTCACGATCTCATAGGGCTTGATCTCGAACGTGACGGCATTTCCTTCGAAGGGCACGTCGCCCTGCGCGTCTTCCATCAGGGAGGCGGCCTTCACTGATTTCGGCGTGTCCGCCAAAGTGAGGCGCACCCTGGCCCGCTGGCCGAAGCATTCATACAGGCGGATGACGGTGGCGTCGCTCTTCAGCGCGCGTTTCACCGATTCGATGATCACGTTCGGCTGGTCGACCTGCGCGAAGGAAGGCAGCGTCCCTTCGCCGCCCCGGCCCGGCAGCGCGGTGACGGGGATGTTCAGCCTGTAAGCCTTTTCCGGCGTGTTGGCCGCGCGCCAGTCGCCGCTGTGGGGCGCGATGGAGTAGGTGAAGAAGTGCATCTCCTGGTCGGCAGTGGGGTTGGGGTCGGTGGAGCTCTTGAGCAGGGTCAGCGCCACGCTGTTTTCATCCACGCTGTGGCCGTACTTGCAGTCGTTCATCAGGCTGAAGCCGTAGTTGCCTTCGCTCACATCCATCCACTTGTGGGCGCACACCTCGAAGCGGGCCACATCCCAGCTGGTGTTCCTGTGGGTGGCGCGGCGCACGTTGCCGTACTGGATGTCGAAGGTGGCGTCGTTGTAGAACAGGTCGGCGGGGAAGTGGGCCTTGAGCATGTAGTGCTGTTCCTTCCAGTCCACCCGGGTGTCGAAGTCGATGCGGTCCAGGTCGCGGTAGAACACCACGTCCTGCCGGATGGTGGAGTTATTGAAGCGGTAGGTGTTGCGCACCTTCGCCAGCACCGGCCCGTTGGCCACGAGCTCGCTGGAGACGAGGTCGGTCACTTCCCAGCTGTGCTCGTCGTAGTAAATGTTGATATCCCAGGCGTCGTAGTTGTGCGGGCGGTTTTCATAGCACACGATGCGGTTGAAGGCCTGGCCCGGCTTCACCAGCTCGCGGTCCGCCCTCACGTCCACCAGGGAGGTCATGCGCATGGCTTCGTCGAAGCGGCCGCGGAAGAAGGGCGTCTCGAAGGCGCGCGTGTCCACCGCCAGGACGGAGGCGTCCGCCCGGCCCCGCACGAACCACACGGGCGTGGCGGCCATGGGCGCCATGCCGCGCACGAAGGCATAGGCCCTGCCCTCCACGTGCTGGACGGGGTATTCACGGCCCTGCGCGTCGCGCAGCGCGGTCACGGCGTCGTCCGCCTCGAAGGAGACCACGTCGTCCCGCGTCTCGCTGAGGGAGTTGTACAGCAGCGCGTCGCCTGCCAGGTTTTCGCCCAGCGCGGCGAAGGCTTCGCCCTTGATCGCCTTCAGCTCCGCGAACAGCTGGGCGTAGATTTCTTTCGAGTCGTCGTAGACCTTTTGGATGGAGCTGCCGGGCAGGATGTCGTGGAACTGCAGGGTGAGCATGCGCCGCCAGATGGAGCGCATCTGGTCGTTGGGATAGGGGAGGCCGCAGGCCCTGCGGGCGTATTCGCGCCACAGCTCCACCTCGCGCAGCTCGATTTCGATTTTGCGGTTGCTGCGCTTGTTGCGCGCCATGGCTGTGTAGGTGCCCCGGTGATACTCCAGGTACAGCTCGCCGGACCACTTGGGCAGGCGCTTGTTGCCGGCCACGCGCTTTTCCAGCTTTTCAAAGAAATCCCGCGCAAACTCCTGCCGCACGGCGGGGAGGCCGGCCACAGGGCCCCGCATGCGGCGGGCGTTTTCGATCATCCAGTCGGCCGAGCCGCCGCCGCCGTCTCCGAAACCGTAGCTCACCAGGAAGTGGTTGTCCAGCCCCTTCTGCTGGAAGCGCTGCCAGCCGCCCTTGATCTGCATGGGGTTGATCATGGCGTTGTAGGTGGTGAAGAAGGCCAGGTCGTCGTGGCGCTCATAGCTGCCTTCGCCGGTGAAGTCCCGCGTGGGGGTGAAGTGGGTGAGCACCTCGCTGCCGTCAATGCCCTTCCAGCTGAAGGTGTCGTAGGGCGAGAGGTTGAATTCGCTCCAGCTCAGCTTGCTGGTGAGGAAGTAATCGATGCCGCTCTTCTTGAGGATCTGCGGCAGCGCGGCGGAATAGCCGAACACGTCCGGCAGCCAGAGCACGCGGGAGCGGCGGCCGAATTCCGTCTCGAAGAACTCGTTGCCGCAGAGCAGCTGGCGCACCAGCGCCTCGCCGCCGGAAAGGTTGCAGTCGGCTTCCACCCACATGCCGCCTTCGGGCTCCCAGCGGCCCTCAGCCACGGCCTTCCTGATGCGCTCGAACAGCTCGGGCTGATCCTCCTTCACGAACTGATACAGCTGCGCCTGGCTGGACATGAATTTGAATTCGGGATAAAGCTCCATCAGCTTGAGCATGGTGGCAAAGGTGCGCACGGCCTTGTGGCGCGTCTGGTAGAGGTCCCACAGCCAGGCCACGTCGATGTGTGTGTGGCCGATGATGTCGGCATAGGCCTCCGGCTCGATGGCCGCGATTTTGTCGTAGTAATTCTCCTTCATGAATGCGCGCGCCGCCGCGACGGATGCGTGGAACCCCTCGCTGAAGGGATTGCGCAGGTCGAGCAGGTTCAGCGCGTCTGAGAGGGTGTACACGGTCAGCTCCCGGTCGCGGCAGTCCCTGGGCTCGAGCAGCAGCGCCTCATAGGGCACGTTCAGGTCGTAAGTGAGCTGCACCACGTCCTCGCACACGTCGTCGAGGGAGACGCGCAGCCGCGGCGGGATGACCCTGCGGGGATCCTGCCCGGACACGAAGGCGTTGGCGTAGCCCTGCATGAAAACCTCGTAGCTCCTGCCGGGCACGGCCTCCACGTCCAGCGTCAGCGAGGTGTGCTTGGTGTCGAAGGCCTGCTCGATGCGGCCGTTCACCCACACCACGAATTGCGGGTTGATCGCCTCCCACCCGCTCTCGCGGCCGGTGGAAATGGAGAGGACCGCCTTGCCGCGAAAATCCGCGGGCGTGGTCACGGTGAAGCGGAAATCCATCCAGTCGCGGGCGGTGTCCTGGCCCCATTCGGCGCCGTTGGTGAAGGGGACGAAATCCTGCGTGCCGCGGGGGGCGATTTCAATGCCGGACACGGGCACGGAGGCACGGACCTGCAGCGTTTTCAGGGTCTGGATCATCTTGCGCGCGCGCTCGGCGAGCTGATGCATTTGCATGGAGACAACATCCTTTCACGTCGGTTGAATTATGGCAGAAAGGCGCGGGAAAAGGCGAATGCTTTCAAAGCCATATTTATAGTACATGGGAATACAGGAGATGTCAAGAGCGAATGAGTTCCGGCGTGAAAAGCCGATTCTGTAACGATTGCCGGCCGTCATTTAAGCGAATCACACAAGCCATAAAATAAAAAAATAATCAGAGCGGTGATGCGTTGCAGGAATATTTTACCGAATGGCGAAATAAAAACAGTAGAAAGGCCGAAGGCCTCAGGAAGGGACGTGATTCCCATGGCAGCGCGCGAAGGCCTGCCGGGCAGGCGGGCCGCTTAGGAGCCATTCGTGATTCAGAGAAAGTCAGGAGTGAAAAACATGCGTCTTACTGTTAATGCGAGAAATATGACCGTTTCCGATGCCATGCAGGAACGTATTGAAAAAAAGCTTAATAAACTTGACCGCTATTTCCGCGGCGAGGAAGACGTGCAGGTGAAGCTCAGCCAGGAGCGCGGCGCGCGGAATATCGCGGAAATTACGCTGGTCGTGGGCGGTGTGATGCTGCGCGCCGAGGAGATCACCAGCGATATGTATCAGAGCGTGGATCGCGCGGCCGACAAGATCGTCCGCCAGATCCGCCGCCACCGCACCAAGCTGGAAAAGAAGGCCGATCCCGCTGCGCTGGAAGCGCTGACCAGTGACGAAGAATCCGTTCCCGCCTGGGAGGAAACGCCCGACGAGCTGGTGCGCGTGAAGCGCTTCGTGGTCAAGCCCATGGCGGTGGAGGACGCCATCGCGCAGATGGATATGCTGGGCCACAGCTTCTTCGTGTTTGTGAACGCGGAGACCAGCATCACCAGCGTGGTATACCGCCGGTCGGACGGCACTGTGGGCATGATCGAGCCCATTCTGGGATAAACGGCAAAGAGGCATTTACAAGGCCTGATGGCGGATCTGAACGCAGAAAACGCCGTGCCAGGCGAAACCGGCGCGGCGCGGCGACAGATACCGTCGGCCTTTGGGCGCGGGGTTGGAAACAACCCCGCGCTTTTGCGTGCTCATTTCGTGAAATCGAATGCCGGCGCGGGCAGGGGCGCGGGCCGGTCAGGCTTCGAACGTCCAGACGCGCGTCCATTCCGCGCTTTCCCCGGGCTCCAGGCGCACGGCGATGAACACTTCGGGGCTGATCACATGCTCCAGCCCCCACACCGTGAGCTTCACCGGCGTGAAATCGACCGTCTCGCTGATGGATACGGAGCTGTTCTCGTGGGTCAGGCGCCAGGCCGGGCCTTCAGCCCGCCGCGTCCTGTCGAACACGTTGAAGAACACGCCGGGGATCCCCAGCCAGCTCACGCCGCCCTCTTCCGCGCGCATGTGCGATTTTTCCGGGTCGAGCGTCAGCGCTTCCACGCAGGGCAGCGCCAGATGGTGGGCCGGCGAGGTCTGCAGATCGCCCAGCGAGATGAAATTGTGGCAGTACTCGGTGAAGGCAAGCGGCTTCTCGCCCTGGTTTTCAAAGTGCACGCTGAGGGTAAGCCGCCCGTCCTCGGCCAAAAGACGGCGGCACTCGCGATAGGCATAGCCGGCGACCTGTTCCGTCTCGGTGACAAAGAGGATGCGGTCGCTCTGCGCGGTGACGGCGGTTTCCAGGGGCCTGTAGGGCGGATTGACGCCGTAGATGCGCCATGGCTCGGCAGTGCGCGTCACGTAGCCGATGCCCGGCTTGAGGTATTCCTCGCCCACCGCGACGGAGGTTTCAACCTCCGGGCAGATGATTTCGCAGCACAGCCCCGCGCCTTTCGTCGTGGGCCGTTGGGGATCGGTCATCTCCGGCTGGCCGAAGCGCACGCCCCGGTAGGCGACGTCCGGCACGAAGGCCGAGTGGTTGAAGCGCGTGAATCCGTATTCCGGGCTCTCCGGCGCGAGCACCTCTGCCCGGAGATCGCCCGCGGCGATGACGTATCGGTTTGCCATGTGAACGCTCCTTTCTGTTCAGCGGCCGGCTGCCCGCTCCCACACAGGCAGGAAATCGATTTCGCAGGCCATGGTGTCCACCCGCTCCAGCAGCACGCGCACCCGGTCGCCCAGGCGGATCATCCGGCGCGTGCGCTCGCCCACCAGGAGCTGGCGCGTTTCGTCGAAGTCGTAGTAGTCGCTGAGATCCCGCGCGCGCACCAGCCCCTCGACGGTGTTGGGCAGCGACACGAAGAATCCCCAGCTGTGCACGCCGCTGACCACGCCGTCGAACTCCTCGCCCTCGCGGCCGCGCATGTAATGCGCCTTCATCAGGTCGTCCGCGTCCCGTTCCGCGGTGGCGGCGGCGAACTCGCGCTCGGATGACTGCGCGGCCAGGACGGGCATGCGCGCCTCCTGCGATTGCGCCTGCTCCAGTCCGCCCGCCAGCAGCAGCTTGAGCATGCGGTGCGCCGTCAGGTCGGGATAGCGGCGGATGGGAGAAGTGAAGTGGCAGTAATCGCGCGCGGCCAGGCCGTAGTGGCCCAGCGGCTCGGCCATGTAGCAGGCGCGCTTGAGCGAGCGCAGCAGCTGGCGCTTGATGACCGCCGCCTCGGGCAGCGCCGCCGTGTCCGCCAGCAGCTCCTGCAGCTGGCGGGGATGGGGTTCCCTGCCCAGCCGGACCGGATGGTTCAGGTTGGCCAGGAACAGCTCCAGCGCGGCCAGACGGTCCGGGTCGGGTTTCTCGTGCACGCGGTAGAGGAAGGGCAGGCGGCAGCTCTTCGCCATCTCCGCCACGGCCTCGTTCGCGGCCAGCATGAAATCCTCGATGAGCCGCTCCGCCTCGCCCCGTTCGCGGGCCTGCACGTCGACGGGGTATCCCTCTTCGTCCAGCGTAAGCGCGGGCTCGGGCAGGTCGAAGTCTATGCTGCCCCGGTCGCCGCGCTTTTGCCGCAGCTGGCGGGCCACCGCGTCCATGTCGAAGAGGATGGGCCGCAGCGCGGCGGGCACCCCGTTTTCCGCGCCGTCGAACAGCCTGTTCACCTCGGCGTAGGTCAGCCGCGCGCGGGAATGGATCACGGAATTCTCCAGGCGGACGTCCGTCACCCCCCCGTTTTCCAGCGTCAGGAACAGAGACATGGCGAGCCGGTCGACATCCGGCATGAGAGAACACAGCCGGTTGCACAGCTTTTCCGGCAGCATGGGCAGCGTGCGCCCGGGCAGGTATACCGACGTGCCCCGCCGCAGCGCTTCGCGGTCGATGGCCCCGCCCTGCGCCACGTAGTGCGACACGTCCGCGATGTGCACGCCCAGCCGCCAGCCCGCCCCGGCCCTTTCCAGCGACACGGCGTCGTCGAAATCCTGCGCGTCGTCGCCGTCGATGGTGAACAGGGGAATGCCGCGGGCGTCGAAACGGCCCGCGATGTCCGACTCCGTCACGCCGTCCGGCAGGGCGGCGGCCTCAATGAGCGCATCCTCCGGGAACACGGCGGGCAGGCCGTGCGTCTCGACGAGCGCATCCAGCTGGATGCCGATGTCCAGCCCGCGGCCCAGCACGCGCACCACCGCCGCTTTGAGGGGCGTGTGGCGGCGCGGATACTCCAGCACCCGCAGCACCACCGTGTCGCCCAGGCGGGCTTTGGGCGCGTTCTCCGTTATTTCCACGGCGCAGGCCACGTGCAGGTCGCAGGGCCGCGCGGCGAGGTATTCGATTTCCTCCGGCGGCTGGCGCATCAGCTTCTTATGCCGGCCATGGCGCACGATCACCGGCTTTTTCTCTATGAGGCGCGTCTCCATCTGTACGATGCCGATCAGCTTCTGTGCCGCGCGCTGCGTGACGGCGGCCAGCTCGCAGATTCCGGGGTCGTCGGCGCGTCCGCGGCGCACCAGGATCAGGTCGCCGTGCATGGCGCGCAATTCCCCGGCGCGGGAGATCTTCATTTCGGGCGAGCCGTCCAGCGGCCGGGCGTGCGGCACCCCGCTGCGCAGGATGACGGCTTTCGCCGGGATGAGCCCGAGCGTTTCGGGCACGGCGTATCGGCCCTTCTTCGAGACGACCACGCGGCCCTGTTCCGCGAGGCTGCCGAGCGCCGCGCTCACCTCGTCGGCCGGCATCGCCAGCGCGTCCGCCAGGTCGAACAGGTCCATGGCGCGGCCCTGCTCCGCCAGGTATTCGCAAATCCGTTCAGTCATGGGAATCCTTTCTTAATCCAATGTCCGCGGCGGCGGCGCTCTGCCTGCCAATCTCCTGAAAGAGGCGCGGAGAGAGCAGGACGCCCTCTCCGCTGACACATTATTCGCCTATGTCCAGGCGTGGAAGCGGCGCAGGATTTTATCGAAGCACGGCTGCGCCTCGTCCTCGTCGTCCGGATAGAACACGCGCATCAGCGTGAGCCCGTGCGGCGGCGCGGTGACGCCCAGCGAAAGCCGGCTCCTGCCGGCCAGCGCGCGGTCGATCGCGCCCTTTTCCAGCTTGCCGCTGCCCACCTGGATGACCGTGCCCGCCAGGATGCGCACCATGTTATAGAGAAAACCGCTGCCGCGCACCAGCAGCATCACCTCGTCGCCCGCGCGGACCACCCGGCAGTCGTGGATGGTGCGCACCGTGTCCTTCGCCACGGAGCCGCTGGCCGCGAAGGCCTGGAAATCGTGCGTGCCGATGACGGCGCGGGCCTCTTCGTTCATGCGCTCCGCATCCAGCGGATACATCACGTGCGCGTGGGAATGCCGCAGCAGCGCGCTGGCGTGGGGGCTGTTGAACATCATGTAGCGGTAAATCTTCCCCCGGGCGTCGAAGCGGGCGTGGAAATCATCCGCCGCGGCCATGGATGCGCGCACGCGGATGTCGTCCGGCAGCATGGTATTGAGCGCATAGGCGTATTTTTCGGGTGGGATGCGGCTGGCCGTGTCGAAGTGAACGACCTGGCCCAGCGCGTGCACGCCCGCATCGGTGCGGCTTGCGCCGGTCACGCGGACGTCGGCGTCCAGCAGTCTGCCGAGGGCCTCCTCCAGCCGCTGCTGCACGCTCACGGCGTTTTCCTGCCGCTGCCAGCCGGCGTAGCCTGTGCCGTCGTATTCGACTGTCAGACGGATGCGGGGCATGGATGCTCCTTTCAGCTCAGCTTTCTCCTGCGGATCAGACCGATCAGCAGACAGACCAGCGGCAGGGCGATCAGCGCGGCGAGCGCGGGGACCGCGGGGAGGGAGGTGGGATCATTCAGCAGGCTGACGGCGGGAACGGCCTCGGCCTGCGCCGGGAAGTCGAACATCTGCCGCAGCGCGGACGTGACCAGCGCGTCGTTGGCGCCGCCGGAAGCCGTGCTCACGCCCGCGGCGATCAGCGTGGCGCAGGAGAACCAGGTGAGGTGCGTGTCGCCTTCCACCGCGGCCATGCCCAGCATGAAGCGGCCGGGCTCGTCGCCCTCTTCCCGATCGAGGGTGGCTACCGCCTGCGTGTTGAGCTTGATGTAGGCCTGGTCCGTGGTGAGCAGCAGGGGCTGCGCATTCAGGCCGGCGCGGCGCACGTCGCTGCGCTCGATGGCCTCGGCGACCGGCATGATGACCCGCTGACCCGCCTCGATGAGCGGCGCGGTGACGGGATGGTCGCGCAGGTCGGGCTTGAGGTAATACTTGTAGTCCGAGCTGTACACATGGGCGGCGTCGTTGTCGATCACCAGGCCGGTCTTGCGGGCCATGCCGTAGTACTCTACCAGGCGGTCGAGCCCGGTGAAGTCGGTGTTATAGCTGGTCAGCAGCAGCATGTCGCCGCCATCTTTCAGGTAGTCCAGCAGCGCGTCCACGGTGGATTCGCCCACAGGCGAAGCGGGATTGTCCAACAGCACTGCCGCGGCGTCCGCCGGCACGGCCTGGCCGTCCGCCAGCTCCAGCGTTTCCAGCGCGACGCCGTTGCGGAAGCACAGCGCGTTCAGCGTGCCGTCCCAACCGTTCTCGCCGTGGCCGCTCAGCGCGTAAAGCACCGGCATGTCGCTGCGGGTGACGTAGGAGAGGGCGCGGCAGAGCGCGTCCTGGGCGGTGAAATCGGCCCGGGTATACTGCATGACGCCGTAATAGTAGTAGGCGGTCTGGTCGTAATCGTAGCTGAACAGGTCGTCCACGGTCAGCAGGACGCTGCGCCTGTCGGACACCACCAGCACGCTGCCGTCGACCAGCTCCTGCCCGGCGGCATAGTCGTGCAGCGATTCCATCCGCGGGGATTCGGGATCGACCGTTTCCAGCGTAAGGCGGCTGCTTGCGGCCGCGAACCGCGCCAGCAGCTCGTCCAGCCACACGTTGCGGTTTTCCTCGCTTTCAATGGCGTACAGGCGCACCGGCTCCTCCAGGGCGCGCGCGGCGCTGAGCGTCGCGGCGTCGAGGGTGGCCGCGCGGTTTTTCGTCAGGTCGACGTGCAGCCCGTTCAGGCCGCCGAGCGCGGCGTTCAGCGCCACCACCAGCACCAGCACGGCGACGACGATCAGCGGACGGATTTTTCCGGAGCGAAGCAGTTTTTTCATATCACAGCGCCCTCCTTTTGGCCTGACGGCGGGCGGCGACGGCCAGCATGCCGGCCGCGATGAACGGCAGGGCGGCGGTCAGCCAGAAGATCACGGCGGACAGGTCAAGGATGCCGTTGGCGAACAGCGGCAGGGGCTCGAACACGGACGCCGCGCGCATCGCGCGCCCGATGAAGGCGAACACGGCGCTGTCGCTGCCGCGCAGGTGGTTCAGCAGCACGGGGACTTCCACGATGGCGGCGGCGATGAAGCCGGTCAGCACATCGTTGAACACGGTCCAGGCCACCGCGCCGGCCAGCGCGGGCATCAGGATCAGCGTGAAGGGGGTCAGCGCGGTGAGGGCCTCAACGCGCTTCGCCAGCTCCGGCAGGAAGTAGGAGAGCACAACCAGCGCGGCGTACACGATGAAGGCGGTCACGGCGTTGCGGGAGAAGGCGGAGCAGCACACCGCGGCGCTCATGAACAGCACGCCCAGCGCGCATACGGCCAGCACGCAGCCCAGCCCTTCGCCCATGGTGGCCGAGGGCACGGCCAGGCTGAACGCGATGGGATACAACGCCAGCAGCGCGCAGCCGATGAGCGCCATCGCCAGCCGCGCCAGCAGCTTGCCTCCAAACACGGCGCCGCTCTTCACGGGCAGCGCGAAGAGCGCGCGGTCGGTGTGCGCCGCACGCTCGCCGGGGAAGGCGTTCGCGGCCATGAGGCCGCAGGCGAGCGCCATGCCCAGGGCGATCCAGAGGATGTTATCGGCGAAGAGCGGGCTCTGGCCCCGCACGTTCACGAAGAAGACGGAGGCGCCCGCGGCGGCCAGCAGCACGGCAAGGCCGCCCCAGCCGGTCAGGCCGCCCAGCAGCGCGCGCAGTTCTTTGCGGAATACGGCTTTCATGCCTCCTCACTGCCCCCTTCAACGCGCTCTGAGACCAGGCTTTCCAGCAGGGCGTTCAGCGGCAGCCGGGCGGCGGCCAGCTCCACGAGCGGCACGCCGGCCTTCACGACAGCTTCGGTCAGCGCGGCGCGGCGGTCTCCGTTCATCTTCACGGTGAGGGCCGTGCCCTCCGGGGCAGGCTCGGCGCCTTTGATTTCCACGTCCTTCACGCCGGCGACGGCGGCCCTGGCGGCAGCTTCCTCCGCGCAGAGCACGAGGCGCACGGTGTCGCCCGCGCGGGTCATGTTGTGCAGCTGGTCCGGCGTGCCCTCGGACACGACGCGGCCCTTGTCCAGCACCAGTACGCGGTCGCACAGCGCGCACATCTCGGTGAGGTTGCGGCTGGCCAGCAGCACGGCGCGATCCTTCGAGATCTCCCTGATCGCCTCGCGCAGCGTCACGGTCTCCCTGGGATCAAGGCCCTGCGTGGGTTCGTCGATGAGCAGCGCGTCCGGGCCGAAGAAGGCGGCCTGGGCGATGCTGACGAGCTGCAGCGCGCCGCGGCTCAGGCGGCGCATGGATTTTTCGGATACATCGCGCACGCCCAGCAGCGCGAGGGCGGCGTCGATCCTGTCGGACGCGTCCCGCGAGGACAGGCCGCGGGCGTCGGCCAGGAATTTGAGATATGCCCGGGGCGACATGTCGCGGGGGGCGGCCGGCTCGGCGGGCACGTAGCCCACCAGCTGGCGGGCGCGGCTGGTTTCGCTGTCCAGCGCGAGGCCGCTGATTTCCACCGTGCCCCTGTCGGGCTCGGCGACGCCGGCGATGATGTCCATGGCGGTGGTTTTGCCCGCGCCGGCGAGGCCGGTGAGGGCGACGATTTCGCCCTTGCGCACGGTCAGCGACAGGCCGCGCAGGGCAGGCTTGCCGTCGTAGTTCTTTTCGAGGTTCTGCACATGAATCAAGACAAATCCCTCCCGGATGTGAATTATTGACGGTGGCGTGGAAGACGGGCTTTCACGGTGAGACGTTTTTTTATTCCATATAATATTTTACCCCGGGTATGTTGTCAAATGATGGGATGTTGATGAACAATTTATGAACGTTTGCATAAAAGAACGCCGGAGTATCCGCGAACGGATACCCGGCGGGGTTATGCCGAGCATTTGGAAGACCTTTCAGCCCATGGGCCCTGGGGTGGGGGTGGCGAACCGCCCTTTGTTGCCGCTGATCCATTCCGGCACCCGGTCCTTCGCGGCGCGCAGCGCCTCCGCAAGGTCATAGCGCCTGGCGGCCTCCTCGGGCGTCAGCTGGTAGGTTTCGCCATAGTCGCCTTTCTCCGCCATTTCGATGACGTGCCGCTTTTCCACCTCGCGGTCGAAGGCCTCGAGCTCGCCGAGCGCCTTGTAGTAGGCCTCCATCTCGGCGGAGGCGGGTTCGATCGCTTCGCCGCGCGTCCAGAGCGTCGCGGGCCTGTCCTCGCCGTACTCGACGGCCTGATAGCCTTGAACCGAGGGCAATTCGATGATCCTCATCTCGTCCATCCAGCCCCTGCTTCCGCGCGTGGACACGAGCGTGACGCGGGCGATGCGTCCGCCGTTCCCGTCGGATCGATCCGTGACGAAGAGATTCACGATGCGCTTGCCGTAGGTCTTCGTCGTCATGATGACGCGGCCGTCCTTGAGCTGCGAAAGCTGGACGCTGTATTCGCCGGGGGCCAGCGCGACTGGCGTGGTGTTATAGGCGCTGTGCATATAGACGGCCATATACAGCGCGGCGGTGGCTGCGGCGAAAATGATCACCGCAGTGAGGAGCTTCCGCATGACGCGCCTGCGCCGCATCCGCGCCGCCGTCTCCCCGAAGGACCGGCGCTCCTGCGCCGCTTGCCGGGAGTCCATCTGCAGCGACGCCTTCATGCCTGCCAGATAGGCCCGGCAGGCTTCGCACTCCTCCAGGTGTTCGTTCACATAGGTCTGGCTGGCCTCGCTGGCCACCCCGTCGATGGTCAGGGGCATCAGGTCCCGGGCCATGTCGCAGTTATTCTTCATGCTCATCCGCCTCCTCCATGGCTTTTTGCAGCAGCTGCCGCGCCCGGTAGTAGGTCACCCGCGACCAGTTTTCCGTGCGCCCGAACAGGCTGCCGATTTCCGCGTGACTGAGGTCGCAGAACGTGCGCAGCGTGAACACCTCACGGTAGGGCTCGTCCAGGCTGTGCAGCACCCGCTGGGCGGTCATCCGGCGGTCGCCCGCCACCAGCGCCTCCGCGACGTCCGGCATCTGGGCGTGCTGGGCCTCCTCATTCAGCGGAAGGTGCCGCGGCTGCTTCACGTTCGTCCAGTACACCCGCTTGGCGATGCCGCACAGCCAGGTGGCCAGGCTGCTGTCGCCGCGGAATTTGCCCCACCCGCGCAGGGCCTGGTAGAAGGTCTCCTGGGCGATTTCTTCGGCAAGCTGCGCCTGGCCGCACAGCCGGAGGGCAAAACGGTATACCAGCCGGTAGTGTTCCTTGTATACCGCGTCGAAGTCTTCTGCCAACCTCATCACCTCCTTTCGCGCATTTAGTGGCGGAAAGCTGTGATTCGTTACAAGCTTTTTTGAAATCAGGAATCGAATTTGAGGGCAGGAACGGCACGGGGCCAACCAGGCCCACTGAAAGGAAGGGGCTGTCGCCGCAAGGCGGCCGGGGGTCATTTCCTTGCCCATTCGCGGGTGAGGCGGCGCAGGGCGCGGCGGTTCTTTATGCGGAACACGGCCATGCCTGGCGTCCCGTTCAGCAGTGACTCAAGCTTCTTCCGGTTGTTCCCGTTGAAGTGCCACACGTATTTCATAAAATCCCAGTCGAACCGCTCTGGGCAGCCGGGCCCCATGTCCGGCCGGGTGCGGCCATGGCTGGAAAGCACGCGCCTGACCACGCCCCACAGGCAGACGAAGCGGTTGTAATCCAGCCAGATCACGGCGTCGCAGTAATGGAGGCGCAGGGGCAGCGTGCGGCTGAAGTTGCCGTCTATGATCCAGCGGGGCTTTTGAAGCTCTGCCGTGAGGAGGGCGTCAAATTCGTCCCTCGGGCGTTCCGTCCAGCCGGGCAGCCAGTGGAGCGCGTCCAGGTGAACGACAGGAAGCCCGGTCGCCTGGTGAAGCGATCGGGCCAATGTGCTTTTTCCGCTCCCGCAGGAGCCGATGATGAGAATGCGGTTATACATGTTTTATTCTTCCCGCCACGCGCTGTATATCTCCTCGAAGCGCATGGGTTCCAGCCGGCCTTCGGAGAGCTGGGTCAGGTCGTTCAGGAGGGCGGCTTCATCCTGCGTTTTCACGAGGAAGGTGAAGGTGATCACGTCGGAGAAATCCTTGCCCTCGATGGCGGCCGGCGCGGATTTGAAGAAATACTCCACGCGGCTGAGCAGGGGATAGGGGACGTCCATCAGATAGCGGGCGGTGGGGTGCATCACGCCCACGCCGCAGGCGTTGACGGCCATGGCCGCGCCCTGGGTGTAGGCGCGGACCAGTCCGCCCGCGCCGAGCAGAACGCCGCCGAAATAGCGCGTCACCACCACGCAGGCGTTGGTCACGCCGCGGTTTTTCATCACCTCGATGATGGGCATGCCCGCGGTGCCGCCGGGTTCGCCGTCGTCGCTGTAGCGCATCACGCCCATGTTCGCGCCGATGATATAGGCATAGCAGTTGTGGGAGGCGTCCCTGTAGGCCTCTCTCATCTCCGAGAGAAACGCCAGCGCCGCCTCCTCGCTCTCCACGGGACAGCCATGGCCGATGAAGCGGGATTTGTTGACGATGAATTCGTCCTCGGCCCGCTTCATCAGCGTTTTGTAGCTTGCCAGCGCCATGTTATTCGGCCAGCTGGAAGCGGTGATAGGCCTTCTTGCCCTTGCGGATGAGCAGGCCTTCGCCCTTCAGCATATCCGCCGTCACGCGGAATTCCACGTCCGAAACCTTTTCCTCGCCGATGTACAGGCCGCCCTGCTGGATGGTCTTGCGGGCTTCACCGTTGGACTTGCACAGCCCGCACTTCGCCACCAGCGCCAGCAGGCGGTTTTCCTGAGCCAGGTCGGCCTCGGTGAGCGTGGTGGTAGGAATGGACCCCCCCGCCGCGCCGCCGCCGAACAGCGCCTCGGCGGCCTGCTGCGCCTTGACGGCCTCTTCCTCACCGTGCACGTTCTTGGTCACCTCGAAGGCGAGAACGCGCTTGGCGTCGTTGATGGCGCTGCCCTCCAGGGCGCCCAGGCGGTTGACCTCGTCCATGGGCAGGAAGGTGAGAAGACCCAGGCACTTCTTCACGTCCGCGTCGTCCACGTTGCGCCAGTACTGGTAGAAATCGTAGGGGCTGCACTTGTCGGGATCAAGCCACAGGGCGCCCTTCTCGGTTTTGCCCATCTTGCGGCCGTCGTGGGTGAGCAGCAGCTGGAAGGTGAGGGCAAAGGCGTCCTTGCCGTCCTTGCGGCGGATGAGGTCCGCGCCGGAGAGCATGTTGCTCCACTGGTCGTCGCCGCCGGTCTGCAGGATGCAGCCGTAGCGGTGGTTCAGCTCCAGGAAGTCATAGCTCTGCATGAGCATGTAGTTGAACTCCAGGAAGGTGAGGCCGCGCTCCAGCCGCTGCTTGTAGCACTCGGCGGTGAGCATGCGGTTGACGCTGAACAGCGCGCCCACATCGCGCAGGAAGCCGATGTAGTTGAGGTCGCGCAGCCAGTCGGCGTTGTTCACGATGAGGGCGCAGTTCTTCTTGCTCTCGTCGAAGTCCAGGAAGCGCTCCATCTGGGCTTTGATGTGGGCTACGTTGCTGTCGATGTCCTCCACGGTGAGCACCTTGCGCAGGTCGCTCTTGCCGGAGGGGTCGCCGATCATGCCGGTGCCGCCGCCCATCAGCGCGATGGGCTTGTGTCCGGCGCGCTGCAGGTGGGCCATGGCCATGATCGGGATGTAATGGCCGATGTGCAGCGAATCTGCGGTGGGGTCGAAGCCGGTGTAGAAGGTGACCATACCCTGGTCGAAGGCCTTGTAGAGGTCCTCCTCAAAGGTGACCTGCTTGATGAAGCCGCGCTCGCGCAGGATGTCCATTGCGTTGCTCATGGGAAAATCACTCCTTTAAAATAATCAAATGCTGATGCCGTTTCCCCGCCCGAAGCGCCCGGCCGGCGATGGTCCGCGGCTGAGGGAAAAAACGACTGAAAAAAACCGCCCTCTCCCGCAGGAGGGAGAAGGCGATATGGGACCGCTGTACCACTTCTTTTCGCCGGAAAAGCTTCCGGCCTCTCGCGCGCGCTGACGGGCGCACCCGGGACAGCCTACCAGGCGTTTCCGCCGTTCGGTGTCCGGCTCGGGGAGGTATTCCGCGGGCGCTGCCTGCCTCCTCGCACCGGCCGGAGGCTCTCTGGAAGGCGTTGGCGCGGGCGTACTTGTTCCCGTCACAGCCATATATTGATGATATCTTAGCACAGACGCGCCCGGGTGTCAATGACGTTTTGTAAAACTTCAGCTGTGCGCCTTCTCGTAGTCTTCGATGATGCGCAGCGAATCGCCGAAATAATCCTGCATCTGCGCGTCGGAGAGGGTGAAGGTTTCCTGGATGTAGTTCATCACGTAGCGCGGGCGGCGCACCACCAGGTCGCGCAGCTCGGCCCACTCGCTGTCGAACACCCGGCGGCTGACGTTCCAGCGCCGCAGGTGCTGGTCGATCTCCGGCTCAAGCTGGGCATAGAGCTTATCCAGCTTGGCCATGACCGCCTCGCTGTTGAAGGAGGAGACGAACAGCTCGTTGAACCGGCGCAGGTACCTGTCCTGAATGGCCGGGTTCTTCATCAGCTCCACGAAGAGGGTGTTGTCGGTCTTCTTGCCGGAGCCGGCGCCTTCAGGGTCGAGCCAGCGGCGCACCTGGTTGGTGTCCAGATAGTGGAAGCCCCAGTCCATGTCGAACAGGATCCAGCGCCACAGCCCGTCCTCGTTGGCGCTGCGGTAGCGCTTCACGTTCAGCAGGTCGGTGTTGCCGGTGTAGGCCTGGATGATGACGTAGTCGATGTAGTTGTCCACGTCCACCACGGAGGAGATGTGCTCGAGGATGGCGTCGTAATCAGCCTGGGTGAGGGTTTCTTTCTTGGAGCGGGCCGTGGCGCCGCCTTCCTTCTTGATCCAGTTGAGCAGCGCCTCGAAGGTGTCGTTGGAGCCCTGCATCACGTTGCGGTTGGCCTTCACCAGGTCGATGTCGTTCGGGTCGCTGGTCCAGCCTTCCCACTGGGCGATGGAGTATTTGTTGATGCGTTCGCGCATGTTGTAGTGGCCCCAGTATTCACCGTTGAGGTACACCACGCACATCTCCGCGGCCTGATACATCACGCGCGTGTTTTCAGCCAGCGAAGTCTGGACCACGTCGCGCACGCGGGTGCGGCCGCTGTCCTGGCCGGAGGCGCGCAGGATGAAGGACTGGTATTCGGTGTACGGCCGCTGGCTGAACAGGCGGGCGTGGAAGCGGTTGTCCGCGCTGTAGGCGCTGCGGGCGATGAGCTTGAAGGCCTTCTGCTCCTCGGCGCGGCTGTACTGGCCCTGCAGCTTCAGGCCGCAGCCCTGGGAGAGCAGCGTTTCGCCGTCGGCGGTGAACACCTCCACGTTGGCGGGCTTCTCCCAGTCCATCCAGAAGTTCGCGCCCTGGTTGTTCGCGCCGTATGGCTTTTCGGACCAGGCGTTGGGGCCCTTGACGTAGATGCCCTCGTAGAAATCCCACAGGCTGTCGGGCTCGGTCACCAGGGAGACCACGCGCATGGTGTGGTTCAGGCCGAAGAAGTAGCTGTGCGTGGACACCACGGAGGGAATCTCGCTGGCGGAATACACGCGGGTGCGCAGGATGGTGTTGTCGGTGATGGCGATGGGGCTGGTGTAAGGCGTGGAGCTGTTGTCCGGCTCCGTGCAGTCGGTGGTGTAGTAGATGGTGCTGCCCTGCGGCGCGCTGAGGGTCACGGTGAGGCTTTCGCCGGCGTCGTACAGGCCGCCGGGCTCGCTGCAGACGGCCTCCTGCGCGCGGCCGGTATAGCCGTAGGTGTTGTTGGCTGCGCCGGGGGTGGGCTCCAGGAAGTAGCGCAGGCCGCTCACGCCATAGGAGCGCCCGTAGGAGATGTTGGTGTACTGGCGGTCGACGGCCATGCGGTCGACCACCGTGCCGTTCGGGTCGCTCAGCAGCACGGAGTAGCCGCCCTCGGCGGCCAGCGCGAAGCTGGTGTGGTAATTGCTGCCGGACTTCGTGTCGCGGCCGGAACAGAACACGAGCATGTATTCGCCCGGCCCGATGCTCGAGCCGGCAGGGAACTGCCATTTGCGCGGCCGGCCGGCGCTGTCGCTCAGCCCCCAGCCGGACAGATCCAGCGTGCCCTGAGCGGCGTTGTAGATTTCGATCCAGTCGTAGGAGTTGCTGGAAAGCGAGGTGTCGTTGGTGGAGGCCATGATCTCGCTGATGTAGAGGCTGCTCCGGTTCGCGCCGGTGACGGCCTGATCCACGACGGCCAGGCCGCTCTCATCGTTGGGGCAGCCGGGCGTGGGGGGATAGAGCGCGGTCCAGCCGTTCTTGGTGAGCGACCAGGCCTGGTCCGCCCCGTCCGTGGCGGGCGTGGTGCTGGACAGCATGCGGCTGCCCGCGTCGGAGAGGTATACGCCCTCGCCCTTGCTGAGCGAGAAGCCGGCGTGCAGCTGGCCCTCGCGCTGCTCCGCGCCGGAGGCGAACACCAGCAGGTAACCGTCCGCGGGGATGGAGACATCCGGGAAGACGAATTTATCCGGCGCGGCATCGTCGTCGGAGAGCATGAAGCCCTTCAGGCTGACGGCGCGGGACGAAGCGTTGTGCAGCTCGATGTAGTCGGAATAGCGGCCGTGGTCGTCGGCGATGGCGGCCCGGTTTTTGATCATGACCTCGCTGATGGTTACGCCGCCGTTTTCCGCCAGGCCCTCGCCGGCAAGCAGCTCGGCATAGCTTTCGGCGGTGTTGGGCAGGCCGGGGGTATACTGGGTGGTGATCTGCCAGGCGCCGTCCATGAAGGCGTAGGCCTGGTTGCGGCTGAGCGCGGGCGTTTCGATGGTGTCCACCACCTGGCCTTCGCTGTCCACCAGGGTGAGGGTTTCGCCCGAGGCGGTCAGCCCGAAGGGGGCGTGATACACATAGCCCGGCGTGTTCTGCGAACGGCCGCTGGCGAACACCACGATGTGCTCGTCCGGCCCGATCATCTGGCTGCCGAAGGCGAACAGGTCGAGTCCCTCCGTGCCGCGCAGCACCATCCAGCCGGTCAGGTCGATGGCGCGCTCGCCGTCGTTGGAGATTTCGAACCAGTCCGAATAATCGCCACGGTCGTCCTGCACGGCGGAGACGTTGGCCGCCATGACTTCGCTGAAGCTGACCGGCGGCATGGGCGAAGCCGCCTCGCCGGCGCGGTTGGCGAAGAAATACTGATATGCGAACGCCAGCGCGATGCAGATGATGCCCGCGCCGACGATTTTTGCCAGATTCCCCATGGCGTTTTTTCTTTTGCTCACGGTCTGAAAGTCCTCCGATGATTATTTCGCCAGCGCCTTTGAAAACAGTTCCGGATCGAGCTGGCGGGCCCACTCGAGGATCTCGGTGCCGAACAGCGTGATGGCGGCGGCGATCAGCGCGGCGCACAGCAGCGTGAGGATCAGGCAGGCGCCCGCGAAGGTGCGGCGCGAGGGGCATCTGGCCCCGAAAGCCCAGCTGATCCACAGGATCAGGTTGAGCACGGGAATGGCGGAAAGGATCAGCGTGCCGATCCACCCCATAACGCTGACTTTTTTATATGACTTGGCGGCTTTCCTGTCTGACATGACTGTATTCCTCCAAAATCTTGTGGTATTCCCGGAACTTTCCAGAATGATCCGCTTCTAATTATACATCAGGAGGAAACATTCCGTCAATATCGTGTTGGCGCCGGATTAAATTTCCAGCGTGCCCTTGAAAAGGGAGAAAGTTTGTCATATAATTGCAATAAGATGCCACAAAAGGGAAAAAATTTAGTCATAGCCGGCGCTGTCCGGCCGTATCCGGAACACTTTTTTCAGGAGGCTCCCTATGAAACGCGTATCTGTGAAACGTATCCTGCTGACACTCATGTGCCTTGTTCTGCTGGGCTCGACGCTGGCCGGCACCGTGGCCCTTGCCGCGGCGACGCCCGTCTCCGTGCGGCTGAGCCAGGACGCGGTGTCGATCGATATGGCCCACGAGCGGCGCGCGACGCTGTCCGCCGTGGTGACGCCCGCCGAGGCGAACCAGCGTGTGAGATGGTCGTCCAGCAACACGCGCGTGGCGCGGGTGGGGTCGGACGGCGTGGTCACGGCCGTAAAGCGCGGCACCGCGGTCATCACGGCCAAGGCTCGCGGATCGGACTCGGTGATGGCCACCTGCACCGTCACCGTGACCAACAGCGACCTGCCGGACGGCATTTCGCTGGGACTGACGGCCATCAGCATGGAGCGCTTTTCGACGCGTCAGCTCAGCCCCACGGTGTGGCCGGCTTCCTCGGATACGACAGTGAAGTGGAAGACCAGCAACCGCCGCGTGGCCTCTGTGAACCAGGACGGCCTCATTACGGCCGACCGTGCCGGCACGGCTACGATCACCTGCTATTCCACCCGGGACAGGGAGGTCACGGCTACTGTGCAGGTGACGGTGTTCGCCAAGAGCAGCCCCACTTCCCTCGGCCTTGATCCGGCAACCGACGTGATGGCGGTGGGCGAAACGCTGAAGTTCTCGCCCGTGACCATGCCTGTGGACGCCTGTCAGTATTTCACCTGGAAGAGCTCCAGCGCCCGGGTGGCCAGCGTGTCCGCCGACGGTGTGGTGACGGCGAACCGGCCCGGCTGGGTGACGATCACCTGCGCCTCCCGCCAGAACACCCGCGTCAGCGCGAGGCGGAAGATCCTGGTGGTGGCGGCGGATTCACCCCGCGCCATCAGCCTGGGGCGGGAAACGCTGACCATGAATCCCGGCGGCCGCTATGAGCTGTCGCCCACAGTGCTGCCCGCGGACAAGAACCAGTCCGTGAAGTGGAAGAGCAGCCGCAGCTCGGTGGTGTCCGTGAACGCGAACGGCGTGCTGACCGCGAAAAAGGCCGGCACGGCCACGATCACCGTCACTTCCTCGGTCAATTCAAACCTGAAAGCCACGCTCACCGTGAAGGTGGAGAACCTGCCCGCGCCGACGTCGCTGTCCGTCACGGGCCCGTCGACCGTGCAGAAGGGCGCCTCGATCCAGCTCACCGCGGTGCCCAGCCCCACGAAGAGCAGCGCCGCCGTGAGGTGGTCCACCAGCGACAGCAAGGTGGCGAAGGTGGATGCCGACGGCGTCGTGACCGGCGTCAGGGGCGGCAAGGCGGTCATCACCGCCACCTCGAAGGACAACCGGCGCGTGAGCGCGCAGTACACCGTGTCCGTGTCCGATCCGGACTCGCCCACGCAGATCACCCTCAACACGGCGTCGTTCCAGCTGGAGGCGGGCGGCACGTTCGCGCTGACGCCCACCGTGTATCCGGCCGGCAGCGCGCAGGGCGTGAAGTTCACCTCGAGCAACCGCTCGGTGGCCCGCGTCGACTCCAGGGGCAACATCACCGGCCGCAGGGAGGGCACGGCGGTCATCACCGCCGCCTCCACCTACAACAGCAGCGTTTCCGCGGCCATCCAGGTGACCGTGGTCAACAGGCCGGCCCCCACCTCAATCAACGTGACGGCCTCCAGCCTGTACCTGGCGAAGGGCGGCACCGCCGTCGTGACCGCGACGCCCGTGCCCTCCACGGCCAGCCGCCTGTTCAAGTATTCCTCGTCCTCCTCGTCCATTGCCAGCGTCGACGACAACGGCGTGGTGACGGCGAAGAAGACCGGCACCGTGAAGATCACCGTGTATTCCCGCAAAAGCTCCCGGGTGAAGGCGGAGATCACCCTGGTGGTGGCCGATGAGACCACGCCGCGCGCGCTGTCGCTCTCCAGCGCCGAGCTGTTCCTGGGCGAGAACGACACCGCCGTGCTGTCGCCCGTCGTGGAGCCCGTGACAGCCAGCCGCAAGGTGAGCTGGACGAGCAGTAACCGCGGCGTCGTCACCGTGGGCACAGACGGCACCGTCCGCGCGACGGGCCAGGGCACGGCAGTCATCACCTGCGCCACGGCCACCGGCAACCTGACGGCCACCTGCACCGTGACCGTATACAACACCACGCTCACCCGCGTGATCCCGGCCCGCACCACCGATATCGCCGGCATCGCCCAGAACATGGCCAAGATTGAGGCCATCCGCCGCAGCGCGGTGAACCAGGTGGTGCTGCTGCAGAAGAACGGCAAGATCAACGGCAGCGAGGCCGCCCTCCGCAAGGAGGTCATCGACCGCGCCTTTGAGATGCAGGCCTTCCCCTGGATGACGCTGAACACGCAGGAGTACTGGACCAAGGCCTATGCCTACAAGCGCTACCTGCCGGGCAACGTGTACTACGGCCTGCCCTATATCCAGACCTCCAGCAAAGGCAGCTACCTGAACCGGCGCTACAACGTGGCGAAGGCGCTCAGCGAGGGCCGTTACTATTCGAGCGGCAAGGGCTACTACCTGCTGAACCAGTCCAAGCTGCTGGAGGATATGTACGTGGGATGCGACTGCTCGGCCTTCGTTTCGATGAGCATGTTCGGCATCAGCCACGCGGCCAGCTATCTGAACACCACGGCCATTGTGAAATCGACCTACTACAACACCATGAACAGTTACGCGGACCTGCGCCCCGGCGACATTCTCGTCAAGAGCGGCGACCACGTGATCCTGTTCCTCTATTACACCAATACCGCGAAGACCGAGATGATGATCATCGAACAGGGCGGCGATGGAAGCACCGTCATCTGCTCGCTGTACAACCCTGCCTGGTTCTCCTCGCGCGGCTATATCGCGCGGCGCAGGGCCGGCTTCTCGATGAAATGACCTGAGGAGGAGGGTACCATGCCGGACACAACGGGCGTCATTGGGCGCATCAGAGAAAGCAAAATCATCGCGATCCTGCGCGGCGTGCCGGAAGAGAAGCTCGGCTTCATCGCGGACGCGCTGTACGAGGGCGGCGTCCGGGCCATCGAATGCACCTTCGACCACCGGCGGGAGGACTGCGTGGTGGCCAACGCGCGCATGATCGCCTTCCTGGCGCGGCACGCGGCCGGCGCCATGGACGTGGGCTCGGGCACGGCGCTCACCCCGGACGAGGCCCGCGCCACCGTGGACGCGGGCGGATGCTTCGTCATTTCGCCCGGCGTGAGCGAAGCGGTCATCGCCGAAACGGTGAGGCTGGGCGCGGTGTCCATTCCCGGCGCGATGACGCCCACGGAGATCGCGGCCGCCTGGCAGGCCGGCGCCCACTTCGTGAAGATTTTCCCGGCCGGCGCGCTGGGGGCGGATTACGTCAAAGCCGTGCGCGCGCCGCTGAGCCACATTCCCATGCTGGCCGTGGGCGGCGTCACGCCGGAGAACATTCCGGATTTCGTGAAGGCCGGCGTGCTGGGCTTCGGCGTCGGCTCCCCGCTGCTGCCCGCCGCGGATGTCGGCGCGGGCAATTACGCGGCCATCACCGAGCGGACGCGCCGGTTCATGGCAGCCGTGGGCTGAGGAGGAATGCGCTGTGGGGAAGCTGATCCTCTTCCAGGGCGATTCCATCACCGACGGCAATCGCTACAAGGACAAAGCCAGCGAATGGGACCTGAACCATCAGATCGGCCACGCCTATCCGTATGTCATTGCGGCGACCCTGGGCGCAAACCATCCGGAGAAGCGCTACGCGTTCAAGAACCGCGGCGTTTCGGGCAACCGGATCGCGCAGCTGTTCGGCCGCTGGAAGGAGGATACGCTGCTGCTCAGGCCGGATGTCCTCAGCATCCTGATCGGCGTGAACGATCAGGCGGAGGCGGGCAGCGAGCCGCAGCGCTTCGAGCGCGTGTACCGCATGCTGCTGGACGAGGCCCTCGGAGCCAACCCGGCCGTGAAATTCGTGCTGATCGAGCCGTTTCTGCTGCCTGTAGGCAGCTACCGCGCGGACTGGCCGGCGCATTATGCGAAAATGCGGCAGTATCAGGAGGCCACGGCGCGGGTGGCGGCGGACTACGGGGCGGTGTTCGTGCCGCTTCAGCGGAAGTTCCTGGCCCTGGCAGACGAATTCGGCGCGGCGTACTGGCTCTGGGACGGCGTGCACCCCACCGAGGCGGGGCACGGCATCATCGCGTTTGAATGGATGGAGCGGGCCCGCTCCATCCTGTAGGGCCACCGGGCGGGGGACCCGGGCATGAAGAGAAGGGGGAGAAGGGCAATGAAGCAGCTGGAGGAGAGGATCCTGCGTGACGGGCGCGCGCTGAACGCCGACGTGCTGCTGGTGGATTCGTTCCTGAACAACCAGGTGGACGCGCCGCTGATGGCGGCGGTGGGCAAAGCTCTGGCCGGCGCGGCGAAGGAGCTGGGCATCACCCGCGTGGTCACCATCGAGAGCTCGGGCATCGCCCCGGCCGTGATGACCGCCATGGCACTGGATGTGCCGCTGGTGATCCTGAAGAAGTCGACCTCGCGTATTCTGAAGGACGACGTGCTCCAGACGGAGGTGTTTTCCTTCACGAAGAACGCTGCATACCAGCTGACGCTGAAGAAGCGCTTTGTGCTGCCGGGCGACCGCGTGCTGCTGGTGGACGATTTCCTGGCGCGCGGCGAGGCGGCGCAGGGCGCGTCGAAGCTCATCAAGCAGGCAGGCGCCAGCGTTGCGGCCATCGGGATTGTGATCGAGAAGGCCTTCCAGCCGGGGCGCGCCGTGCTCATGCAGAAGGGATACAGGGTGATCTCCCTGGCCCGCGTGGCGAAGATGGGCGAGGACTGCATCGAGTTTGCGGAGGCGGACGCGTAAACGGGCGCAAAATACCGGCTTGCCGGCGGCCGCGCGATGTGCTACAATAACCCATGGCAATGAATATGAGTCACACGGGAGGACACAGCATGTACACTTACAGAACAAACGGCACCTGCTCCCAGGCCATCGAGATCGAAACCGAGAACGGCGTCGTCCGCTCGGTTCGCTTCATCGGCGGCTGCACCGGCAACACCCAGGGCGTATCGCGGCTGGTGGTCGGACGCCCGGTCGACGAGGTCATCGGCCTGCTCAAGGGCATCCAGTGCCGCAACGGCACCTCCTGCCCGGATCAGCTGGCCCGGGCGTTGGAAAAAATCCGCTCGGCGGGCTGAAAACTGAATACCATGGCGGCGGCCCGAATAATCCGGGCCGCCGCCTTTTTGACA
>LVAP01000089.1 GCA_001603025.1 Clostridiales bacterium Firm_10 | reverse complement strand
CGAGGAGCCCACGCCCGAGCCCACCGAGGAGCCCACGCCCGAGCCCACCGAGGAGCCCACGCCTGAGCCCACCGAGGAGCCCACGCCTGAGCCCACCGACACGCCCGAACCTACGCCCGAGCCTACTCACGAGCCCGCCCTGTACGCGGAGTCCGATGCGTTTGCGATCATCGATTTCAAGAACAAGCTGGCTGAGCTGGGCTGGATGGATATGCCGCCGGAAGGCATGACGGGTGAATACGACGAGGCGCTGCGGCAGGCCATCGAGGCGCTGCAGACCTGGCTGCGAGACAACTGGGACGAGGAGAAGTGGGGCGATCCGGAGGCGAAGATGCCGCGCGTCAACGGCACATACGTCGACTGGAAGACCATGAACATCGTCAACAACACCGCGTACCCGCCGACCAGGCCGGACGATTACGTCATCACGCCCTGGTAAGGCGCGTCGCCACGCACATCGGGCTGCCTGCCCGGCCGGATCGGCCGGGCAGGCATTCGCCATGACGGGAGGAGAACAGCATAATGGCGCAGATTGTGGTCGGCATGTCCGGCGGCGTGGACTCGTCGGTGGCGGCGCTGCTGCTGAAGCGGCAGGGACACGACGTGATCGGCGTTTTCATGAACAACTGGGAGGAAAAGGATGAAGCCGGCGTATGCACCTCCGAGCAGGATTTCGCCGACGTGCGCCGCGTGTGCGATCACATCGGCATTCCCTATTATTCCGTGAACTTCGCCAGGGAATACCGCGAACGCGTGTTCAGCCACTTTCTGGAAGAATACCGGCGCGGCCGCACGCCCAATCCGGACGTGCTGTGCAACCGCGAAATCAAATGGGACGTCTTTCTGAAATTCGCGCTCTCGCTGGGCGCGGAAAAGCTGGCCACCGGCCATTTCGCCCGGCTGGGCGGCGGGAGCGGGGGCTGGAAGCTGCTGCGCGCGGCGGATGAAAACAAGGACCAGACCTATTTTCTCTACATGATCGGCCAGGAGGCGCTCTCCCGCGCGCTGTTCCCGGTGGGGCACCTCACCAAGGCGCAGATCCGCGAAATCGCGCGGGAAAACGGCATCCCCGTTTCAGAGAAAAAGGATTCCACCGGCGTGTGCTTCATCGGCGAGCGCAATTTCAAGCGGTTCCTCAGCCAATACCTGCCCGCGCAGCCCGGCGATATGCGCACGCCGGACGGCCGGCTGGTGGGCCGTCACGACGGGCTGATGTACTACACCCTCGGCCAGCGCCGGGGCCTGGGCATCGGCGGCGGCGGCGACGGACGACGCTGGTTCGTGGTCGGCAAGGACCTGAAAAACAACGTGCTGCTGGTGGAACAGGGCGAGGATTCGCCGCTTTTGTATTCTGAAGGCGCGGCGATCGAGGACCTCACCTGGATTGCCGGCCGCGCGCCGGCGGCGGTGGGCGAGACCTTGCTGTGCCAGGCGCGCTTCCGCCACAGGCAGCCGCTGCAGGAGGTGGCCGTGCGCCTGAGGCCCGACGGGCTGATGGACATGGACTTCGCCCTGCCCCAGCGCGCCATCACGCCGGGACAGTCTGCCGTGCTCTACCTGGGCGAGGAATGCCTGGGAGGCGGCATCATCCGATAAAACAAAGGAAAAAGGGAAGAGGGAAGACTGCATGAGCCTGAAACTGAGACAGTACATTGCGCCGGATTTCACGGAGCCCCGATTCGCCGCGGCGCCGGACGCCGCGCTCCGACCCGCCCCCCGCGACGGCGTGGCGCCCGCGCAATTCCACGCGATGAGCATTTTCCCGGAATACTTCAAAATCGGCGGGCGCTGGCTGCTCGCCGAGGAAAGCCGCATGGACTGCGTGGCGGTGTACGAGGGCGGCAAAATCCACGTGCGCGAGTTCCGGCTGCTGAAGGAGGGCGACCTGGTGGTCACCGGCCGCACGGAACGCTGCGAGGAGGGCATCTACGTGCACGCGGACGGTTTCCGCGAGCCGGAGGAAGAGCACGATGTGTTCGCCTTCCGGCAGAACCGCTCCCGCGAGACGGCGTTCTCCCGCGACTACGACGAGCTTTACGACGTGCTGCGGCACGACCGTGAGCACGGCAAGATCGTGTGGGTGATGGGGCCCGCGTTCGCCTTCGACTACGACGCGCGGGCGGCGTTCGGCAAGCTCATCGAAAACGGCTACGTGCACGCCGTGCTGGCCGGCAACGCGCTGGCGACGCACGACCTGGAGGCCGCCTACCTCAAGACGGCGCTCGGCCAGAACATCTATACCCAGAAAAGCCAGCCGGGCGGCCACTATAACCACCTGGATACCATCAACCAGGTGAAGCTGCACGGCGGCATTCCGCAGTTCATCGAGGCCGAGGGCATCGATAACGGCATCATCTACAACTGCGAGAAGCACCGCGTCCCCTATGTGCTGGCCGGTTCCATCCGCGACGACGGCCCGCTGCCCCCCGTGCTGGGCAATGCCTACCAGGCCCAGGACCGGATGCGCGCCGAAATCCGCGGCGCCACCACCGTGCTGTGCATGGCCACCACGCTGCACTCCATCGCCGTGGGCAACATGACCCCCTCCTACCGCGTGCTGCCGGACGGCACGATCCGCCAGGTGTACTTCTACTGCGTGGATATTTCCGAATTCACCGTGAACAAGCTGAGCGACCGCGGCAGCCTGTCCGCCAAGGGCATCGTGACCAACGTGCAGGATTTCATTGTAACAATCTGCAAGGGCCTGGGGCTGTAAGCCATGGATAAAGAGCCTGGCCTGGACGAATTGCTGTTCTTCGACGGGAAGGCCGGCGCGCTGCCGCTCTATCTTCGGCTTCGGGAGGCCATCCTGTCGGAAATCGGGGCGGAAAAGATCGAAGTCAAAAAGACGCAGATCTCCTTCAAAAACCGGCACCTGTTCGCGGCGGTGTCTTTCCTGCCCGTGCGCAGGGCCAAGGACCGCCCGGCCTCGTTCATCACGCTGACCTTCGGCCTGAGATACCGCCTTTCCTCGCCGCGCGTCGACGCCGCGGCGGAAGCCCGGCCCGGCCGCTGGACGCACCACGTGATGATCACCCGGCCGGAAGACGTGGACGCGGAGCTGCTGGCATGGACGGCGGAATCGGCCGCCGCCGCTGAGATACATGCACAGCCCGGTGGAGGTCGCAAACAGGCGCGACATCGAACAGCGCGCAGACCTGATCGCTGAATTCCTGCCGCGCATCGACGGCGATTTCGATTGTCGGCCGGATCGCAATGTAAAGATCCGTGGCAATCGGCGCAGGGGCGCAAAAAAGGCCTTGACAAACGGTCCCAGCCTGTGGTATAATATCTTTCGTTGTCGGAACGACGGCATCGATATCGCGGGGTAGAGCAGTCTGGTAGCTCGTCGGGCTCATAACCCGGAGGTCGAGGGTTCAAATCCCTCCCCCGCAACCACATGGCGGCGTAGCTCAGTTGGCCAGAGCATTCGGTTCATACCCGGAGTGTCAGCGGTTCGAATCCACTCGCCGCTACCAGCCAAAAACCGTGCAGATTATATAAGCTGCACGGTTCTTTTTTCTGCGTGCCGCCCCTCAGCCAACGCGCTCTTGTCCGGCCCGCAAAAGGCTGGCCGGCTGCGTGGGCTGCCGGCCGCATGGCTGGCGTGCTCAAATCGGCATCGGATTGCCGTCATTGCTTTTCGCATTTAATAGGTAAGTGAGCAGGGCACTAACAAACGTCAGCGCGTCAATCAATAGAAATAGCAATTATCTTCACCGACTATTTTGACCAACATTTCTCTAATAATCTTACCCTGAGATGGCGGCTCTGCCGTTCCTTCAAAAGTCTTTAAACATTTTCCTCTGGCGCATACCTTGAGCTGCCAACGAGAGCCGTCATCAACATCAACTGAATAGTCATCGTCTGTCCATTCATGGACACAGATGTCCAGGAGACTAAATAATTTCTGCTTCTGTTGATCCGTTATTGGCCAGATTCTACCGCTGATCAGGCCTCCATATCCGTTATAAAACCTAATCTGTATTTCTGTCTGCATGATTCGTGTTATAACCTTAATTATATCGTCTGTATGGGCCAATCCGCAATTCTCCCATGTAATAGTACTGCTCGTTATGAGTTCAGCACTCGTCTGTTTCATGTATTCTACCTCATTCATTGCTGTCAGGATGTAGAAAACTACGTTGCATTGATTCTAATTCCCGCCAATCTGCTGATCCGCGTACCCGCACCCTTCCCTCTCCGGCCCCATCCTGCCGGATGTATACCGGGCGTTGAATTCCATGTTGATTTCCCGCAGCTCCCTGCGGCCCTCAATGTAGTCCTGATACATCTCGATCAGGCCGGGGCTGCACCCGTCGCAGGCGCCGTCGATGTTGCCGATGGACTCCGCCACGATGGCTTCCCGCTCCTCGCGGGTGGTGTCGGCGAGCAATAGGCTTTTCATGGTTTTATCCTCCTCTCAGATTCCCATCTTCCCCATGATGCCGTCCGCCGTCACGCCGGGGTGGGTGACGTACAGCCGCGCGATCTGCTCCACCAGCGCGGCGTCCCAGCCGTGGCGGCCGGCAATCTCCAGAGGGCCGCGGCCCTTCTGCGTCTCCTTCATGATCGTCTCGATCTGCGCCTTGAGGTTTTCGGTTCTGGGCAAGGCCACGTTCTTTCCCTGAAGCGCAATGTCGATGCGGTTCACGCGGATGTTTCCATCCTCCACCTCCAGCACCGCCAGCGTGACGGCCTGGTTGAAGCGCCTCGGGCCGCAGCTGCCGGGGTTGAGCAGCGCCAGAAAGCGCTGATCCTGCCGCTGCAGCTTGGAGATGTTGGCCAGA
>LVAP01000088.1 GCA_001603025.1 Clostridiales bacterium Firm_10 | reverse complement strand
CTTTTCGCTCAGGCAGCGGGCCTGCAGATCCGCCACCGGCAGCTCGCTGCTGTCCTCGGCTCCTTCCACGGAACTGCGCAGCGCACGGTCGCCGCCCGCCATGATGCCCTGCACCATCTCGGGCGACACGCCGAACGTGGGCGGGCATTCGGAGGCGTCCAGCACACCCAGCCGGCCGCTGGTGCCCGCGCCCATGTAGATGAGGCGTCCTCCCATCTTCAGTCGCGCCACGATGCCGTCGATGGCCGCGGCAATCTGCGGCAGCGCTTTTTCGATGCCGGCCGTCACGTCGGCGGTCACGTCGTTCATCAGCGTCGCAATTTCAAGAGAGGTCATCTGATCCAGTCGTTCGCTGCGGCTGTTCACCTGTTCCGTCGCCAGCGAGGCCAGCAGGGATTTCGTATCCATAGCTCCGTCTCCTTTTGTCTCCATGTTGAATCCATTATATACGCTTTTTCCCTTTTTTTCAACTCCCGCGGGGGAGCTTTCTCCGCCATGCCTCACAACAGGATACATATCATGCCGCCGTTTCCCTCGTTGACGATCTTGCTCAGCGCCTCCCGCATCCTGAACTGCGCGTCGGCCGGCACACGGGTGAGCTTGGCAGCCAGTCCTTCACGCACCAGCTCGCCCAGCGATTTGCCGAACATGTTGGTTGTCCAGATGCTTTCCGGGTTGTTTTCAAATTCGCTCATCAGGTATTCCGCCAGCTCGCGGCTCTGCTTTTCCGCTCCAACGACCGGGCTGACCTCCGTTCGCGTATCCACGCGGAACAGCATGAGGGACGGCGCGCTGGCCCTCAGCCGCACGCCGAACCGCCCGCCCTGCTGGACGATTTCCGGCTTCTCCAGCGTCATCTCGCTCTGGTCGGGCATGACCAGGCCGCAGCCGGTCTCACGAACGGATGCGAGCGCTTCGGCCACGCGCTCATAGGCCCGCCGGTCTTTGACCAGCTCGCACATCAGCGTCATCAGATGTTCTTCGCCGCTGATCTCCTGGCCGCTCTCCTCGCTCAGGATCCGGTAGAACAGCCCTTCCTGCGGGGTCATCGCGCAGTCGATCGCGCCTTCGCTAAGGCGGATCTGGCGGATATCTATACCCGCCACGTGCTCGCTGTCTGCAAATGCCGCAGCCACGGCGCCATGATCGCGCACGCGGCGCATGTGCCCGGCGGCTTCCCGCAGGGCGGATTCGATCTCCGCATTCAGCCAGTGATCCGGCGGCAGCGTTTCCAGCCAGCGGGGTATTTCCAGCCACACCTCGCTCACCGGAAACTCGAACAGCGCCTCCTCCAGGATGCTGCGGATGTCCTCCAGCGTCATGTCCTCCACGCTCATCAGCCGCACCGGCACGTCGTATTTCGCCGCCAGCGCGTCCCGGAGCCTGCCAGCCCCGGCGCTTTCCGGTTCCCGGCTGTTGAGCAGCACCACGAACGGCTTTCCCAGCGCCTTCAATTCGCGGATCACGCGCTCCTCCGCCCCGGTATAGGCTGCGCGCGGCAGGCCGGCGACGGTGCCGTCCGTGGTCACGACAAGGCCCAGCGTGGAGTGCTCGCTGATAACGCGCCGCGTACCCAGCTCAGCGGCCTCCTCGAAGGGAATATCGTGGTCGAACCACGGCGTGCGCACCATGCGCGCCGTTTCTTCCTCCTGCGTGCCCAGCGCGCCGTCGACGAGATAGCCCACGCAGTCCACCAGCCGCACATTCAGCGCCGCCTGGTCGCGGAGCAGCACAGTCACCGCCTCGTCCGGCACGAACTTGGGCTGCGTCGTCATGATCGTGCGGCCGGCGCCGCTCACAGGCAACGAATCGAGGGCGCGATCCTTCCTGTGTCCGTCCGCGATGTTCGGCAGCACGAGCAGCTCCATGAAGCGCTTGATAAAGGTGGATTTTCCGGTTCGCACGGGGCCCACCACGCCGATATAGATATCGCCGCCTGTCCTGGTGGCGATATCCTGATAGATGTTCCGCTCTGTCATCGATGCGTCCCCCCTTGTCTACCCAAGCATACGCCCCGGCGCGGCGTGTTATGAAAAGCGCTCCCCTTCCGCCAGAAAGAGGAGCGCTTGTTTCGCTTGGGCGGTTCTGCGATCGGGGCATGGTCAGTCTCCGGTCTTCTCCAGCACACGGAAATCCGGGAACACCACCCAGTCGTTTTCGGCATCGCCGGTCGGCGAAGTCACGGCCACCCACAGGCTGGCGTTTTTCAGCGCGTCGCCGATTTCAAACACCTGGTTCATAACGTCCTGGCCGGGATAAATGTCAAACCAGTTCATCGAAGTCATCTTGCCGTCCACCGTCAGGAAAACAGTCACGCGCGCGCCGTCGCCCTCATCAAAGGGCAGGTGCGCGGAGAGCCTGATCACGGAATGCTCCGGGATATTCAGCCCGTCCACATGGTCCCGGTAGCCGGAAAGCACTGTGAGATTGCCCTTCATGAAGAAGATGCCCTTGCCGGAAGGCGTTTCCGCCTCCGTGTCCGGGAACACGACGTGCGCCTCCGGCGCGGCGTTCATGTCGTAGACCAGGCCATAGCCCTCCACGTGGCTGATTTCTTCGATGCCCGCGTTCTCTGTGATTTTGAACACCTTGACCTTTTCTGAAGGTTCAACGCTGTCCGCCGGCGTGGCGTAGGTGAAACTGACCGGGCGCTCCAGATAGACATCAAACATGGAATTTCCGGGCTCACCGAACGTCCAGGCCGTCTCGTCGTCGGCGACGAAGCAGAGCTCATAGTCCGCCAGCGCTTCGCCGTAACGGCCGATGGTGAGCTCGTATACGGCCTGCGCGCGTTTCATGACCTGCGTGAAGTAGACCTGCCCGATCTCGGCGCGGTAGTGGATGTTGATGAAGATCGACAGCCCCGTGAGGGCGATGAGCGCCAGCTCGCCGAAGTGTGCCCAGTTGATCTTGCGGAAGCAGTATGCCAGCAACAGCAGGACCACGACATAGGGCGCCAGCAGCCAGCGCATTTCCAGGCGGATGGTCACGCTGCCGGCCAGCAGCAGCGCGCCGATGGTCAGCACGGCCAGCAACACGCACTTGAAGCCATACGCCTTCCGGCGGGGCTTGTCTTCCAGTGCCAGCCGCAGCAGGCAGAGCAGCAACGCCAGCACCGCGATGCCGAACATCACCCACGCGCTCCGCTGCTCAGCGAGGGAATACTGATCGTATGTGTAGCCGTTCAGGTAAGACGGTCCGTTGTTTATGCCCAGCACGGCCATCAGCCCGCGCCCGACGAAGCCCGCCACCGTGCCGACCGACAGGCTGATCGATTCGCCGCCCGTCCCCTCCATCACGCTGACGCCGACCAGCCGCTTGACCGCCATGTTGGCCGCGAAGGGAACAAGGCTCATGACAGCGAGGGGAATTTTCTTTTTCCAACCGATCCGGCCGCACAGCAGAACCGCTATGACAAACACGGGCGCAAGCGCAAGGAAGCGTTCGTGCGTAAACACCGTGAACGCGGCAAACAGGCAGGAAAGCAGCAGCTGAACCGCCTTCCCTGTTCTGAAAAAGCGCAGGCCGAAGAAAATCGTGAACAGGAGGAAGAAAATGCACGCCGCCTCCATGATGCCGTGCACCTGCATGATGCTGTAATACGAGAAAGGACAGACGATGAACAGGCCGGCGATGAAAAACGCAATGGAACGACGCCGGCTGATGCGCAGCGCCAGCCAGTACAAGACGCCCGTAACGAGGCACTGGAAGCACAGGTTCACAAGGAAGAAGGCCGTATAGTCGTTTCCGCACAGCCAGACCTCGGCAGCCTGAAGGACGCGCACCACAGGCCGGTACTTGATGCCCGATACGGCGAACAGATCGGAAACCGAGGCGATTCGGCGGGCGTCGAGCACGAAGCCGATGTCGTCGCCCGTGATGATGCCCATCTCCCGCAGCGGCAAAAACCACACCGCGTTGGCCAGACACAACAGCAAAACGAGCAGGACGTCGGCCGGCCATGTGCATCTGCGCGTCGATGCCACCGTCTTTTTTCTGTTTTTCTTCATGGCGAAGCTCACCCCAAAACGCATCATTCGGCCCCGTTTCCATTATACCATGGCCGCAGGGAAAAAGCAACGCCGCGCGGCGCCCCGGAAGCGGAGCGCCGCGCATGCATCGTTCAGATTTTTTTCTCCACGCCGTATTCGCGCCAGAGGCCGCCGTACATGTCCGACAGGCGGTTGTAGGTGGTTTCAACGGTGTAGCCGTCCAGCCGCCGCGTGCCTGCCACATTGGCCCGGTCGGCGTCAGGCACCATCTTGTAGGTGATGGCCACACGCGCCGGAGAAGGCGTTTCGGGCAGGGCGAACGGCTCCAGCTCCGAAAGCCGCTCCACTGCGCGCCGGGCCGCGGCGTACACGCGGTTATTGCCGTACTGCGGCGAGAGGCACAGTGCGCTCTGCCGCCCCAGGCCCTGCTTGGTCACGGCGGTCTCGATGTTTCCCAGCAGCGCTCTGGACTCTTCGCAAAGCTTGTCATCGCCGGACACCATCACCACCGGCACGCCGCATTCCGCGGCAATTTCGGCGTCGATGCCCACTTCGCCGAAGGGCGTGCCGTTCACGCAGAAGCGGAACCAGCTGGCGCTGTTCATGGTGTGCTCCAGGTTGGCGGCCAGCGTTCCGGCCATCGCGTGATAGCCCACCAGGAATACGCCGTCCACCGTTTCGTCAAGGAAAGGGAACCTCGGCTGGTGCGGCGTGCCGGCCAGCAGCAGCGCGCGCGGATCGAGCTCCTCCACAAGGATGTTGCCCGACGACCCGTGCATGTCGGCCACGATCACCTCATCCGCCCCGCCGTCGAACGCGCCGCGCACGGCCGCGTTGGCGTCCGCCGTCATCAGCCGCTGGCCGGCGGCGTACCAGCGGCCGTCCCTCATCACGTACTCGGGGCCGTTGATGCCGCTGATGCCTTCCATGTCCACTGAAATGTATATCCTCACAGGAATGCGCCTCCTCTATAGTATTCTGCTGTCATAATAGCCCCCCGCGGCCGAATTGTCAAGGAAACGCTTCGCAAAGCCTCATTATGCGTCCGCGTTGCGCGACTTCGCGGCGGACTGCGCCAAACAGGCGCCGCGCCGCCCTTCACTGTCGGCCGTTTTTCGCAGGGGAAATATGTAAAATTAAAATGACTGTATTGCAAAACACCGGGAGCCATGATATAATCATATCTGCATTGTGCAAGTGAGGTGAGAATCATGAAAGAGAAGATCCATCCCAACTACGGCAAAGCCGTTGTGCGCTGCGTTTGTGGTGAGACTTTTGAAACCGGCTCCGTGAAAAAGGAGCTGCGCGTCGATATCTGCTCGAAGTGCCACCCCTTCTTCACCGGCAAGCAGAAGCTGGTTGATACCGGTGGACGTGTCGATCGCTTTAAGAAGCGCTATGGCATGTAATTGCAGACAGCCGAAAACGCAAAAAACCAGATCGGGCGTTTGCCGTCCGGTCTGTTTTTCGTATTTGACCATGGTACAGGCCTGAACTGGCCGCGCAAACGCCTCCGCTTTTGCGCTTCGGAGACAGTCCCGCGGCGAAACAGAGCGGAATACATCCATTTCAGGCGCCTTGCGCCTCGGAAGGAGCGATTTCAGATGAAGCAGGAAAATACGCCGAAAAAGGGCGGCGTGCTGAAGACCCCGCCGAAGACGACCGACCGGAATCAGGATTCGTCTGCCTGCGTTTCCGTCGGCGGGCAGGCCGTGATGGAGGGCGTCATGATGATGGGGCCCGAAAAGATCGCGCTGGCCGTGCGCCGGCCGGACGGCAAAATCGAGCTGCGCCTTAAGCCGCGCAAATACCTTTCAAAGAAATATCCCATTCTGGGCTGGCCGATCATCCGCGGCGTAGTCAATTTCGTCACGCAGCTGTATGTCGGCATGAAGACGCTCACCGAATCCGCTGAAATCTCCACCGGCGAAACCGAGGAGCCCAGCGAATTCGAGAAGAAGCTGGCCAAAGCGCTGCACATCAAGGCAGAAAGCCTGACGATGGGCCTGGCCGTCGTGTTGGCGCTGGCGATGGCCATCGGCCTGTTCTTCCTGCTGCCCACGGCCATTGAGTCGCTGTTCAAGCGCTTCATCCCCAGCCGCACCGTCACCAATCTGCTGGGCGGCCTCCTGCGCATGGCGCTGTTCCTCGTCTATGTGTGGCTGGTCTCGCGCCTGAAGGAGATCCATCGGGTATTCATGTATCACGGTGCAGAACACAAGTCCATCTTCTGCTTTGAAAACGGCAAACCGCTCACCGTGGCCAACGCGCAGGCCTTCACCACCTACCATCCCCGCTGCGGCACAAGCTTCATCGTGATCGTGTTTGTCATTTCCATTCTCGTGTTCACGCTGCTGGGCAGCGACAGCACAAACGTCTTCGCGCGCATGGGCAGCCGCCTGCTGCTGCTGCCGCTCACTGCCGGCGTCTCCTATGAAATCCTCAAGTGGCTGGGCCGCGCGGAAGACACGCCGGTGGTGCGCGCGCTGAAATGGCCGGGCCTGATGGTCCAGCACATCACCACGGCGCAGCCCACCGACGACATGGTGGAAGTGGCGCTTGTTTCGCTCAAGGCTGCGCTGGGCATGCCCAACCCGATTCCGAAGCAGTATGATCCGGATTACGCGAAGGCCGATGAAGCCGCACAGCCCGCTGGGCCCGAACAGCCGGCGGATGGTGACAACGCTTGAACGCCGGCGAATGGCTCAGGCGAGCCACGCTCCGGCTGAGTGAGTCAGGCGACCCGGACGCGGCCTGTGACGCCGAATGGCTGCTGTGCGAGGCCACAGGATGGGCTCGTTCCTCGCTGCGCATGCGGCGAAATGACGTGCCGGACTGCGGCGCGCTTGCGGCCGCTGACGCCTGGCTGGAGCGGCGCTGCGGGGGCGAGCCCCTGCAGTACGTGCTGGGCACGGCGGATTTCATGGGTCTGCGCTTTCTGTGTGATGCCCGGGCGCTCATCCCCCGCCCAGAAACCGAAACGCTCTGTGAGCTGGCACTGTTTAGGCTGAAAGGCAAAGGCATGCCCCGCGCGCTCGACCTGTGCTGCGGCACCGGCGCCATCGGCCTGAGTATTGCGCATTTCCGGCCGGACGCGCGGCTGCTGCTCACCGACGTGAGCGACGACGCGCTTTCACTGGCGCGGGAAAACGCGAACCGACTGAACGCGAGCAACGCCAGCTTTGCGTTGGGCGACCTGTTCGCAGCGGCGGAAGGCGTTTTTGACCTGATTGCCTGCAACCCGCCCTACCTCGACCGGACAGACATGGACGAGCTGCAGCCCGAGGTGCGCCGTGAACCTGCCCTGGCCCTGTTCGGCGGGCCGGACGGGCTGGATTTCTACCGCCGCATCGCGAAAGACGCGCCGCGCTTCCTTGCTCCGGGCGGCATCCTGCTGCTCGAGGTGGGACAGGGCCAGGCGCAGGCCGTGGGCGGCATGCTCGCGGATTGGGCGGACTGCGTCATTCACAGGGATTTGTTCGGCGTCGAGCGCGTTGTGGAAGCGCGCAAACCATAATACCGGGAGTTTTGTCTATGCAGGAAAAGGATTTTGAGCGCATCGCCCGCAAGCTGGAAGCGGTGGAAGGACGTTTCGAGGAGCTGGGCGTGCGCATCACGCAGCCCGAAGTCATCGCTGATCCGCCGCTCCTTCAAAAGCTGATGCGCGAGCACAGCGAGCTGGCCGAACAGGCGGAATTCGCGAAGCAGTACCGCAAACTGCGCGAGGACATTGACACCGCGCGCGACATGGCGCAGGGGGACGACCCGGAGCTGGCCGAGATGGGCCGCGAAGAACTTGAAGCTCTTGTCCCTGAGCTGGAAAGCAAGTCGCAGGAGGCGCGGCTGCTGCTCCTGCCGCGCGACCCGGACGACTACCGCAACGCGGTCATCGAGGTGCGTGCCGGCGCCGGCGGCGAAGAAGCCGGGCTGTTCGGCGCGGAACTCATCCGCATGTACATCCACTATGCCGAATCGCACGGCTGGAAGGCCGAGCTGACCGACGAAGGCGCCACCGAGCTGGGCGGCATCAAGGAAGCTGTGCTGCTTGTCCAGGGCAGGGATGTATTCAGTCGGCTCAAGTATGAATCCGGCGTGCACCGCGTGCAGCGTGTGCCGGTAACGGAATCCGGCGGGCGCATCCATACCTCCACCGCCACCGTGGCCGTGCTGCCCGAAGCCGAGGACGTGGAGCTGACCATCGCCCCCGGCGACCTGCGCATAGACACCTACCGGGCGTCCGGCGCGGGCGGCCAGCACGTCAACCGCACAGACTCCGCCGTGCGCATCACGCACATTCCCACGGGCCTTGTGGTGACCAGTCAGGACCAGCGCAGCCAGATTCAGAACCGGGAAAAGGCCATGCGCGTGCTGCGCAGCCGCCTGTACGACCTGGAAAAACAGAAGGCGCAGGACGAATACGCCAGCGCCCGCCGCAGCCAGGTTGGCACCGGGGATCGCAGCGAGCGCATCCGCACTTATAACTTTCCTCAGGGCCGCGTGACCGACCACCGCATCGGCAAGAGCATCTACAACATTGAGGACTTCATGAACGGCGACCTCGACGAGATGATCGAGGCGCTGATCCTCGCGGAGCATACGGCGCTGCTGAACGCCGAAGACGAATAAGCAGGAGGAATCCGCATGATTATCGTGGCGCTGGACGCCCTGCAGCTGAACGACCTGGACTGGAGCGCGCTGGACTGCCTCGGCGGCGCGATACGATACGACGCCACCTCCGCCGAGCTGGTGCTGGAGCGCGCAAAGAACGCCGAAGCTGTGCTGGTGAACAAGGTGAAACTGACGCGGGAGATCATTGAGGCGCTGCCGAAGCTCCGCTACATCGGCGAGCTGGCAACAGGCTATGACAACATCGATCTGGCCGCCGCGCGTGAAAAGGGCATTACCGTGTGCAACGTGCCGGGCTACTCCACCGATTCCGTGGCGCAGATCACCTTCGCGCTGCTGCTGGAGCTGTGCCACCATGCCGGAGAGCACTCCCGCCGCGTCATCGAGGAGAAGAAATGGAGCCGCCAGCCCTACTACTGCTTCTGGGATTTCCCGCTGCTGGAGCTGGCCGGCCGCACGATGGGCGTCGTCGGGCTGGGACGCATCGGCCGGCGCGTGGCTGAAATCGCGCGCGCGTTCGGCATGAAGGTCATCGCATGCAGCCGCACGCCGAAGGATGTGCCCGGTGTGTCGACGGTGGATTTTGACACCCTGCTCCGTGAGAGCGACGTGGTGAGCCTCAACTGTCCGCTGAACGACGGGACGCGCGGCCTCATCAACGCCGCCTCCCTCGCAAAGATGAAGAGGAACGCGTTCCTCATCAACACCAGCCGCGGCGGCGTCATCGTGGAAGAAGACCTGCGGCATGCGCTGGACGAGGGCGTCATCGCTGGCGCGGCGGTGGACGTGACCAGCACGGAACCCCCGAGGGAAGACAATCCTCTGCTGGGCGCGAAAAACATCATCGTCACCCCACACATTGCCTGGGCCACCGAAGAGGCGCGCCGGCGGCTGCTGGACGCGGTATGCCGCAACCTCATCGCCTGGTCGGAGGGCCATCCCCAAAACGCTGTGATATAAGGGCGAAACGGAAGGCGAAAAAGCGGAATTAGCGCGGGTATATCAATATGGCCAAAATCATTTTTGTGTCCGGCCCCTGCGGATGCGGCAAATCCACGTTCGCCGATGCTTACGCAAAACATCTTGTTGAGCGGAATAATAAGCCGGTCTATGTGATTCACGGCGATGATTTCCACAGGGGATTCGTTGAAGGAGCGGCATCCTGTTCCGTGCCGTGGGAGGAAGTCCTGCGATTCAATTGGGACTGCATCATAGCCACGGCGGAACGCGCCCTCAGGCAAAACCTGGATGTTGTGATCGACTACGTCATTGAAGACGAACTGCCCCGCGTCCGGGCGCTGGCGTAACGCCGGCATGCCGCGCTGTACTACATCGTGCTTACGGCGGAAGCGGAAGAAATCAGAAAGCGCATAGAGCGGCGCGGAGATGTGGACCTGATCGAAAGGGCCCTGTTTCTGAAAAGAAAGCTGGAAGCCCGGCCGGAAAACCGGGGCCACCTCTATGACAACACCGGAAAAACCCCGGAGGACGAAATCAGGGAGATTATTCCCGAGCATTATCTTATCGAATAAAAACGCAACGAAAAGAGTTCGACCAGCATTGAACACGAAACTCCTTCCCGTATCCCCCGAGGCCATCGCCGAGGCGGGCAGAATCATCCGCGCGGGCGGATTGGTAGGCTTCCCTACCGAGACCGTGTACGGCCTGGGCGCCAACGCGCTGAACGGCGGAGCCGTGCGCCTCATCTTCGAGGCGAAGGGCCGCCCCGGCGACAATCCGCTCATCACGCACGTCGCCTCCGAGGCGGAAATTCCGCCGCTCATCCGGGGCGATATATCCCCCATGGCCCGCGCCCTGATGGACGCTTTCTGGCCTGGTCCCATGACGCTCATCTTCCCGAAATCCGGCGCCATTCCGCCTGAAGTATCGGCCGGGCTGGACACCGTGGGCATCCGCATGCCCTCGCATCCGGCGGCTCAAGCGCTGATCCGGGCGGCAGGCGTGCCCATCGCCGCGCCCAGCGCAAACCGCTCCGGGCGGCCCAGTCCCACCACCGCTCAGCATGTGATGGACGACATGAACGGCCGTATCCCCCTGATTCTGGACGGCGGTCCATGCGCCGTGGGCGTGGAATCGACGGTCATCGACGTGACCGGGCCTGTTCCGCGCGTGCTGAGGCCGGGCGGCGTCACGCCGGAAATGATTGCCGCCGCCGCCGGCGCGGTGGAGGTGGACGGCGCGGTCATGCGTCCTCTTCAGGAGGGCGAAAAGCCCCGTTCTCCGGGCATGAAATACCGCCATTACGCCCCGGTGGGCAGCCTGGTGATCTTCGAGGGCCGCGCGGAGGCCGTGGCCTCAGAAATCTGCGCGCGTTACGACGCCGCGCCCGGAAGTGCCGCCATTTTGGCCCTGCCGGGCCACGAGCCCCTTTACGGAGCCCGGCGCGTGTTCCCTCTGGGTGGCGCAGATTCCGCCGAAAGCGTGGCTGCGGCGCTGTTTGCCGTGCTTCGCCGGCTGGACGACGAGCGCGTTCAGTTCATATTCTCCGAGGCTGTGGATGCGGAAGGCGTCGGCCTTGCGGTCATGAACCGGCTGGGACGCGCCGCGGCGTTCCACATCGAAAAAGTATAGCATGACCCCCATGCCGCCGGAACCGGCATGGGGGTCATGTCATATCAGGTTATAATGCATCAGGCCAAACTGGATGCCTTCGTCCGCGACGTCCTTCGTGACGAATTCGCACACGGCGTCCAGCGCGGGGGCATGGCGGCCCATGGCGATGGGGTGTCCCACGGCGGCAAGCATGCCGCGGTCGTTGTCGCCGTCTCCGAACGCATAGGTATCGTTCAGGGCGAGGCTGAACCGCTCCATCACGGCCTTAACGCCCCGGGCCTTGCTGGCGGAGCGGGCAGTCACATCCACACAGGGATAGCCGTTGTGGCAATCGAAGGAGAACGCGCCGCCAAATTCCGCGTTCAGGCGCTCCACCTCATCCATAGTGTGGTAAAGCACGCTCAGCTTGTATCCCACAGGCTTCCCGTCCGCCGGAATGGGACGAAATGTTTCCCGGCTGATGCTGAAGGTGGTGAGCCAGCGCACGAAGGACGCCTCGTCCAGGTCGCGCGCATAGCAGCGCTCCGGATTGTCGATGCCGTAATAGATGCCCATATCGTCCAATCGGGCCATCAGCCGGGCCAGCAGGCCGCTCTCGATGGGTTCGTCCAGCACGGTCTGGCCGCAAACCACCGCGTGCGTGCCGTTGGAGGTGATCATGCCGTCGAAGACCACGCCCGAATTTCCCGCGTAGCTCATCGCCCGGCCGGTATCCAGCACCGCCAGATATCCGTTCCCGCGCAGCCGTTCGATCGCGCGCCGCGTGGCCGGCGTAGCCCGGGAAACGCCCGCCGCGCTGTCGGTCAGCGTGCCGTCATAGTCGAAGAATACAGCGCCTTTCATGTCGCTCCCCGCTTCGTTCAATAGTGAATTCACCTGTTTTCAAAGACAGACCGTTCAAAGGCGACCGATTCGGCAGCGTCCTTGTCCAGCTGCTCAAGAGTCGCGCCGCGGCTCATGTCGCGCCACACCTTGATGTCCGACCCTACGGTGCCGCCCATGCGCACGAAGGGCTCCATGCACACGGTGCCGTCGTAGCCGATGTCGCGGAGCGCCTCGCCGATCTCACCCCACGGCATGCGGCCCTGTCCGGGCACGCGGCGGTTGCATTCCCCCGTGTGGAAGTGGCCCATCAGGCCCTTCGCCGCGCGGATCGCGCCGCCCATGGAATCCTCTTCGATGTTCATGTGGAAGGTGTCCAGCATCAGCTTTACGGCGGGCACATCCACCTCGCGCACAAACGCCGCGCCTTCCTCCGCCGTGTTAAGCAGGTATCCCTCGAATCGGTTCAGCACCTCGAGGCAATAGTCCACGCCGCAATTACCTGCCACGAGGCCCATTTCACGCACGTTGGCAACGGAGCGCGCCCAGTCGCCCGGCTTATCGATAGGCCTGGAATAGTCCACCGGCCAGTAGCTGTATATGCCGCCGCCGATGGTGTGGATATCCAGGATTTCCAGCCGTTTCAGAAGCTCCGTGAAAAAGGCCTTTGCATTCTTCACCACCGCGGGATCGGCGCTGGCCAGGTTCTGGCTGGCGGAAGGGCCGTGGCCGGCAGTGAGGAAAATGCCGTTGTCCTTCGCGGCCTGCCGGATGTCCAGCAGGGTCTGCCTTGAATAGCCGTTGATGGGCGTGCAGGCGATCTCGAGGAAATCAAAACCCAGCTTCGCCGCTTTCTCGATGTAGGGGATGTAATCCGCCGCCCATTCCTTTTCCCAGTACGCGTAGTAGATGCCGTATTTCACAGTCTGTTCCTCCCCCCGTCGGTCCGCAATGACAGCGGCCATGTCGGTGATGGTGATGCCGCATACACCCTTATTATTCCCGGGCGCGGCTTCGGCGTTTTGATTTCCATATTCAGCCCAGGTGCCGTGCCTTCGTCCGGCGCGATGTTCTCGAACGCATCCTCTTCCGGCGTCTGGTCGTCATATGGGGCATGGGTTTTCACATAATCCATGGCGAATTCCCGAGCCGCGAGGCCCTGTTCAGCGCGCCTTCTGATTATACCAAGGCACACGGCAAATTGCAAGCCTCCACGCAAAAGCGAGCACCTCTCGCGAAGCGCCCGCCCTTGCAAATATCCTGTCCGTTACTTATCTTCGTCCTCGACCAGGTGCGCGACGGGGATTTCCTCATCGCTTTCATAGTCCGGCACGGCATGCACATGCGCGCCGCAGCGGGGACACACGTGAAGCACTTCCGCGCCCAGTTCCTTTTCGCGCACGTAGAAGGACGCCCTGCACTGCGGGCAGGTGCATTCGACGTAGATATCTTCCTCGCCGTCTTCGTCCTCGTCGTCCACAATGATGAAGTCGTCGTCCTCGTCTTCATCATCCTCGTCATCTTCGTCCTCGTCGTCTTCGTCCTCGTCGTCTTCGTCCTCGTCGTCTTCGTCGAAGATCGCGTCCTCGAGGGCGGACAAGTCCTCATCGATGCTGTCGACGTATTCACTCAGCTCATCCTGCGCCTCTGAAATGGCCTCGATCTCCTCGGTCATTTCGCCCAGCGCCTCGACGATCTTTGCGAGGAGCCTTCCCTCATCCACATCCGTGTCGAACTTCATGCCTTCCATAAGGCCTTTGATGTAGGATACCTTGTCGGACAACTGATTCGCCATGGTGACCCCTCCTTTTGGTGATACGTCGCTGCCGCCGGCTGGGCAGAAGCCCGGATCCGGCAGCAAGGAATGCCTGCGTCAGGCGCGGGACATGTACTCGCCGGTGCGGGTGTCGATACGCAGCATGTCGCCGGTGTTGATGAACAGCGGCACCTGCAGGGTGTAGCCGGTTTCCACGGTGGCGGGCTTGGTGGTGTTGGACGCGGTGTCGCCCTTGAAGCCGGGCTCGGTGTCGGTCACCTGCAGCTCGACGAAGTTCGGCGCCTCAACGGAGAAGGCTTCGCCCTTGAAGAAGCGGATGGTGGCCACGGTGTTTTCCTTCATGAAGGGAATGGCGTCCTCCACCTTGTCGGCCGTCAGGGGCAGCTGCTCGTAGGATTCGGGATCCATGAAGTAGTACAGGTCGCCGTCGTTGTAGAGATACTCCATCTCCTTGGTCTCGACGATCGCCTTGGGCATCTTGTCGGTGGGGTTGAAGCTGCGCTCAACCACGGCGCCGGTCATGATGTTCTTGATCTTGGTGCGAACAAAAGCGGCGCCTTTGCCCGGCTTGACATGCTGGAAATCGACGATCGTCCACACGCCGCCGTCCCATTCAACGGTCAAACCCTTCTTAAAATCGCCAGCAGTAACCATTGGTGTTTTCCTCCTTAAAAATGTACGTTGGGGATGAACTTCTATCTGGAAAACGCGGAGGCTTCCGCGTCAGTCCAAAGCGTTTACAGGCAGATGAGCTCCTTGGGCGCGTCGATGAGATTCCGGTATCCCGAGCCGGTAATCGCGACGGTATCCTCGATGCGGCAGCCGCCCACGCCCGGCAGGTACACGCCCGGTTCCACCGTAACGATATGGCCCGGCGTCAGCTCTCGCTGGTCGCGGCCGTTGAGCCCAGGCTGTTCGTGAATATCAAGGCCTACGCCGTGTCCCAGACTGTGTCCAAACGCGCCGGGGTACACCTTGTCGATGATCTCCCTCGCGCAGCGGTCGACCTGGCTGCACACCACGCCCGGCCCGATCATATCGAGCGAAGCAAGCTGCGCTTCGAGCACGGTATCATAGATGTTCTTCAGCTCGTCGCTGATCCGGCCGAAGGCCACGGTGCGCGTCATATCCGCGCAGTAGCCGCCGTACAGCGCGCCGAAATCCAGCGTCAGCATCTCGCCTTCCTTTACGACATGGTTGCCGGGAATGGCGTGCGGGAGCGAGCCGTTCACGCCCGCCGCCGCGATGGTGTCAAATGCGAGCCCCTCCGCGCCCAGGCGCAGCATGGTGTAGTCCAGCTCAAGCTGGATCTCGCGTTCAGTCATGCCGGGCTTCATCACGCCCAGCATTTTCTCGAAGGCCTGGCAGGAAATCCGGCACGCCCTGGCGATGCACTCGATCTCCTCCTCGCCCTTCACGATCCGCAGCCGCTCCGTCAGGCCGCCCGCCGCGGTGAGCTCTATACCGCTCAGGGCCCGCAGCATCTCACGGTAAGCGTCGACGGTGACCGCATCCTCCTCGACGGCAAGCTTGTGCGCGCCGGCGCTGACCAGCTGCTGGCGAATCTCGCTCAGCCGGGGATGCGCCGCGTCATAGCGGATCACCTGCAGGCCGGGTGCCTGAATGGACGCCTGCTCCACATAGCGGAAGTCCGTCAGGATGACCGCGCCGGTCCCGGAGACCAGCAGGCATCCTTCGCCGGTGTAGCCTGTCAGATAGCGGATGTTTTTCGGTTTCTGAATCAGCATGTGCCCGAGCTCTGCCTGCTTCATCGCAGCCAGAAGCGCTTCCAGGCGCTCAGTCATGCACACACACCTCCACCTTTCCCAAGCATATGGTTTAGTGTATCACATTTCAGCCGAAATTTCCACAGTTTTGCGTGAATTTATATGATTTTACAGATATCCTTCCCGATAAATTAGCGCAGCATGCCTGAATCGCCTCCGGAGGAGGGATTGACAGCGTAAGTTAACTTTGCTATAATTAAATCATAATTTATAGTATACTTCCTATTACTATCGTAGAACAAACGACATGATCCCATCCGCTCCGGCCATCCGCACGTTCCAAAGGAGAAACAAACATGGAAAGCATGCATCGTTTTACAGTCACTTCCCCTGCCCGGGGGCCGACCCCAACTCCTTCCTCGTCTTTCAGGATCGAAAAAAACCGTTTCCGACTCACCTGCAGCGGATCGCTGGGCTGGCGCTGGCACGATGAAATTGCCCTGACCCGGGTGACGGCGGGCAGCGTGCGCTGCCGCTCCGCTTCCGACAGTCTGCTGCTTCGGGAAGGCGACCTGTTCTTCGTAAACGCCGGCGCGCTGCACATGTCCGCCGTCGAACCGGGCTGCGGCGACGCGGAAATGGAAACCATTCTCTTCGCCCCCGGCTTCATCGCCGAGGCAGGTTCCGACGCCTATGCCCGCTGTGTTGCACCGCTGACAGGCTGTCACGCTCTGTCTCTGCTGCGACTGGATGGACCGGATGCCTGGCACGCGGAAATCCGCCGCCTGTTCGACGAGGTGTGCCGCATGGACGCCGGATGCTTCGGATATGAACTGCTGTGCCGCAGCCGGTTGACGGAACTCTGGGTGGTGCTCGCCGCGCACACCCGGGAAATCTGCGAATCCGCCTTCATGCCGGACAGCCAGGCCGTCAACGAGATGCGCATCAAGAAGATGCTTGCCTTCATCGAACGGCACTACCAGGAAGATCTGACCATCGACCTCATCGCCGCCTCGGCCGGCATCAGCCGCAGCGAATGCTTCCGCTGCTTCAAACGCACGATTGACAGAAAGCCCATAGAATACCTGACCGAGTTCCGCGTCGAGCGGGCGGTGGACATGCTGCTCAACTCCAGCCTCGCCATCAGCGACATCTGTTATCGCTGCGGCTTTTCCAGCCCCAGCTATTTCGGAAAGGTGTTCCGCAGCGCCGCGGGCCTGTCGCCGCGCGGCTATCGGCTGAAGATGGAAAGAATGCTGTCCGCCGGGCATGAGGAAAACCTGTGAGCGCCGCTTCTGCACATCGCATCCGCAGAAAAAAAGCCTCCCCAGTTCAAGGGAGGCTTTCGTCATATCCGGCTCTGCGCTTAATACCGGTCATCCGGCCCTTTTCCCCGGCCGCCCATGTACTTTTTCAGGATCGCGCCGCCCAGCAGGCCTGAAATCGCCAGCCCGCCGCCGATCAGCGCGCCCAGCGCCAGCCCGCCGATCAAAAACCATGTTCCGCCATCGCGCGAGAGGTACCAGCCGCCCAGCGCGATAAACAGGCCCAGCGCCAGCCCGCCCCGCCTCAGCACGCCGCCCATTCCGGCCATCAGCTCCAGCTGATCCTCCCGGTCACGCTTTTCCTGTTCTTCGGCGCTGCAGTCGGACGCCCGTTCCGCGGGCGGAGCGCCCTTCTTCTCATCCATCGGATCACTCCCCGACCTTCAGCACCAGCACGTCATATGGCTTCATCGCCACACGGCCTTCCAGCCTGCGGCCGGTGAGGAGGTCGGTCATCGGGCGCGGCAGCAGACAGGAGGCTTCCCTCGCGCCGTACTCAACCGCGATCAGGCCCTCGCCTGCTTCACCCGCCCGCGGGGAAACCATGACCTCGCCCTCGGTCTCAATCCCTTCGACGCCGCTTTCCAAGCAGGCCAGGCGGATCAGGCGCGCCGCGTCCTCCCGGGAGGGAATCGCGCCGAGCCAGATCACGCAGCCCTTGCCGACGCGCCGCTTCACAGCCAGCGCCTTGCCGATGAAGGCGCTGTGGCCCTCCGTCACGCGAACGAAGGTATCTCCTCCGCAGTCCTCGCACATCTCGAACCAGGTTTCACCCGCGAAGGCGCCGCCGTCGCTCCATTCTGCCTTCACATGGCCTTCGGTATCCGGCACGCCATAGAGCCAGCGGATGCCGGTCAGCTCCTCCAGCATGCCGTAGAAGCGGTCCCGATAGCGCGCGCCTTCGGCGTTTCTCACATCCGTCAAAGGCCCGACGACCCACACGCCGCCCTCCTTGACCCAACGGGCGATGCGCGCGGCCAGGCCATGTTCTTCCAGACTCATCAGCAGGGGCGAGAATATCAGCCTGTATTTATCCAGCGGCTCGGCGGCGTCGATCACGTCCGGCCGCAGGCCCAGGTCAACCGCGGGCTTGTACCAGTGCTCCTGCAGGCTGGGCATGTACCTGAGATCCTTTACCACCGGCTGGGCGATGTTCATGTTCCAGCTGAGCGAGGTGAAGTGGATGGCCACATCCGTCTTCACCCGCGTGCCGTTGATGAAACCGGCCGCCTTCCGGTAGCCCCCGGCCACCTCTGCCACCTCGCCTGTGATGTGCATGTCACGGCCGCTGGTATCCAGCACCGCGCCGTGCATCAGCTCGTGTCCGCCCCAGTGCGTGCGCCACAGCCAGTACATGTTGGCCTCCGCGCCCAGCGCGATGGGCAGCCAGGAATTGGCCCGGCAGAAACCTTCCGGCTTGACGCTCTGGTTGATGGCTGTGGAACCGTTCCAGCAGGTGGCCGTCTCCGTGTTCCAGAAGGGACGGTTCTTGAAGGTGCGCAGGTAGTCGAACCAGAACGCGCAGGCATGCAGGTTTTCGGGCACATTGTAGTGGTTGAACTGAACCACGTCCAGCTTTTCATTCATGCGCCGGTAATCCATGCCGTTGACGGGCATGGTATCCGTGCCCACGGGTACTTTTACGTACCTGTGCAGGATGTCGGCCTGCCGGTGTACGAAGGCGATGTGCGAATCGTTCTGGAAGGTGCGCCACTCCTGAACGATGTGCGGGTTCTGCCACGCGTCCCGCGGGGCGGGAATGTCGGCAAAATCGTCATACCACTGGCTGAAGATGTTCAGATTCCATGCCTCGTTCAGGGCGTCGATGGTGCCGAATTTCTTTCTCAGCCGTTCGCGGAAGGCCGCCTGGCAGCTGGGGCAGAAGCAGCCCATGTCGCCTGCATAGATCTCGTTGTCGATCTGCCAGCCGACCACGTGCGGATCATCGGCGAATTCCTGCGCCATCCGCTCCACGATTCGCATGCAGTAATCATTATAATGCGCATTGTTGGAGCAGCAGTGCCGGCGTCCGCCGTGCTGCATCACGCGGCCGTTTTCCTTCTCCGCGAAAATGTCCGGATACAGGCGGCCCAGCCACTGCGGCGGCGTGGCCGTGGGCGTGCCCAGCACCACGGCGATGCCGGCCTCGCCCAGCTTGTCCACCACGCGGTGGAAAAACGAAAAATCAAACTCGCCCGGCCGGGGCTCCATGCGGTGCCACGCGAATTCCGCGATGCGCGCCGCGCTGATGCCCAGCGCCTTCATGCGCCGGATGTCACTTTCGATGTTTTCCTCCGGCCAGTCCTCCGGATAATACGCCACGCCCAGCCAAGGGGCCTTCTGCAATTCCGCCATGCGTCATGCTCCTTCCCTGTTTTTCTTTTTGGATTATAGCATACCCGCGCGCAAAAGAAAAGCGCTTCGCCGGGAAACGCATCCGAAGAAAATGGGAGAGATTGTGTGAAACTGTTGAAATCGACGGAAAAGTGTGCTAAAATAGTTTGGAATGGTTTTGAATTCCCTATATATAAGGTGTTTTTACGAGGTGTTTTTTATGAAACGACGTTTTATCAAGCGCACCTTAGCAGCAGCCATCGCGGCGTTCCTGGTTTGCCTGCCTGTCGCCTTCGCGACGGACGAGCCGACGCCCGCCTATTACCGCGACGTCGAGATCAGCACCGGCGTCATCAAGGCTGACCTGAAAGTGAACCTGCGCAGCGAGCCGAACACCAACAGCCGCGTGCTGGCGCACATCGCGCCCGGCGAAACGGTCAACGTGATGGACACGTCCAACAAAAAGTGGACAAAAGTAAGCTATAACGGCACCATCGGCTACGTGTCCGCCGAGTTCCTCGAGGTGAGCACCTATGTCGACCAGGTCGAAGTGGTCACAGAAGATCCGCTGGAAGCCACGCTGAGCGATCCGACCGTGCCCACCATTCTGGAGCACCGCGCCTCCTTCACGCTGAAGGGCGTCGTGCACACCAACGTGCCCATGATCGGCATCAAAGTCGAGATCATTGACCTGCGTTCCTTTGAAACCGTCGTCACTGCGCGCGATGAATTCGTGCGCGAGGCCGACGTGAAGGAATACAATCTCGTCAAGCTGGACGCCAAACTCCCCTTCCGCCGCCTGACGGCCGGCGAAAAGCGCCTGCGCGTGGTGGTGGAGAGTTCAAGCGAAAGCGCCACCGTGCTTGAGCAGGACTTCTACGTCAAGGGTGAGCTGGGCGGCATTGCCACCATGACGGGCGACTGCCGCATCGACGTGACGGCCGGTCGCAAGAACCACTTGACCGACGGCAACTATGGCAGCAGCTGGCAGCCCTCCAGCGAGAGCGACACCGTGACCGTGACGCTGCCCGAGGGCCGTAACGGCGCGCTGCTCACGCTGGACTGGACGCGCTCTCCCTCCTCCTTTACCGTCGCGCTGGCCGGCGAGGGCGGCGGCGCGATTCGCACCATCGAGGAAGCCAACGAGGGCGGCATGATCAGCTTCTCTTATCCGCTGACCAGCGACGTGCGCCAGATCGTCATCAGCACCCCGGACACGCAGAACGGCATCTGCGAGCTGCGCGTGATCGAGGAAAACAAGGTCTCGCCGCTCATCCAGCAGTGGCAGCCCATCGAGGGCAAGGTCGACCTGATGGTGTTCTCCACTCATCAGGACGACGAGCTGCTGTTCTTCGGCGGCACCATTCCCTATTATGTGGCACAGGGCAAGAACGTCGTGGTGGTCTATATGGCCGACTGCGGCCGCGGCCGCTACGCCGAGGCCATGGCGGGCCTGTGGGCCTGCGGGCTGAAAAACCATCCCGTATTCGTCAACTTTGAAGACAAGCGCCTGAACAGCTACGATGAAACCGTGGAGCTCTGGGGCCTGGATACCACCGAGGCTGCCGTCGTCGAGCTGATCCGCAAATACCAGCCTGACGTCATCGTAACGCACGACATCAACGGCGAATACGGCCACAACCAGCACAAGCTGACCTCCTACGTCGTGCGCCGCGCGGTGCTTCTGGCCACCGATCCGGAATCCTATCCGGCCAGCTACGAGGAGCATGGCCTGTGGGAAGTCAAGAAACTGTACATCCACCTGTACGACGGCAACCAGCTGACCATGACCGCATACGACGAGCCGCTGGATGCGCTGAACGGCCTCACTGCCACGCAGGTGGCCACGATCGGCTATTCCAAACACGTATCCCAGCAGAAATACTACAGCATGGAACGCGACGGCGTGCATTATGACAACCGCGTTTATGGCCTGATCCACACCACCGTGGGCGACGACGTACTGCACGACGACCTGTTTGAAAACATCGACAACTGACGGAACTACCCCATACGGCGGGCAGGACAGGGAGGCGTTCATCATGGCAATCACCCGCGAAGAAGCGCTCAGGCTGCTCAACGCGCCCGACAGGCTGGAGAACCTGGCCCGGCTGGCGCTAACGGAGCCGCGTCCGGCGCAGGGTTCCGACGTCAACAATCACATCCACACCACCTACTCCTTTTCGCCCTACTCGCCGACGGCGGCCGTGTGGTTCGCCTGGCAGGCCGGGCTGTGCACCTGCGGGCTGATGGACCACGATTCCATTGGCGGCGCGGAGGAGTTTCTGCAGGCCGTCAAACTGGTGCGCATGGGCGGCACCATCGGCACCGAATGCCGCGTGAGCTTTCACAATACCCCCTTTGCCGGGCGGCGCATCAACAACCCGGATCAGGATTCTGTGGCTTACATGGCGCTTCACGGCATCCCGCACAACAAAATCGCCGAAGTGGACGCCTTCTTCTCCCCTTACCGTGAGAAGCGCAACGTGCGCAACCGCAGGATGACGGATGCCGTGAACAGCCTGATGGGCCAGTACGGCGTGACCATCGATTTCGACAGGGACGTGCTGCCGCTGTCCCAGTACGCGCACGGCGGTTCCGTGACCGAGCGGCACCTTTCCTGCGCGCTGGCCGTGAAAATGCTCGAGGTGATCGGCAGCGGTCAAAAGCTGACCTCCTTCATCCGCGATACCATGCAGCTGCCGCTCTCCGCAAAGATTGAAGGATATCTGCTGGATGAGAACAATCCCCATGTCATGTACGACCTGCTGGGCTGGATCAAATCCACGCTCATCAGCCGTTTCTACATCGACGCCACGGACGAATGCCCCGACGTGCGCGACGTACTGGCGCTTTCTGAACGTATCGGCGCGATTTCGGCCTATGCTTACCTGGGCGATGTGGGTGATTCCGTGACCGGTGATAAGCGCGCGCAGAAGTTCGAGGATGACTATCTGGACGAGCTGGTCAAATACCTCAAGTGGCTGGGCTTCCGGGCCATCACCTACATGCCTTCCCGGAACACCCGCGCGCAGCTCGACCGCGTGCGCGGCCTGTGCGAGCAGTACGGCCTGTTCCAGATCAGCGGCGAGGACATCAATTCCCCGCGCCAGAGTTTCGTGTGCGAAGCGCAGCGTGACCCGGCTTTCCGCAACCTCTACGACGCAACCTGGGCCCTGATCGCCCACGAATGGCGCTCCACCGAGGACCCCGCAAAAGGCCTGTTCTCCGCGGAGAGCGTGGCCCGCTGGCCGAAGCTGGAGGATCGCGTGAAGGCGTTTGCCCAATTCGGGCAGGACCTGTAACCGCCAAAAGAAAACCGGGCGCCGGGATAAAATCCCGGCGCCCGGTTTTTGCCTGCCATTTATTTCCCCTCATAATAGGCCTTCAGCATGCCGCTCACCGCGTCCTCTTTGCCGGAAAGGATCACCCGGGCCACGCCGCGCTCATAGCTGAAGCGGAACTCCATGTCCTTTGCCTCGCACATCCTGGCGCAGAAAAACCCGCTGATCTCCATTGCCTCTCCTTCGCCCACGGCGAAATCCAGGATGACGCAGGCGCGGTTTTCCGTGCGGTAAGCCTCCGCCAGGAAATCGAACACCACGGCGTTCCGCTTGGTCGCCATGTTCTGCCGGACAGCCTGCCGGCTGATAAAGTCCTGAACCTGTTCTTCGCTAAACCGCCATATCCCGTCGGTCTTTTCACCCTCCAGCACGCCCTCTTTCAAGAAAACGCGCAGAGAGCGCGTGGTATAGCCGGTGATCATCGCCAGCTGATTCAGATTGTAGGTTTTGTTCTCTTCCATTGCCGCATCCTCCCGGTACTTTTTGTTTTAAGACTTTGGCCTCTGTCTGATAGTATTTTAAAGCCTTTTCATCCCGGATGCAATTTGAAATGCGGCTCGCTTTTCATATCTGCGCCGGATAAACACAAAGGACGCTTTCCCTTCCGGAAAAAGCGTCCTTTGTAAAAGCCGGATTACTTCGCGGCCTTCGCGGTTTCGCACAGCTTGGCGAACGCGGAAGCGTCGCTGATGGCGATGTCGGACAGCATCTTGCGGTCGATGACGACGCCGGCGACCTTCAGGCCGTTGATCAGCTTGGAGTAGCTGATGCCGTTGATGCGGGCCGCGGCATTGATGCGCGCGATCCACAGACGGCGGAAGTCCCTCTTCTTCAGCTTGCGGCCGATATACGCATAACGCAGGGAGCGGCGAACCTGCTCACCGGCGGCGCGATACTGCTTGCTCTTCGCTCCGAAATAGCCCTTAGCCTGCTTGAAAATCTTGCGACGCTTCTTCAGCGCGTTGACAGCCCTCTTCACTCTTGCCATGGTGGTTTCGCCTCCTTACTTATACGGAATGAGTTTCTTCATGGTCTTGGCTTCGGTTTTGAACACGAACGCGGCCTTGCGCAGGTTGCGGGTGCGCTTGGTCGGCTTCTTGGTCAGGATATGGCTCTTGTAAGCCTGAGCGCGCTTCACCTTGCCGGTCTTGGTAATCGACAGGCGCTTGGCGGCGCCGCGATGCGTCTTTTGCTTGGGCATGGAAACATCCTCCTCTCGTAATGAGCGTATTACTCCTTCGGGGCAAGAACCATCGTCATGTTGCGGCCTTCCATAATCGGCTTGCGCTCCATCACGGCGACATCCTTGCATCGCTCTGCAAAGTCCTTCATAACTTCCAGACCAATCTCTGAATGGGCGATCTGGCGGCCGCGGAAGCGAATCGACACCTTGACCTTGTTGCCATCCTTGAGGAACTTCTCGGCGGCACGGAATTTCACGTCAATGTCGTGTTCTTCAATCGTGGCCGAAAGCTGAACCTCCTTGATGACGATGACTTTCTGATTCTTGCGCATTTCCCGCTCGCGCTTGGACTGCTCGAAGCGGTACTTGCCGTAGTCCATGATCTTGCAAACCGGCGGCTTGGCCTGCGGCGCGATCTTTACCAGATCGAGCTGTCGCTCTTCCGCCAGGTCCAGCGCAGCCGCCGTGGACATGATGCCCAGCTGCTCGCCGTTCTGATCGATCACGCGGACTTCCCGGTCGCGAATCTCTTCATTAATCATAAGATCGTTGGTGCTAATCTTCAATCCCTCCCTGAATACGTCCGAATGAAAAGAAATGAGAGCAGGCAGCGTCACCCACTCTCACAAAGACAAACCAAACCCTTCACAGGGAATCGTTCATATCTGGCAACCACGGCTGGCCTGAGCCGCCGGGTGAGAAGCGGTGACTTCTGCTTTACTTGAGCTATTATAACCTGCCCCGCCCCGTTTGTCAACGTGCAAACCGTGTTTTAACAAAACCGCCGGCACATCTTCCATTTTTAACTTTACTTTTCCCCATGCCGGTCATATAATAGACGAAAACGATGACGAGGAAGAGTAATCCGGAAACCGGCCAAGAGAGGGATGTGTTTGGTGCGAGCATCCCGCCGCGGGAACGGATGAAGACCGCCTCCGAGCGGCCTGAGAACAGGCCCGGCCGACGCCGTTACCGTCTCAAACGAGTGGCCGTTCCTTCTACACGGGCGGCAATCGGGGTGGAACCGCGCTTTACAGCGTCCCCTGCGCAGCATGTGCAGGGGATTTTTCATGCCTGCACAAACACAGGACAGAAAGGGTGTTTAGACATGGACAAGGAAGAGTACAAGGTGTTTTTTGAAAGCGTGTACCGGCATTCGCTGGCGCACATCCTGGCCAAGGCAGTGATCGAGATTTACGGCAAGGAGAACGTACAGTATGCCATCGGCCCGCAGATCGCCGACGGCTTCTATTACGATTTCCTGCTGCCGGAGGGCATCTCCACCGAGAATTTCAAGCTCATCGAGGACAAGATGCGCGAGATCATCAAGCGGCGCGAGGACTGGGTATGCGAAGAGCTGAGCCGGGAAGACGCCCGCTCCCTGTTCGCCGGGCAGAAGTTCAAGCTGGAACTCATTGACGACCTGCCCGAGGGCGAGAAGATCACTATCTATCGCACCGGCGACGATTTCGTGGACCTGTGCCGCGGCCCGCACATCAACAACTCCCAGGAGCTCATGAACACCGCTTTCCAGGTGCGTGCCGTATCCGGCTCGTACTGGCGCGGCGACGAACATCGTGAGCAGCTGCAGCGCGTCTACGTGTATGCCTTCATGGACCAGAAGGCGCTCAAGGAGCACCTGGCTTTCATCAAAGAGGCCATGGAGCGCGACCACAAGAAGCTGGGCGCCCAGCTGGATCTGTTCATGTTCGATGAGACCGCGCCCGGCATGCCCTATTGGCTGCCCCGCGGCTGGAAGATGTATCAGACCCTGCTGGCCTACTCCCGCGGCATTCAGGACAAGCACGGCTATACGGAGATTTCCGCGCCCCTCATCAACAAGAAAAAGCTGTGGCTCATCAGCGGCCACTGGGCGCACTATGTGAACAACATGTTCATGGTGCCCGGCATCTCCGGCTGGCTCTCCGCCGACGCCGAAATCCCCGGCGTGCTGGACAATCTGCAGGAGGGCGTGGCTGAGGCCGCGACCGTGAAGCTGCCCGCCGGCAGCGCGGTGTTCAACCGCGAGCTGGACGACACCATGGGCGCCAAGCCGATGAACTGCCCCAACGCCATGATGACCTACAAGCGCACCGTGCATTCCTATAAGGAACTGCCCATCCGCTACAGCGAATATGACGTGCTGCACCGCAAGGAGAAATCCGGCCAGATGAACGGCCTGTTCCGCGTGCAGGAGTTCCGCCAGGACGACGACCATACCTTTGTGATGGAAAGCCAGATAGAAGAGGAAATCGCCGACATCATCTCCATCGCCGATGAAATCTACGGCACCTTCGGCCTCACCTACCGCGCCGAGCTTTCCACCCGTCCCGAAGACTTCATGGGCGACATCGAGGTGTGGAACCGTGCCGAGGCCGCGCTCAAAAAGATTCTGGACGACAAATACGGCGAAGGCGGCTACGAGGTCAATGAGGGCGACGGCGCATTCTATGGCCCGAAGATCGACCTGCAGATCAAGGACGCGCTGGGGCGCGAGTGGCAGTGCGGCACCGTGCAGCTGGACTTCCAGCTGCCCCATAACTTCGGCCTGACCTACCAGACGAAGGAAGGCGGCACGGAGATGCCCGTGGTCATCCACCGCGCCATCTATGGTTCCCTCGAGCGCTTCATCGGCATCATCATCGAGCACTTCAAGGGCGCGTTCCCCTTCTGGCTCTCTCCCTGCCAGGTGAGCGTGGTGCCGATCCGCACTGCCCATAACGACTATGCCAGGGAAGTCGTGGCCGCGCTGGAAGACGTCGGCATTCGCTGCGAGGCGGACTATGCCGACAAGAACATGAACGAGAAGATCAAGGCCGCCAAAACAATGAAGGATCCCTTCATCGTGGTGGTCGGCGACAAGGAGATGGAAGAGCGCACTGTGTCCATCACCGTCCGCGGTCAGAAGCAGCAGCTGCACGACGTGCCGCTGGTGAAGTTCGTCGAAATCTGCAAAAGGCTCGTGAAGGAACACACCCGCGAGCTGGAGTTTGAAGTGTAACATCCTCCGTTATCCCCGTGCCTGCGGTTCAGCGAGCCGCAGGCATATTTTTTACGCGTCGCGCCAAACTAGGGAAAAGGCATTTGCCATCATTTTCAATAAAGGAGGCTCGCCTATGCCCGTCTGCCT
>LVAP01000087.1 GCA_001603025.1 Clostridiales bacterium Firm_10 | reverse complement strand
CCCCACTGATCCCGCTACTCTTTGCGACGAATTGCACCTTATTTGGCGTGAATGGCAGAAAATGCCTGCTTTTCTCCGTTTGGCGCCTGAAAAGCTCCCGCGCCTCTCAGAAAAACGCGGCCCGCAGAGCGGGATAACCCACTCCGCAGACCGCGTCTCTTGCCCGAGACGACCGTCATTTGATGAACATGGCGTCTCCAAAGGAAAAAAACCGGTAGTTTCCCTGCACGGCCAGCCGGTAGGCGTCCAGCGTGCGCTCGCGTCCCATGAGCGCGGACACCAGCATGATCAGCGTGGAGCCGGGCAGGTGGAAATTGGTGATGAGGGCGTCCACCATTTTATAGGTATAGCCAGGCCTGATGAAGATGTTCGTCCAGCCCGATCCCGCCGTGATGGTGCCCGCCTCACCCGCGGCGGATTCCAGCGTGCGCACGCTGGTGGTGCCCACGGCTACGATGCGGCCGCCGCGGGGCCGCACGGCGTTGATGCGCGCCGCGGCATCCGGGGTGACTTCGTAGTACTCGCTGTGCATCACGTGCTCCTCGATATCCTCCGCCTTGACGGGGCGGAAGGTGCCCAGGCCCACGTGCAGCAGCACGGGGATGATCTCGATCCCCTTCGCGCGGATGCGCTCCAGCAGCTCCGGCGTGAAATGCAGCCCCGCGGTCGGCGCGGCGGCGGAGCCGTCCTGCCGGGCGTACACGGTCTGGTAGCGGTCCCTGTCCTCCAGCTTTTCATGGATGTAGGGCGGCAGAGGCATTTCGCCCAGCTCGTCCAGCGCGGCCTCGAATGGGCCTTCGCACGCGAATTCCACCACGCGCCCGCCCGCGTCGGTTTCCGAAAGGATGCGGGCTGTCAGCCGGCCTTCGCCGAAGCTCACCTCAGCGCCGGGCCTGAGCCGACGGCCCGGGCGCGCCAGCGTCTCCCAGGTTTTGGGGCCCAGCTGCCTGAGCAGCAGCAGCTCGCACGCCCCGCCGCCCGCCCGCGCGCCGATCAGCCGCGCGGGAATCACGCGGGTCTCGTTGACCACCAGGGCGTCGCCGGGGTTGAGGTAATCTATGATGTCATAAAAATGCCTGTGCTCAATCTCACCCGTCAACCTGTCAACCACCATCAGGCGGCTGTGGTCGCGCGGCTCGACGGGCGTCTGCGCGATGCGCTCCTCAGGCAGGTCATACATAAAATCGCTTGTTTTCATGATCGTTCCCCTCGTCTTCCCTCTCGCCGGCTCCCTCGCGGCGCCGGCTTCTGTATAGCGTAGCACAGAAGCGCCGGCATGTCAAACCAAGATTTCCCGAAGGCTTGTGAACATTTGTTCGTTACCCCTTGACAAACCCGGCGAAATGACATAATATAATAGGGACTATTCGGGGAGGCGGAGCTGTGAGGATACTTGGCATCGACCCCGGCCTGGGCACGATGGGCTGGGGTGTCATCGAAACGGACGGCGTGAAACATCGCCTGGTCCAGTACGGCGCGATTCTGACGCAGCCGGGCCAGGCGCTGCCGCAGCGGCTGCGAGCCATATTCAAGGGCGTGACGCAGCTGATGGAAACCTTCCAGCCGGAGGACGTGGCCTTTGAGGAGCTGTTTTTCTCGAAGAACATTACCACCGGCATGGCGGTGAGCGCAGCCCGCGGCGTGGCGTTGGTGGCCGTGGCGGAGAAGACGGACAACCTGTTCGAATACACCCCCATGCAGATCAAGCAGGCCATCACCGGCTACGGCAAGGCCGACAAGCACCAGATCCAGATGATGGTGCGGCTGATGCTGAACATGGACGAAACCCCGCGTCCCGACGACGCTGCCGACGCGCTGGCTGTGGCCGTCACCCACGCCAACAGCATGCGGGCAGGACATCTGTTCAAGATCAATTAAAAATGAGGATTCAGATTATTCCGTAGCGGAGGAATACAATGCTTGCACATGTTCACGGCGTTTTGACCGATAAGGAAGAGGGCGCGCTGGTCATCGAATGCGGCGGCGTGGGCTATCAGCTCACGGTGAGCTCGGCCACGCTGGCACAGGCGCCCGCGGCGGGCGAAATGATGAAGTGTTACACCTATCTCAGCGTGCGGGAGGATGCCGTGGAGCTGTTCGGCTTTGCCACGCGCGAAGAGAAAAGGATGTTCCTGAAGCTCACCGGCGTGAGCGGCATTGGGCCGAAATCGGCGCTCGGCGTGCTTTCGGCCATGAGCGTGCACGACCTGTCTCTGGCCATCGCCACCGGCGACGCGCAGGCGCTGGCCCGCGCCCCGGGCATCGGCAAAAAGACCGCCCAGCGCCTCATCCTGGAGTTGAAGGATAAGGTGGACAATGCCGATCTGATTGCCGGCGGCGCGCCGGTTCCCGCGGCCATGGTCTCGGGCAGCGCGGCGGACGAGGCCGTGGAGGCGCTGATGGCGCTGGGCTATCAGGCCAGCGAAGCGGCGCGCGCGGTGGCGGCCATTTCGCCGCTGCCGGAGAAGAGCGATGAAATCATCCGCCTGGCATTGAAGGGAATGATAAAGTAACATGGACGAGGAACGTCTCATTTCAACCGGCTTCCGCAGCGAGGAAGACGACGCCGAAAGCACGCTGCGCCCCCATTCTCTGGCGGAATACTTCGGCCAGCAGAAGATCAAGGACAGCCTGAGCATTTACATGCAGGCCGCCATCGCCCGGCGGGAGCCGCTGGATCACATCCTGCTCTACGGCCCGCCCGGCCTGGGCAAAACCACGCTGGCGGGCATCATCGCCGCGGAGATGGGCCACAACATCCGCGTGACCAGCGGCCCGGCCATCGAGCGGCCCGGCGACCTGGCCTCCATCCTCACCAACCTGAACGCGGGCGACGTGCTGTTCATCGACGAGATCCACCGTCTGTCCCACGCGGTGGAAGAAGTGCTCTATCCCGCGATGGAGGATTTTGCGCTGGACATCATGATCGGCAAGGGCCCCTCGGCCCGCTCCATCCGGCTGGACCTGCCCAAATTCACCCTCATCGCGGCCACCACCCGCGCCGGCATGCTCACCTCTCCCCTGCGCGACCGCTTCGGCATCAGCTTCCGGCTGGAACTGTACACGCCGGAGGAGCTGGCGGTGATCGTGGAGCGCTCGGCGAAGATCATGAAGATCGACTGCACGCACGACGGCGCGCTGGAAATCGCCAGCCGGTCGCGCGGCACCCCCCGCGTGGCCAACCGGCTCATCAAGCGCGTGCGCGACTACGCGCAGGTGCGCGCCGGCGGCCGCGTGACGGACAGGACCGCCCGCGAGGCGCTGAACATGCTGGAAGTGGACGAGCTGGGCTTGGATCGCACCGACCGGGGCATGCTGGAAACCATGATTCGCAAGTTCGGCGGCGGCCCGGTGGGTTTGGACACGCTGGCGGCCATCACCGGCGAGGATGCCGTCACCATCGAGGATGTGTACGAGCCGTATCTGCTGCAGCTGGGCTTCATCATGCGCACGCCCCGCGGCCGCGTGGCCACGCCTCCGGCTTACGAACACCTGGGCCTGGCCGCGCCCCAGCCGCCCGTGGACGGCGCCCAGCAGACCAGGCTGGACATATGACCGCACCCAAAGAGCCCGCGCCAGGGCTCTTTTTCTTGCCCGGCAGGCCGCCCTCCGTTTCAAATTCTTTACCCCATGTTCGCCGCCGGCGCTATATAATAAGAACAGATCTGGAGATTGACGCATTGTCCGGAGGTGCCCCATGAACCTGAGCCAGTACATCGAGTCGCTGAAAAACGACCCTTCCTTCATGAGCAACGTGGCCTGCTGGCATGAGATTCCCGCCCGCGAGGCGAAATACATGCCTTTCCCCTCCTCCCTCGATCCGCGCATCGTGCAGGTGATGCAGCGCCGCGGCATCCGCCAGCTGTACAGCCACCAGCACCAGGCGGTATCCGCCGCGCTGGCGGGCGAGGACATCGTGGTGGTCACCCCCACCGCCTCGGGAAAGACGCTGTGCTACAACCTGCCCGTGCTGGACGCCATCCTCAGAAACCCGGACGCCCGCGCGCTGTACCTGTTCCCCACCAAGGCGCTGTCCGCCGACCAGGCGGCTGAACTGTACGAGCTGGTGAACCTGCTGGGCGAGGACATCAAGTGCTACACTTACGACGGCGACACCGCCGCCCCCGCCCGCGCCGCCATCCGGCAAGCCGGCCACGTGGTGGTCACCAACCCGGACATGCTGCACTCCGGCATCCTGCCCCATCACACCAAGTGGGTCAAGCTGTTTGAGAACCTCAGATACATCGTCATCGACGAGATCCACGCCTACCGCGGGGTGTTCGGCGCCAACCTGGCCAACGTGATCCGCCGCCTCAGGCGCATCTGCGCGTTCTACGGCTCGCATCCTCAGTTCATCTGCTGCTCCGCCACCATCAAAAATCCCGCCGAACTGGCCGCCACCATGATCGGCGCGCCGGTGAAGCTCATCGACGACAACGGCGCCCCTGCCGGCCGGCGGCACGTGGTGTTCTACAACCCGCCGGTGATCAACAAGCAGCTGGGCATCCGCAAGGGCATGATCGGCGAGACCAGCCGCATCGCGCAGGGTTTCCTGAAAAACGGCATCCAGTCCATCATCTTCTCCCGCTCGCGGGTGACGGTGGAGGTGCTGGTGCGCCAGCTCAAGGACACGGTGCGCGATCCGCTGGGCAACGCCGGCCAGGTGCGCGGCTACCGGGGCGGCTACCTGCCCACCCAGCGCCGCGAGATCGAGCGCCAGCTGCGGGCCGGGCAGATCAACGCGGTGGTATCCACCAACGCGCTGGAGCTGGGCATCGACATCGGCCAGCTGGACGTGTGCATCATCTGCGGCTATCCGGGCACCATCGCCAGCACCTGGCAGCAGGCGGGCCGGGCCGGGCGGCGCGGCGGCGAATCGCTGCTCATCCTCGTCGGCTCCTCAGATCCCCTCGACCAGTACATGATGACCCACCCGGATTATTTCTTCGGCCAGTCGCCCGAATCGGCGCTGGTGAACCCGGACAACCTCTTCATCCTCCTGAACCACTTCAAGTGCGCCGCCTACGAACTGCCCTTTGAGGACGGCGAGGCCTTCGGCAACATCGAGGGCACGCAGGAGCTGCTCGATTACCTGGTGGAGCAGAACTTCCTGATGCATGTGGGCAACCGCTACCACTGGATGGCCGAGGAATTCCCCCAGGCGGGCATTTCCCTGCGCGCCGCGGCGGACCAGAATTTCGTGATCGTGGACATATCGAACCCGAAGCACAAGCGCGTGATCGGCGAAATGGACCGCTTCACCGTGCCCATGCTGCTGCACCAGTACGCCATATACCTGCATGAGGGCCAGCAGTACCAGGTGGAGGAGCTGGATTTCGACGACAAAAAGGCCTATGTGCGCGCCGTCGATGTGGACTACTACACCGACGCCGATCTCTCCACCAGCATGAAGGTGCTGGATGTGTTCGACGAACGCCCCTCCGGCCCGCTCACACGCTGCCGCGGCGAGGTGCTGGTGTCCTCCATCGTGAAGCTGTTCAAGAAGATGAAGCTGGATACCCGCGAAAACCTGGGCTGGGGGCCGGTTCAGCTGCCCGAGCTGGAGATGCAGACCACCGCCTGCTGGTGGACGTTGCCGGAGGAGATCGAAGCCTTCTACGGAAAGGACGAACTGCAGGACGCCATGGTGGGCCTGTGCCACCTGATGCGCGCCATCGCGCCGCTGCACCTGATGTGCGCCTCCTCGGACATCGCCGTGGTGTATCATGTGCGCGATCCCTTCACGCAGCGCCCCACGCTGTACTTCTACGACTGCGTGCCCGGCGGCATCGGCCTCAGCGACCACGTCTTCGAGAGCGACCTGACGATGTTCCGCGAAGCGCTGTCCCGCCTGGAGGAGTGCCCCTGTGAAAACGGCTGCCCCAGCTGCGTGGGCGCCTCCGTGGGTTCCGGCGCGAAGAAGACGCTGGCCGGGCTGCTCGCCCGCATCCTGGCGGAAAAACAGGAGGAAGCCGAGCGATGAATCTTTCCCTCTCACAGGCCCGGGCCGCCTTTCTCGCCCTGCATTTCCAGCGGCCGGACTGCGGCCAGAAGGACCCCGTCGATCAGGTCGTCGCCCACGTGACGGCCCGCACGGCCATCCAGTTCGACCCGCTCAACCTGGTGGGCATGAACCCAGACCTGACACTGCAGAGCCGCGTCGGGAACTACCGCCCCGCGTATCTGCGGGATGCCCTCTACAAGCGCCGCGCCCTGGTGGACGGCTACGACAAGAACCTGTGCTTCTATCCCGCCGCCGATTATCCCGCCATGGCCCGCACGCGGCAGGGCTTCTACGGCTGGTTCATGTGCGACGAGGTGGAAGCCGCGCTGCCCGCAGCGCTGGATTTCGTGCGCGCCCACGGGCCGGCCTGCGCGGACGACCTGCCGCTGACCGGCAAGGTGCGCTGGCCCTGGGGACAGGCTCCCGTGAGCCGCGCGGCGCTGGAGACGCTGTGGCTGCGGGGTGTGCTCACCATCCATCACCGGGAAGGAGCGCGCCGCTGGTTCGACCTGGCGGAACGCCACCTGCCCCCAGAGCTCCTGCGCGCGCCCGACCCTCACCCGGATGAGGCGAGCTGGCACAAATGGCAGGTGCTGCGCCGCGTGCGGTCGGTGGGCATGCTGTGGAACCGCGGCAGTGACGCCTTCCTGGGGCTGGATATGAAGGCCCCGGCACGGGAGGCCGCCTTCCGGGCCCTGCTGGATGAAGGCGCGCTGATCCCGCTGGAGGTGGAGGGCATCAAAGCGCCCCTCTACCTTCCCGCCGACGAAACCTGGGCGCTGAAAGCCGAGCCGGACGCCAAGGCCCGTGTGATCGCTCCGCTGGACAACCTCATGTGGGACCGGCGGCTCATCGAGGCGCTGTTCGGATTCCGCTACACCTGGGAGGTGTACGTGCCCGCGGCGAAGCGGCAGTACGGCTACTACGTGCTGCCTGTGATCATGGACGGCCGCTTCATCGCCCGCTTCGAGCCGAAGCGCTCGCGGCCCTTCGACATCGCCGCCTGGTGGGACGAACCGGGACGGCGAGTGAACCAGCGGCGCCTCAGGCAGGGGCTGGATCGCTTCGCGGCCTATGTGGAGCGGCTGGACAAATAAAAGCAAACAGAAAAAACGACCTCTGCCGAAGCAGAGGTCGTTTTCGATTCGCTCTTTACTTTCTCCGTCCGCGCAGGAAGGGTGGGATGTCCGGCGTGAAGCCGCGGCGGCCTTCCTTCTTCTCGGCGGGCTGCTCAGCGGGCTGTTCGGCCGGCTGCTCGGCTTCCTCGAAGGGATCCTCGTCGAAGAAAGGATCATGCTGGGCGGGCTGCTGCTGGGTGATGCGCCCGCCGTACAGCGAAGAGCGGCGCTCCTCACGGTTGGGCATGACATAGCGCGGCTGGTTCACGAAGGACGGAACCTCCGGGCCTTCGGCCACGGGCGCGGGGCGGACGGTCTCAGCCTGCGCGGGCGCCGCGGTGGGACGGGCCGCCGGGATCGGCTCAGCGGAAACGCTGGGCTGCACGCTGGCAAAGGGCGTCTTCTCAAAGCCGGTGGCAATCACAGTCACGCGCACCTCGTCCTCAAGCGACTCGTCGATGCCCGCACCGAAGATGATGTTGGCTTCCGGATCGGCCGCCTGGGTGATGAGCGTCGCCGCCTCGTTGATATCCAGGATGCTGGTGTCGGTGCCGCCGGTGATGTTGATGAGCACCGCGCGGGCGCCATCGATCGAGGTTTCCAGCATGGGGCTCTCCACAGCCTGCTTGGCGGCGTCCACCATGCGGTTCTCGCCCTTGCCGACGCCGATGCCCATATGGGCCAGGCCGCCGGACTGCATGACCGTGCGCACGTCGGCGAAGTCCAGGTTGATGAGGGACGGCACGGCAATCAGGTCGCTGATGCCCTGGATGCCCTGGCGCAGCGTATCGTCCGCCTGGCGGAAGGCGTCCATCATGCTGGTGCCCTTGGTGACCACCTGCAGCAGCCTGTCGTTCGGCACGACGACCAGCGTGTCCACGCGGGTCTTCAGCTGCTCGATGCCGGCCTCGGCATTGCGCATGCGCTGCTTGCCTTCAAAGACGAACGGCTTCGAAACCACGCCGATGGTCAGGATGCCCATCTCGCGCGCGATGCCCGCGATCACGGGCGCCGCGCCGGTGCCGGTGCCGCCGCCCATGCCGCAGGTGACGAACACCAGGTCCGCGCCCTTGACGAGCTTCGCGATTTCCTCACGGCTCTCTTCGGCCGCCTGCGCGCCCACTTCGGGCTTCGCGCCGGCGCCCAGGCCCTTGGTGATCTTTTCGCCGATCTGCAGCTTCACGTCGGCGCGGGACATATTCAACGCCTGAAGATCCGTGTTGATGGCGATGAACTCAACGCCCTGAATGTTGGCCTCCACCATGCGGTTGACGGCGTTCGAACCGGCGCCGCCGACGCCGATGACCTTAATCGAGGCAAAGCTGTTTACTTCCGTGTTGTCAAATTCCAGCACAAGGCATCCCCCTCGTCATAATAGTTTTGTGCGTCTCATTCTTCAGCAGGTTTTTTGAAAATATTTTTCAGACCCTTCAGTCTGCCGCTGTTCTGTTCCTCATTCCTGATCTGCTCTTCCTGCTCCACTGCGTCGAACACCAGGTCCATCAGCCCAAGCGAGCTGGAGAAACGCGGGTTGTTCAGCCGCGCCGCCTTCACCACCGGAATGCGTACCGGCCGCTTCAGCTTTTCAGCCAGGTATTCCTTGCTGCCGCGCATGTTCACCAGGCCGCCGCCGGTGATATACACCTGTGAGCGGGCGGCAATGTACTCATCGGCAAAGCGGAAGGTTTCCAGGATGTCGTCGATCAGCTCGTCCGTCACGGCCTCCACGGTCTGGGAGACGAACGCGCGCGGGAAGGTCACCACCGACCCGTCCTCCATGCGCACCTCGGGATCGCTCTGGACGTCGAACTCATCCGGCGTGAAGATGTAGTCCCGCTTGATGGCTTCCGCCTCGTCCATGCTGATTTCCAGCGCCTGGGCCAGGTCCGCGGTGATGTCACCGCCGCCGATGGGCAGCACCGCGTGGAAGGTGACCGCGTCGCCCTCCACCACGGACACCTCCGTGTTGAGGTAGCCCACGTCGATAAGCACAGGCGTCCTGTCGCGCTCGTCAAAGGACATGAGCAGGATCGCCATGCCCAGCGTAGGCGCGAGGAAGGCACTCACCTGCAGGCCCAGCTCGGCCATGCAGCCGCGAATGTCCTCGATAAAGTAGGGATCCGCCTGGATGAACGACACCAGCGCCTGCAGCTTCTTGCCCTTCGAGCCGATGGGCGACATCGTGTGGCGGCCGCCGTCCACGCTGAACCACGCCGGGCTGCGGTGCAGCACGTTGCCGCCCGCTTCGCTCAGGTTCAGCTGGTCCGCCGCGTCGTCCATCACGCGCACAATCTCATCCTCTGTCACGCGGCCGTCCGGTGAATCAATGTCAACCTCGCCCACGGCGGTGGTCACGTGGATGTACTCGCTGGGCACGCCGACATAAATCTCCTGGATGCGGCGCCGCGCCTCGGTCTCGGCGGCGTTCACGGCCGCCTCGATGGCGGGCAGCAGGCCCTCGCGGTCGTTCCATTCGCCGTTTGAATAGCCGGCGTACGGCACAGTGCCCGAGCCCACAATCTCGCAGCGCGTAAAGCTGCCGCTCTCCGCAATCAGCGTGATGATCTTCGACGTTCCGAACTCAATCGCCGCCGCTACAGTTTTCATGGATCCTCCCTGCCTTATCGGAAGACATACGTCTCCCACCCTCTGCGTTATACTACGGTATATTATACATGTTTTACGCCCTGTTGAAAAGGGTTTTTGTGAACTTTTCTCTGCAAAATCGCAAATTTTCCGCAATATTTGGGCTCATCGGTCGGCGTAGACGGCGTTTTTGCCTGTGGAAACGTCCAGAACGCCGCGCCGGACGCCCTCCTGCGTCAGTGTTTCCAGCACGGCCTGCGCCCATACCAGTTTGGCCTCGATGTTCTCCTCGTCGCCCAGCATGATCTGCACGCCGGTGCGCGCGACGAGATAGATGTTGAAGCGATCGGCCAGGTTCAGCTCGGACATGAGCGGCAGCATGCCGCGGGCGTCCAGCGCGGTGATCACCGCGTTCATGTCGCTCAGCTGCCACTTCTTGGCCGTTTCGATCGTCCGGCCCTGCGCACTGACGGACACATTCAGGCCGCTCACCACAATCACGCCGCTCTCCGGCACGCTGTCCATGCGGTCCATGATCTGGCCTTCCTCGTCCACGATGAGAATCACGCCCGCGCAGTTGACCGCCGCCCGCGGATAGCGCTCCTTCACGGTCAGCGTCACGGTATCCGGCAGGCTCACCTGCACGTCCAGCAGCTTCACCTCGGTGCTGGCAGAAAAGAGGCGGGCGATTTCGTTCTCGTTCACTTCGAAGATGCTTTTGCCCTGCTCCAGGCCGGATATGGCCACAATCTGCGCGTCGCTGTAGGTTTCGTTGCCCTCTACGCGCACCTCGTTCAGCACGAAGATGCGGCCGCGCACGATCAGCACAGCTGCCAGCAGCAGACCGAGCAGCACCAGGAAGCGCACTACCGCGTGATTCTGCCGCGCGGGAAAAGCTGCCTTCGGGGCCGGGCGGCGCGGGTTCAGGGACAAGCTTCCTTCCGGCCTGGCCCGGCCCGTCGCCCCGCGGCCGGCCGTGGATTTGCGGCCGCCTGCCGGGTTCCGGCTGCCTGCCGGGCTCCGGTTGCCTGCCGGGCNNCCCTCCGGGCGCGACGTGCCTTTGGAATTGTCCATGCGCATCGCGGTCATATTCTTCATTCCCAATTTCTAATCAACTCGTCGGATCCGGGCGCCCAGCGCGTTCAGCGTGTCCTCCAGCCGTTCGTAACCGCGATCGATCAGCGCCACGTTTTCCACCTCGGTCACGCCGTCCGCCGCCAGGCCGGCCAGCACCAGCGCCGCGCCTGCCCGCAGGTCCTTCGCCGTCACCCGCGCGCCGGTGAGTCGTCCGCCGCGCACCACCGCCGTGCGGTGATGGATGGTGATGTCCGCGCCCATGCGCACCAGCTGGGACGCATGGTTGAATCGGTTCTCGAACACGTTCTCCACCAGGATGGATGTGCCCTCCGCCACGCAGGCCAGCGCCATCATCTGGGCCTGCATGTCGGTCGGAAAGCCCGGATAGGGCTGTGTGAACACGTCGACACCCCTCAGTCCCGCAGGGGTGTCCAGACCGATCCCCCCGGGAATCGCGGACACGCGGCAGCCTGCCTCGCGCAGCTTGGCGAGCACCGCGTCCATGCAGTCGCTCCGCGCGCCGTCCAGCTCGATTTCCCCGCCGGTCATCGCCGCGGCGCACAGCAGCGTGCCCGCCGTGATGCGGTCCGGAATGGGTCGGAAGGACGCGCCGTGCAGCCGGTTCACGCCCTGAACGCGCACCATGCCCGAGCCTGCGCCGCTCACCCGGCCGCCCATGGCGTTGATGAAGGCCTGCAGGTCGGCGATTTCGGGCTCCCGCGCGGCGTTTCGGATGGTGGTTTCACCCCTGGTGAGCGCCGCGGCCATCATGATGTTCTCCGTGGCGCCGACGCTGGGAAAATCCAGCAGCACGTCCGCAGCGCGCATATCCGATCCGTCAAGATAGATGCGGCCGTGGGCTTCGCGGATGGCCACATTCATGGCGCGCAGCCCCTTGAGGTGCAGGTCGATGGGCCTCAGCCCGATCTCGCAGCCGCCGGGATATGTAACCTCCGCCCTGCGGAAGCGCCCCAGCAGCGGTCCCATCATGAAGATGGACGAGCGCAGCCTCTTTGAGAGCGCGTCCGGCATTTCGCAATGCGCCGCCCCAGCCGGCCGGATCGTGACGTGCCGGCCGCTGCGCGTGGCGCGGCAGCCCAGCGCCTCAAGAATGCGCAGCATGTTGGCGATGTCCTCAAGCACCGGGCAGTTTTCCAGCCCGACGCGCTCGTCGGTCAGCAGGCACGCGGCCAGGATCGGAAGCACCGCGTTTTTGGCCGCCGGAATTTCACAGCGGCCCGCCAGGCGCGTCCCGCCGATAATGCGATATATTCCACCCATGTCAGCACACCTCCGCGTCAATGCAGGTACGCTTTCATGGGTATGCGGTTTTTCCGGGGCGGTGCATGGCCCCCTCAGCCCACGCGGTTTCTCGAGATGTTGAGCAGCACGGCCACCGCGCCCATCAGCACGGCGATGGAGGTGCCGCCCGCACTGAAGAAGGGCAGCGGCTGGCCGGTCGTTGGAATCATGCCCGTGACCACGGCGACGTTCATCACCGTCTGCACGCCGATCATGCAGGTAATGCCCCCGGCCAGCAGGCTGCCGAAGCGATCCGGGCAGCGCAGCGCCACTCTCAGCCCGAAGAAGATGAACAGCATGAACAGCGCCAGCACGGCCACGCAGCCCGCCAGGCCCAGGTCTTCGCCCACCACGGCGAAGATGAAGTCCGATTCGGGATACGGCAGGAAGGCAAACTTCTGCCGCCCGCGCCCCAGCCCCATGCCGAACAATCCCCCGGAGCCGAAGGCCATGAGCGACTGCGCCAGCTGGTAGCCCTCGCCGCTCAGCATGGCGAAGGGATCCCGGAAGGACATGAGCCGCGCCCTGCGGTAGGGCTCGGACCAGGCGTAGAACGCGCCTACAGCCAGCCCCGCGGCGCCTGCCAGGCCCAGATGGCGCCACCGCGCGCCGGCCAGCATCGCCATGCAGCCGGATACGATCACGATGCTGCCCGCAGTGCTCAGGTTGGGCTGCAGCAGGATCAGCACAAACATCAGTCCCGGCATGAGGAACACCGGCAAAAGCCCCGAAAACAGGCGCGTGACATCGCGCCCGGGCTGGCTCAGCAGCCGCGCCATGAACAGGATGACCGCGTATTTCGCCAGCTCGGAGGGCTGGAAACTCACCGGCCCCAGCCTGAGCCAGCGCCGCGACCCGTTGAGCATTTTCCCCACGCCCGGAATGGCTACCAGGATCAGCAGCGCGAAGCTCAGCCCCAGCAGGCCGACGCTCACCGCGGTTTTCCTGAAGGCCCGATAGTCCAGACGCAGAATCACAGCCATGCCCGCCGCGCCCAGCGCCACGCCCGCGAGCTGGCTGAGAACCTCCGAAAACGGGTCGCCTGTTTTGTCCTGCGCGTTGTAATAGCTGGCGGCGAACAGCACCACCAGCCCCACGGCCAGCAACAGGATGAACGTGACCAGCACGCCGCGGTCGCACGGCGGTTTTTCCCTTCGTTTTTCCGGACGCCCCGGCGTCCCGTCCTTGGCCCCGCGAAGAGAAAGCGCCGTCACGCCCCTTTTGTCACCATGCCCTTCACGATGTCCTTGAAAATGTCGCCGCGCTGCTCGCAGTTTTTGAACATGTCGAAGCTGGCGCACGCCGGGGAGAGCAGCACGGTTCCGCCCGGCACGGCCAGCGCGCGGCTCAACTCGATCGCCCCGCGGAAATCCCGTGCGGCGTGATGGATATGCCGGGCCGGGAAGCCGGCCTCCCGCAGCGTCCGCTCGAACTGGAAGGCCGTCTGGCCAATCAGCACCGCGTCGGCGATGAATCCGCTCTTCACGATGGCCTCGCACAGCGCTGTGTAGTCGTTTTTCTTGTCCGACCCGCCCAGGATCAGCACGGTGGGCGCCTTCATGGCCTCCACCGCCTTCACGGTGGAATCGGCATTCGTGCCCTCCGTGTCGTCAATGTAGCGCACGCCGTCCAGCTCCCGCACGAATTCCATGCGGTGCTCCACGCCGCCGAAGGCGCGCAGCGCCCGCGCCGCGTCTTCCGCCCGCACGCCGGAAACCATCGCCATGGCGACGGCGGCCAGCGCGTTCTCAAGGTTATGCAGGCCGGGAATCTTCAATTCTTCTGCCCGGCAGAGGCTCACGTGATCATCAGGCGTGCCGAACATGATCACGCCTTCTTCCACAAACGCGCCCTCCGGCGGCACCTGCGTGCCGCTGAACCACACCACATGGCTCTCCGCTTCCTTCGCCGCGCGGCGCAGTCCCTCGTCATCCCAGTTGAGCACGAGGAAATCGTCCGGCTCCTGCCGCTCGAACACGCGCTTTTTCATGGCAGCATAGCAGGCCATGGTATGGTGGCGGTTCAGGTGATCCTCGCGGATGTTGGTGATGCAGGCCACGTGCGGCCGGAATCCATTGACAGACTCCAGCTGGAACGACGACACCTCGCACACCACCACGTCGTCCTCCCCCGCCTCGCCCGCGATGGCCGCAAACGGATAGCCGATGTTGCCCACCACGTAGGTTTTCGCGCCGGCCGCCCTGAAGATTTCGCCGGTGAGCGTGGTGGTCGTAGTCTTGCCGTTGGTGCCGGTGATGGCCACCAGGCGGCCCCGGCTGATGCGCGCAGACAGTTCGATCTCGCCGATCACTTCCACGCCCAGCGCACGGGCCTTCTGCACGATGGGGCTCTCGATGGGCACGCCGGGGCTGATGACCAGCGTATCCATGCCCTCCAGCAGCGCCTCCGCCTTCTCGCCCAGCCGCCATTCGATGCCGGGCACATTCTTCAGGGGCTCAAGCGCTTCGCCCAGCTGCGCCGCGGTTTTCATGTCATTGATGCGCACAAGCGCGCCGCGGTCTGCCAGCAGCCTTGCGGCCGCCACGCCGCTGCGCGCCATGCCCAGTATCATGATACGCTTGTTCCGGAAATCCTGCCGCATTGCCCGTCCTCCGTCAGATGAACATGGTGAGCGCCACAAGGCACAGCAGCGCCGTCACCGTCATGTACATGCTCACGATGCGCGTTTCCGGCATGCCGCCCAGCTCGAAGTGATGGTGCAGCGGAGCCATGCGGAACACGCGCTTTCCCGTGCCGGTCTTCTTTTTGGTATATTTGAAATAGCCGACCTGGATGATGTCGGACAGCGAGGAGACGAACATTGCCAGCGCGATGATGGGCAGCAGCAGGCTCAGCCGGGTGGTCATGGCCGCCGCCGCCAGCGCGCCGCCGATGGTGAAGGAACCGACGTCCCCCATGAACACAGAGGCCGGATGGGTGTTGAAGCGCAGGAAACCCAGCAGCGCACCCACGGCCGCACCGCAGAACACCGCCATGGCGCCGGTCAGGCCCGCGTCCGCCCCGGCCAGGGCCAGCGAGATGACCGCCATGGTGGCGAAGTCGATGAGGGAGCAGCCGGCGCACAGCCCGTCCACGCCGTCCAGCAGGTTGGCGCTGTTCACAGTGCCCACCAGGATGAACATCATCACCGGAATGTAGAAAATGCCCAGGTCCCATTCACCCCAGGTGAAGGGCACAATGAGCTTCGAGCCCACGCCGGGCGTGAGGTAAGCCCACACGCTCAGCGCCGCGGCGATGACCACCTGCGGCACGATCTTCTGCATGGGCGTCAGGCCCAGCGAACGCTTTTTTGTCACTTTGATGTAGTCGTCCACAAAGCCCACCAGGCCGAAGCCGATGGTGGACACAAAGGCCATGGACAGCCACGGCCAGCGCTGCCCGCCGACGGAGAGGATCAGCGGCACCAGGAACATCGGCACGGCAAAGATGACGCCGCCCATGTTGGGCGTGCCCTGCTTCACTTTATGGCTCTGCGGGCCCAGCTCATAGATTGTCTGCCCCAGCTTGAGTTTCTTCAGCCAGGGAATGAGAACCGGCCCCAGCACCATGGCTATGGCGAAGGAGAGAAGAACCGCCCATACGACTCGTTGCATTGCTTATGTGCCTCCCTGAACGAATGGGGAAGCCGGCCTGCCGGCCCGCTTTTCCCCGCAGAAATTACATTTCTTCCAGCAGTTCGCGCACGACGATCTTTTCGTCGAACGGATACTTCACGCCGCGGATCTCCTGGTAGGTTTCATGGCCCTTGCCCGCCAGCACGATCACATCGCCGGGTTCGGCCATGTTCATGGCGTAGCGGATGGCCTCGCGGCGGTTCTCGATCACCGTGTAGGCGCAGTCGGTCTGCCGGATGCCCGCCTCGATCTGCTTCAGGATGTCGAAAGGATCCTCGCTGCGCGGGTTGTCGCTGGTCAGCACGCAGAAATCCGCCAGCCGGCCGCCGATCTCGCCCATCACGGGGCGCTTGTCGTGGTCCCGGTCCCCGCCGCACCCGAACAGCGCGATCACACGGGCGCGCGCCGTCTGCCGCACGGTGCTGAGGATGTTCTCCAGCGCGTCCGGGGAGTGCGCGTAGTCCAGGATCACGCGGTACGGCGTGTCGGTGTCCAGCAGCTCGATGCGGCCGGGCACGCTCTTCACCGCCTCCAGGCCCTCGCGGATGGCTTCCGCGCCGACGCCCACCGCGTCGCACAGCGCGGCCGCGGTCATGCTGTTGTACACGTTGAAGATGCCGGAAAGGTGCAGCGTCACGTCCAGCCGGTAGCGCTTGTGGAAGTTCAGCTGGAATGCGCAGCCGCGCTCGTTCACATCGATGTCCTTGGCGTAGATCTGAGCGGGCACGCGGATGGCATAGCCCTGCGCGGGAATGCTCACGCCCCGCATGGCGCCGGCCACGCGCTCGTCGTCCGCGTTGTAAACGGCGCGCAGGCACATATCCGGCTCGAACAGGCGCATCTTTGCCGCCAGGTAGTTGTCGAAATTACCGAAGAAATCAAAGTGATCCTGCGAGAGGTTGGTGAAAGCCGCCGCTTCGAAGCGGACGCCTTCCAGCTTCCTCAGCGCCAGCGCGTGGGCGGATACTTCCATCACCACATAGTCCACGCCCGCGTCGGCCATCTGCCGCAGCAGGCACTGGAAGTCGATGGGATCGGGCGTGGTGAGGTTGGTGGGGATCTGCGTTTCGCCGATCATCGAGCCCGTCGTGCCGATCAGGCCGGCCTTGAAGCCCGCCCGCTCCAGGATGGACTTCACCAGGTAGCTGGTGGTGGTCTTGCCCTTCGTGCCGGTGATGCCGATGAGCTTCATTTCCCGCGCGGGATAGCCATAGAAGCAGGCCGCGACGTGGGACAGCGTCCTCCGCACGTCGCCCACAATCAGCTGCGGGCAATCGATATCCAACGCGCGCTCGACCACCAGTGCCGAGGCGCCCTTTTCAAAGGCCATCGGCGCGAAGGTGTGAGCGTCCACGCGCAGGCCGGGAATGCAGAAAAACAGCGCGCCCGGGCCCACCTTCCGTGAATCCGTGCACAGCGAGGTTATTTCCGCCTGTCCGCTGCCGCGCAGCTCGCAGCCGTCCTTCAATGCTTCGGCAATTTCAAAGAGCTTCATGGGCTCAATCCTCCTGTCATGGTCCCGCGCTCAGGGCGTGCGGAACATCACCGTAACGCGGGTGGTCGGCGGGGCCGCTTCCCCCGCCTGCGGCGTCTGGGAAACCGCGACGCCGCTGCCGCTGATCCTCATTGCGAATCCGTATGATAATAACAGTTTATTGGCCTCGCTGACCGACAGGCCCGTCACGTCCGGCACCTCGATCAGCTCGTCCGGCGCCGCTTCGGGTTTCCCCGACACATAAAGCATGACGATGGATTTTTCCGCCATCATGGCGCCCGGCGCGGGCAGTTGGTCGATCACACACGCCCCGGCCCCGTCCAGCATGAACTGGAACCCGGCCTCTTTCAGCGCGGCGCCGGCCTCCTTCACGGAGCGGCCCGTCACATCCGGCACGGGCAGCTCCCGCGGCGCCGGTTCGCCGGCCGCCTCCTTCGGGCAGCCCATGTAGGCGAGCGCCTTTTCGAGGATGTCGCGCGCGAAC
>LVAP01000086.1 GCA_001603025.1 Clostridiales bacterium Firm_10 | reverse complement strand
AAGGTGGCGCCGTTTTCCGCATCGCAGATGACCGGCTCGGCCAGCGAATTGAGCACCTTGAGGCTGTCCGGGTTGAGGCGGCTGATGAAATCTTTGGCTACCGGCGCGGCTTCCTCGCCGTCCTCAGTCTCGGTTTCCTCGGCCACGCCTTCCGCTTCGGGCAGCAGGATGGAATCGTACAGGCGCACCTCGATGGGTTTCGCGTCGATTGCGCTCAGCCAGTGCAGAGTGCCCTTGACCTTGCGGTTCGCGCCTTCGCAGCCGGATTTGCTGCTGAGATCCACGGAGCAGATCAGCTCGGTGACGTTGCCCGCTTCGTCCTTCATCACGTCCTCGCACTTGATGATGTAAGCGCCCTTGAGGCGTACCTCACGGCCGGGCGCCAGGCGGAAGAACTTCTTCGGCGGATCCTCCATGAAATCCTCGCGCTCGATGAAGGCGGTTTTGCCGAAGTGCAGCGTGCGGGCGCCCATCTCAGGATGGTCCGGATGGTTCTCCATCACGATTTCGTCCACCTGATCCTCAGGCCAGTTGCAGAAGGTGACCTTGACGGGATCCAGCACAGCCATGGCGCGCGGGGCGATGTCGCCCAGCGATTCGCGCACGCAGTGCTCCAGCAACGCGGCTTCGACCTCGGAATCGGCCTTGGCGACGCCCACGCGGTCGATGAAATCGCGGATGGCGGCGGCGGGATAGCCGCGGCGGCGCATGGCCACCAGCGTGGGCATGCGTGGATCGTCCCACCCGGCCACATGGCCTTCTTCCACCAGCCGGCGCAGGTAGCGCTTGGACATGATGGTGTTTGTGATGTTCAGCCGGGCAAACTCGATCTGGCGCGGCGGATGCTCGGTGAACCCGGCCTGTTCCACCATCCAGTCGTAGATGGGCCGGTGAATTTCGTATTCCAGCGAGCACAGCGAATGGCTGATGCCTTCGATGGCGTCCTGAATGGGGTGCTGGAAGTCGTACATGGGGTAGATGCACCACTGGTCGCCCGTGCGGTGATGATGGTGGCGCAGGATGCGGTACATCGTGGGATCGCGCAGCAGCACGTTGGGCGCGGCCATGTCGATCTTGGCGCGCAGCACACGGCTGCCGTCCGGGAACTCACCGTTCTTCATGCGCATGAACAGGTCCAGGTTCTCCTCGGGCGTGCGGTCGCGCCAGGGGCTGTTGACACCAGGCGTGGTGAGCGTGCCGCGGTTCCTGCGCATTTCTTCGGGAGATTGGTCGTCCACATAGGCCACGCCGCGGCGGATCATGTCGCAGGCAATGTCAAACAGACGCGGGAAGAAATCCGAGGCGTAATACAGGTTGGCCCAGTCATATCCCAGCCAATGGATGTCTTCCTGGATGGCGTTGACGAACTCGGTGTCCTCCTTGGTGGGGTTGGTGTCGTCAAAACGCAGATTGCACACGCCGCCGTACTTGCGGGCGATGCTGAAGTCGATGCACAGGGCCTTGGCGTGGCCAATGTGCAGATAGCCGTTGGGCTCAGGCGGGAAGCGGGTATGCACTGTTTCGGTGCGGCCGCTGGCCAGGTCGGCTTCGACGAATTCTTCGATAAAGTTGGTGGATTTCTTCTCGACGCTGTTCTCCACTTATGTATCCCCTTTCAGGTCTGCCGCAGATGCTTTTTCACATACATATTATTCTATCTGCCCGGGCGGACCCTGTCAAGCGCCTTTTTCACATGGAGAGGTAAAAAGAAGGCGCGCTGTGTCTGCGTCAGACCAGGAATCCCTTCGCCCGTTCAATAGCGTCCTGCTGGAGCTTGATGAGCCGGTCGCAAAGGGCAAGGCTCTCCGCGTCGGCCTGGCGATGTTCGTTCCGGGAACGGGTGAGTTCGGTTACGCCCATGGTGCTGCCCTGAATGAGGAGATCGGCCAGATGCGCGGTGCTGCGATCGTTCATGGTCTGCATCTGCATGCCCGCCCACATGCCGGCCCGGGCCATGATGCCTTCCGGTTCCGCCTTGCTGCCCATGCCCACCAGCCGCCGGCCGGCGTCGTGTTCCACTGATTGATACTGCTCCTGTTCGCTGAAAAGCGCTTCGCGGAAGGCGGTATCGTCCGTCTTGTCCATAATCAGGCGAATGCCCTCGTCGCCGTCCCGGGCCGTGCGCACCACGTCCCGAAGAAGTTCGATGCTCTGATTCATGTTGAACCTCCCTAACGATTTGTCGTGCCCGTATTATCTGCAGGGTGCGTTTGTTCTATGCGCCGGAAGGATTATGAAAACATTATGGCTTATTGGAAAATCCCATTGCGCATCGGAGAACGCCGGGCTATAATAGAAGCGAAAGATAATGAGAGGTGACGTTTCATGACGCATTGTCCCCTGATACTGATCTGCGACGACGATCCTGTGGTGCATGAGTCCATCGGATTGTATTTGGACGCTGAGAAATATGAGCATATCTCCGCCTACGACGGGGAAGAAGCGCTCCGGCTTGTTGAAGAGCGCCAGCCGGACCTGATGATCCTGGACCTGATGATGCCGCGCATGTCCGGCATCGACGTATGCCGTACCATCAGGCTCACAAGCTCGATGCCGATCATCATGCTCACAGCCAAGAGCGAGGAGATCGACCGCATCCTCGGCCTTGAACTGGGCGCGGACGATTACATCGTGAAGCCCTTCAGCCCGCGGGAGGTGCTGGCGCGCATCAAGGCCGTGCTGCGCCGCTTTTCCGAAAAAACGCCTGCTGATGCCAGCATCATCCGTTTCCCGCAGCTGGAAATCAACCTGAGCAATTATCAGGTGAAGGTGAACGATCAGGTGGTGCCCTGCACGCCCAAGGAAGTGGAGATCCTGCACATGCTTGCCTCCCATGCCGGGCAGGTGTTCAGCCGCGAACAGATCCTTTCCCACGTTTGGGGATACGACTTTTTCGGCGACACGCGCACAGTGGACACCCACATCAAGCGCATCCGCCAGAAGCTGCCGCAGGAAGGCGTGCCGTGGTCACTCAAGACGGTGTACGGCGTGGGCTACAAGTTTGATGTCGAGGAATAACGGGCATGAAGAACAGCCTGCTGCTCCGTAAAATATTCCTGGTGGTCGTTACGACGCTGGCGCTGGCGCTGCTGCTGACAGGGGCGATTTACACCCTGACCTCCCGCGTGATTTTCGCCAGCATCAAGGCGAACGAAATGATGCCAAAGGCGCGCTCGCTGGGCCGCCTGATCGCGCGGCGCGGACAGGGCGACGCGGGCTCGGTCGATCTGCTGCTGGAATTTTTGGAAAAAGACAGCGCCGTGCTGGGCGGCTCGCTTATCGTGCTGGACGCGGACGGCGGAATGCTGGCCGCCAGCGAGGGCGTCACGGAGGAGATGATGGACTCGCTGGACGGCATCGTTCAGCGCGCGCTGGCAGGCGACGAAGTGTCGACGTACACCGGCATGCCGCTTTTTTCCACTGTGCACATGGTGTGCGTCGCCACGCCGATCCGATGGGATGGCGCGATCGAAGGCGCGGTGCTGATGATCGTGCCGCTCTATGAGGTGCTGGCCGCCGTGAGCGGCCTGAACAGCGCGCTCATGCTGGCCCTGCTGATTATCATGCCGCTGATTGTGGTGCTGGTATATATCGTCATTGGGCGTATGCTGCAGCCGATCAGGCGGATGCGGGACGCGGCCATTGGCATGGCTTCGGGCGATTTTTCCATCGAGGCCGACGCCAGCCAGCGCGGCGAGGTGGGCCAGTTAGCCGCCTCGCTGAATCACCTCTCCAGCGAGCTGTCCCACAACATTTCCGAGCTTACCATCGAGCGGAACCGGCTGAAGCAGTCGGTCAATGGCCTGCGCGAGGGATTCGTGTCGCTCGATTCGGAAGGCCGGATCACTTATTTCAACCCGGCCATGCGGGAATTGTATCCGGGCAACAGGTCGACGAGCGACCGCATGGCGCTTGTGCCGGACGAAATGCTCTGGCAGGCGTTCGACCGGGCGATTTCAGACAGCGTGCCTTCTGTGTATGATCTGGCCGCCAACGACCGCCTGATCCGCGCCACCATCAATCCCGTCACGGGCGAGGACGGGCAGACCGTGGGCGCAGTGGGCCTGTTTACCGATATCACGGAAAGCGAGCGCCTGGAACGCACGCGCCGCGATTATGTCGCGAACGTATCCCACGAGCTGCGCACGCCGCTGACCGCGATGCGCGGGCTGATCGAGCCCCTGCGCGACGGCATGGTCAAAAGCCAGGAGACGCGTATGCGTTATTACGACATCCTCATGCGGGAGACGCTGCGCCTCAGCCGACTGATTGACGACCTGATGGAGCTGAGTCGCCTGCAGAGCGGCAAGCTGTCGCTGGAAGTCCGGCAGGTGCACCTGTGCACGATCATCGAGGACCTGGCGGACAAATACACCGTCGCGGCGAAGGAGAAGAGCCAGACTTTCCGCCTGCTGACCGACCCCGCCGCCTGCCCGGACGTGCTTACCAACGCCGACCGCGCCGAACAGGTGATGGTGATCCTGCTGGACAACGCCATGAAGTACACGCCGGAAGGCGGCGAAATCTCGCTGCAGGTACGCACTGAAGGCGACCACGCCGTGGTGTCCGTATCGGACACGGGTATCGGCATATCTGAAGCCGACCTGCCCTACGTGTTCGATCGCTTTTACAAGGCAGACAAGTCGCGCACAGGTTCTTCCGGATCAGGGCTGGGGTTGTCCATCGCGCGGGAAATCCTGCAGTCGATGGGCGAGCGGATTTACGTGACCAGTCAGCTGGGGCGGGGGAGCACGTTCAGCTTCACGCTGACGCTTTTCTCCCGGCCGGATGGGAACGACGGCTGAGATCATCCGAAAAAGCACAAAGTGAGCGCCTTCCATTCAACGAACGGAAGGCGCTCACTTGCGATATGGGTCAGCGGCAAAGGCCGCCCAGGATTTCAGGCTCGGCGAACAGGGCGGTGGCGCCGCCCGTATGCCAGAACAGCACCGTGTCGCCCTGCGCGATTTCGCCGCTGCGCACGTCGGCCAGCAGCCCCGCCAGCGCCTTGCCGGTGTAGACCGGATCGACAAACAGCCCTTCCTCCCGCGCGAGCATCAGGATGGCCTCGGTGGCGGCTTCATTGGGCTGTTCGTAGCCGGGGTGCCACTGGGTCAGGTTCAGGCGCATCGCGGCGGGATCCGGCCTGCGTTCACTGCCGAGCAGGTCGAGCACCGCAGCGCTCAGGTCATACACTTTTTTCAGGTAGGAGGGTTTGTCCTTCGGGCTGGCGGATACGGAGACGATCGCGGTGTCCATGCCGAGCAGCGCCCGACCCGCGTGCATGCCGGCCATGGTGCCGCCCGTGCCTGTTGAATGGTAAATCCTTGAAAAACGCAGCCCGTTGAGCTCTTGCAGCTGTTCCGCCAGCTCAACCATCGCCGCCGCGAAGCCCACGGAGCCGAGCTCGCTCGCGCCGCCCATCGGGATATCGACGCAGGGCTGGCCGGCGGCGTTCAGCGCCTCTGCGCGCGCCGCGCCCATTCGGAAGGAGCGTTCCTCGGCGTCGGCTTCGGTTTCGCCCGGCTCGATGGGAACGATGTGCACTTCCGCCCCCAGCACGCGGTCCAGCAGCAGGTTGGCGCGCAGGCTGGCAGCGTCCGGCTGCACTACGGCGGTGAGGTACAGGACGGGAGTAATGCCGAGCCTGCGGCAGGCCGCGGCGGTCTCCATGGCATGGTTGGACTGGGTGGCGCCGTAGGTGATGGCGTATTTCACGCCGGAAGCAGCCGTGGCGCCGAGCAGGTATTCCAGCTTGCGCACCTTGTTGCCTCCGAAGAGGTTCATGCCTGTGAAATCGTCCCGCTTGATGTAGAGGTTGACGCCCAGCAGGGCGGACAACCGGTCGAGTCGATGCAGGGGAGTCGGGAAGAAGCCCAGCCGGGCCCTGGGCAGCCGGTCGAGCAGAGCTCGTGCTTCGCGAATGGCGTTTTTCATGAAGCGATACCTCCTGCTTCAGCGGTATGGCTGTATGATTCTGCTTTCCATCAGCAGGATCATGTAATCGGAATAATCCATATTGGCGATCTGTTTCGGCTTGCCGGCAGGGGAATCGATCCGTTCATCCCGCGGCATTACGGCTGTGTTTTCATCCATGGCAAGGCTTCCTTTGTTAATTTTGTTGCAAGACCAGTATATCACAGCGCGGTGGGAAAATCCATTTGAAAATCCATTGCGCGGATGAAACAGGAATGTAACGATTTGTTGCGGATTTCAGATAATCATGTTATAATGTAATTGGGATAACACAAACAAAACACGACATGCGGGAGGCGAAGACACATGGTTGACCTGAAGGCAAAGCCGTTTTTCCTGAATGACGAACAGATCCGCTGGGTTGAAGACGCCATCGCCGGGATGACCCTGGACGAAAAGGTGGGCCAGTTGTTTATCAATCTGACGAACAGGCGGGATCCGGCCACGCTGAAAACCCTGATCGAGAAGTATCACATCGGCGGCGTGCGCTGGCAGGGCGGCACGCTCGGAGAGGTGCTCGAACAGAACGTTACCTTCCTGCGCGACAGCAAGATTCCGACCCTCATCGCGGCCAATTGTGAGGCGGGCGGCAACGGCGCGGTGCGTGAAGGTACGCTGGTGGCCACGGGCGCTGCCTGCGGCGCTTCGACCACGCTGGAGACCGTGCGCGACATGGCTCGCGTGAGCGCCAGGGAGGCCAGCGCGGTGGGCTGCAACTGGACCTTCGCCCCCATATGCGACGTGATTTCCAACTGGCGGAATACCATCGTCAACACCCGCGCCTTCGGCAGCGATGTGGAGAAAATCATCGCCTGCAGCAAAGCTTACATGGAGGAAATGCACAAGGCCGGCATGGCCTGCGCCGCCAAGCACTTCCCGGGCGACGGCTCCGAGGAACGCGACCAGCACCTGATCATGGGCTGCAACGACCTGTCCGTAGAGGACTGGGACGCCACCTTCGGCCGCGTATACAAAGAGCTGATTGACGCCGGACTGGACAGCATCATGATCGGCCACATCTGCCAGCGGGCTTACAGTCGGAAGCTGCGCCCCGGCATTGCAGACGAGGACATCATGCCCGCCACATTGGCGCCCGAGCTGCTCAACGACCTGCTGCGCGGCCGGCTGGGCTTCAATGGCCTGATCCTCACGGACGCCTCGCACATGGCCGGCCTGACTGTATCCGCCCCGCGCCGCAAGGTGGTCCCGGGCGTGGTGGCCGCCGGATGCGACATGGTGCTGTTCTTCAACGATCCCGAGGAAGACATTCAGTATATGAAGGATGCGCTGGCCGACGGCACGCTCTCGCAGGAACGCCTTTCCGACGCGCTGCACCGCATCCTGGGCCTCAAGGCAAAGCTGGGCCTCAATCACCTGGTTCTGCCGGAAAAGGCCGGGCTCGATGTGGTGGGTTGTCCGGCGCATCATGAGGCCGCCGCCCGCGCCGCCGACGAGAGCATTACGCTGGTCAAGGATACGCAGAAGCTGTTGCCCATCAATCCGGCTGAAAAGAAGCGCGTGCTGCTCTATTACATTCAGAGCGCGCCGGCCAGCCGCATGGATGGCACCGATCCCGCCAAGAAGCTGATTGCGGAGGAACTGACCAAAGCGGGCTTCGAGGTGACGGTCGAGCCGGACTTCTACGAGCTGGAGATGGAAGGCCCCAATCCGGCCAACCGCTTCCGCCTGATGGCCAAGAAATCCATGGAGGAAATCAGGCGGAATTACGATCTCTGCCTGTCTGTGATCCACATGCGCGGCTATGCCCAGACCAACAACAATCGCCTGGTTTATTCCATGGGCCACTCGCCGGAGGTACCGTGGTATGTGACCGAACTGCCCACGGTTTGCGTCAGCCTGAATTACACCAATCACCTGATTGACGTGCCCATGATGAAGACCTTCATCAACGCCTACGCGCCTACGAAGGAGTATATTCATGCCCTGGTTGAAAAGCTAACGGGCAAATCGCCTTTCAAGGGACAGCACGACGAGCTGGTTTGGTGCGATCGCTGGGAAGCCAGGCTGTAACAGAGGTCGGCGCGCCGGGGAAGAACCCCGGCGCGCATTCGGGAAGCCGGCAGCGGAGTTATCATTTGTGATGATTTCTGACGATGAAGACCACGTAAAAACAAAGAATGAGAAGGAATAGAACAACTGGTGATCATACCATCCCTTTCTCGATTGCCTGATCGGTGGTTTAATGAATGTACAGAGCAACCGATGCTCGGGTAAATATGCAAGGGAGGAAAACATCATGAGGAAACTGCTGTCTATCCTGCTCGTGCTTGCAATGGCACTCGCTATGATGCCGGCGGCTCTGGCCGACGGTGATCTCGAGCCCATTAAGCTGACCGTGTTCCGCGGCGATCCCGGCGATCAGCCCTACGAGGACAACAAGATCTACAAGAAGATCGAAGAGGAATTCGGCGTCACCTTTGAGTTCGAGTTCCTGGCCGGCGACCTGAACGAAACTCTTGGCCTCAAACTGTCGGACCTTGAGGATCTGCCGGACCTGTTCGATGGCGGCAACAGCGCTGAGATGCTGATCGACGCCGGCGCGCTGATCAACCTGCTGGACTACGTCAACCCCGAGGATACCCCGAACCTGTGGGCCCACATCGAGCCCCAGAAGAACCGCATCATCACCAAGGATGAGGACACCGGCGAAGATGTCATGTACATCATCCCCAACTACGGCCTGCCGGATGGCCCGCAGATCGCCCTGTCCGTTGGCGGCCCCGCCTTCTTCATCCAGAAGCAGGTTCTGGCCTGGGCCGGCTATCCCGAGATTCACACACTGGACGAGTACTTTGACCTGATCGAGAAGTTCCTCGAAGCCAATCCCACCAACGCCGACGGCACCCCCTACATCGGCTTTGACATCCTGTGCGAGGACTGGCGCCGCTTCTGCCTGATCAACCCCGTGCAGCATCTGATGGGCCGTCCGAACGACGGTGAGGTGCTGATCGACATCAACAGCGACGACTATCCCACCGAAACTTTCATCAACCGTGCCTACGCCAAGCCCTACTACAAGAAGCTGAACGAGGAGTTCCAGAAGGGCATCATCAGCGCGGATACCTTCGTCATGAGCTATGACCAGTACATCGCGCAGCTGTCCTCCGGCATCGTTCTGGGCATGTTTGACCAGGCCTGGGACTTTGGCGATGCCAACAACGCGCTGCTGTCCGACCAGAAATACGAGAACACCTATGTGGCCCTGGGCCTCGTCTACGACGAGGACGATGTTGAAGGTCTCCTGCCTGAGGGCTGGACCATCGAAGAGCATTATCTGAACGGCTCCCTGCCGAACCTGGATCGCGGCTTCGGCATCAGCGTGAGCTGCGAGTGCCCCGAGCGCATCGTGGCCATGTGGGAGAGAATGCTGGATGAAGACTGGCAGCTGCTGTTCAACTGGGGCGTCGAGGGCGAGGATTACTCCATCGTTGATGGCCGCCTGACGATGACCGCCGAGCAGTACGCCAACACCCAGGATGTCGAGTGGCAGCGCCACAACAAGGCCCGTGCGTTCTTCGAGAGCAGCCCGAAGCGTCAGGGCTGGATCCTCGAGGGCGACCTGGCCGGCAACTGCTGGGAGGTTGGCAACCAGGATGAGATCGTGTTCGGTCTGATGAACGACTACGACAAGGAATTCCTGGCGGCTTACGGCTACAGCAAGTTCGCGGACTTCGTGAACCCGCCCATCGAGCTGGCGCCCTATGGCGAAGCCTGGCAGATCGACAAGGCTCCCATCCAGAAGGATTACAACGACTTCCTGAACATCCAGGACACCGAGCTGCCCGCTGTCATCATGGCCGATCCGGCTGAGTTCGACGCCAAGTGGGACAAGTTCGTCGAGGACATCAATCCTTCCTGCGAAGTCTACAGCAACTTCATGCATGAAGAGGTTCTGAAGCTGGTTGCCGCCTACTATGGCGAATAATCAAGCTGATTCTTGGGGGAGAGTATCTTCTCTCCCCCTTGGTTTTTCAAATACTGGTTTCCCGGGCGATGTCCGGGGAACCAGTATTTGAAAAACCAGGCGATAGAATATCACTCGAGGGGGCAAAGAGGGCATGACAGATCTCGCAAGCAAATCCGGCAGGAAAACGCGACCGCGCAAGGGCGGGTTTTTCGGCACGCTATGTAAACAGTGGCAACTGGCCGCAATGTCGGTGCCGATGCTGCTGTACGTGCTGCTGTTCAACTACGCGCCCATGTGGGGCTGGATCAATGCCTTTAAGGATTATGGCAACCGCAAGCTCGTAGCCAAGGGCATCACGCCCTTTATAGGCCTGGGGAATTTCAAGTGGCTGTTCAGTCGGCCGGACTTTTTCATCACCGTTCGCAACACGCTGGCCATGAGCGTCATCAACCTCGTGTTCGGCACGGTCTCAGCCATCCTGCTGGCCATTCTGCTCAACGAGGTGCGCAACCGCGGCTTCAAGCGCACGGTGCAGACCGTAACCTACCTTCCGCACTTTCTGTCCATGGTCATCGTTGTGGCCATGTCGCAGAACATATTCGCGACCAACGGCCCCGTCAACGCGCTTCTCACCAGCACCGGAATCATCAAGTCACCCGTGTTCTGGCTGGGCGAGGGCAAATACTTCTGGTGGCTGGTCGGCGTCATCAATGTGTGGAAAGAAGTCGGCTGGGGCACGATCATCTACATTTCAGCGATGACGAGTATCGACCCGAGCCTGTATGAGGCCGCGGCAATCGACGGCGCGGGCCGGTTCCACCGCATCCTGCACGTCACGCTCCCCGGCATCCGCTCGACGTTCATCATTCTGCTGATCATGAACATCGGCCACCTGATGGAGGCTGGCTTTGAAATCCAGTACCTGCTGGGCAACGGTCTGGTGGCCAACTATTCCAGGACGATCGACATCTTCGTGCTTGAATACGGCACCCAGCAGATGGACATCGGCGTTGCCACAGCCGCCGGCATGTTCAAGAGCGTCGTCGCCATCATTCTGCTCGTCTCTGCGAACTTCATCGCGAAGAGACTCGGCGAAGATACATTGGTGTAGGGGAGGGAAACGGACATGACGAACGCAATCCAGTATGGTAAAAAGTCGCACAGGCACAATGATGTCGTGTTTCCAGTGGTCAACACCGTTTTCCTGGTTCTGTTAATGTTTGTAACGCTGTATCCGGTCATCAACACCGTCGCCTACTCCTTCAACGACGGCACGGACGCCCTTAAGGGCGGCATCGGAATGTGGCCGCGCGTGTGGAGCCTTAAAAGCTATCAGTCCATCCTGCAGGATCCCGCCGTGTACCAGGCCGCTTGGATCTCAGCAAGCAAGACGATCATCATCACGCTGCTGAACCTGTTCTGGACCGGCATGCTGGCTTATGCCCTTGCCCGCAGGGAGTATGTGCTGCGCAAGTTCATCACCATGGTGATGATCCTGACGATGTATGTCAACGCCGGCCTGATCCCGAATTACCTGCTGATTTCCAAAACCCTGCGCCTGAGCAAGTCTTATTGGGTGTACATCATTCCGACGATGTTCTCCTGCTTCAATATGATCGTGCTGCGCACTTACATCGCAGGCCTGCCCGAGGCGCTGGTGGAGTCTGCCCGAATCGACGGCGCGGGAGACATCCGGGTCTACTGGCAGATCATCTTTCCGCTGTGCATGCCGGTGTTGGCCACCGTGGCCCTGTTCGTGGCCGTCGGCAGCTGGAACAGCTGGTTCGACACCCACCTGTACTGCGCTGGCAAGAGCTATCTGCACAGCCTGCAGTATCTGTTGAAGATGAAGCTGGCAACCACCCAGCAGAGCGCCAACGCGGCCAAGGCCTCGGTCGACGCCCTTACCAATTCAAGCAGCGCAAAGACCACGCCGGTCACCATCCGCTGCGCCATCACCGTGATCTCGACGGTGCCGATTCTGGTGGTTTATCCCTTCCTCCAGAAATACTTTGTCACGGGCATGGCTCTGGGCAGCGTGAAGGGTTAATTGTTTTGAACGGAGGTGCGATGATGGAAAACAGTGAACAGGCGGCCATGTCGCGCAGCCGTTTTCCAGATGGATTCCGCATCCTGAGGGGCGCTCAGGAGTATGTCACTTACATCGATCACTCGTCGCTTCGCGTATGGTATTCCGAAACACCCTGGCAGTATGAGAAGCACTTCCATTCGGCTGTGGAGATTATCATGCCCATCCGGGGCGAAGTGATCTACACGGTGTCGGATTTCTGCTATCACGTGCAGGCTGACGAGGTGCTCATCATCCCGCCGAACTGGGAGCACAGCCTGACCATGAACGAAGGGAGCGCCCGTTACCTGCTGCTGTTTGAGCCGGACAACATCTTCACCATGCGCGATATGCAGCTCATTGACGAGCTTCTGAGGATTCCGCTCTATCTGACGGATCAGCCCGAGGCACAGGAATCGATCCGCGCGCTGCTGATGCAGATCGTGAATTGCTACGAAAAGAAGGAATTCCTGTGGAACAGCATTTGCTATTCCTATCTGCTTCAGTTGTACGCGCGCCTGGGCCAGCTCAACATGGCCCGCGAACTGCGCCGCTACGACATGCGCAGTAAGAAGACGGATCCGGAAATCATGGACAGCGCGCGGCTATACATCGACCAGAATTACATGAAGGACATCACGCTGGACGACGTGAGCGCGTTTACAGGGTTTTCCAAGTGCTATTTTTCGCGCATCTTCAAGCAGCAGTTCGGGGTTCCCTTCTCGGATTACCTGCGCACAAAGCGCGTTAATATGGCCTCTGAGCTGCTGATCCATTCCCGGCGCTTCATTCAGGACATCGCTGAGAGCGTGGGCTTCAGCAGCATCGCGACATTCAACAGGGTGTTCAGAACCGTCAAGAACTGCACGCCGTCCCGATACCGCGAAATCTACGGGGATTATTCCAAGTGAGCGCATCCGGTCAGGAGATATGGGGAGCGATTCTCGAAACGCAGAGAATCGCCCCCCTGTTTTTTTCTGAAATCAGATTGCGACATATCAGCGGTTGCCTGTGGCGTTTTATGGCGTCCCATGCTATAATGGTGAAAGAAGGAGGCGGAGCGGCATGGAGAGGCTGAAAAGGCGGCTGGAGCGCGTTGTGGAGGATATTGCCGGGCGTTACCGCGCCGCCGGCTATTTCCCGTCGGCCTGTGTGCGGGTATTCAACGCCCATGAAACGTTGGCTGCGGTGTGCGTGGGCGAGGCGGAGGAGGACTCCCTGTTCGACGTGGCAAGCCTGACCAAAATCGCCACCGGGACGCAGACGCTGCGCCTGATGGCCGCGGGCAAACTGGCCCTGTGCGATCCGCTGTGCGCCTGCCTGCCGGAGCTCATGGAAGATGACTGGCTGCGCGGCAGGCTGGCGGGCGTAGAGCTGCGCCATCTCCTCACACACACGTCAACGTTGGTCGATTGGTATCCCTTCTATACGCGGCGTGGGGAGGATTTTTTCACCGCGCTCAAATATGTCCTTCAGCATACCGAAAGGACGCAGGGCGTCGTGTATTCAGACCTGAACTTCATGCTGCTGGGAAAAGTGATCGAGCGCGTGCAGGGCAAGCCGCTGGATGTCTGCCTGCGCGAGGATTTGGTGGAGCCGCTCGGACTGGGCCGAATGACATACTGTCCCGACAGGACGCTGTCGATCGTTCCTTCCAGCTATGGCAATCCGATCGAAATGGAAATGTGCCGCGAACGGGGTCTTTCTTTCGGCGGCTTCCGCCCGCTGGACAAGCCGGTTGTCGGCGAGGCGAACGACGGCAACTGCCACTATTATTTCAACGGCGTGTCCGGCCATGCGGGTATTTTTGCCGACGCATTGGCCTATGAGCGCCTGTGCCGTTACTGCATGACGACCGATGAACCGATTATCCTGGAAGCGCAGCGTGAACAGCCCGGCGCGCCCGGGCGGGGCCTTGGCCTGCAGACAGGGCTGTCATATCCGCACGGATGCGGCCATACCGGCTTCACCGGCACGGGCATCTGGTTCTCCCGTTCGCACGGCGTCGGCGTGGTGACGATGACAAACCGGCTGTTCTATCGGGAGGCAAACGGGCAGGCCACATGGGAGTTCAGGCGCGTGATGTACGAAGCTGTTTTTGCGCTGGCCGCGTCGCTGCCGGCGGATATTCCTGTCTGCGGGGAGAATGACAGAAGATAGGGAGGGAATGAACCCATGCGGTCGCTGCAGGAGCTCTGGAGCAGGGAATCCCTGCGCGTCATCGGCCTGATGAGCGGTACGTCTGCGGACGGCATGGACGCCGCGCTGGTGGAGATTTCCGGGCATGGCTTGTCCACCCGGCTGACATGCCTGGGCTTTGTGTCGGTCCCGTATTCCGATCAGTTTCGGAAGGAAATCCTTCGACTGGCGGCGGGTGATGCGGGCGGCAGCCGGGATCTGTGCCTGTTCAGTTTCCTGCTGGGCCAGCTTTCCCTGGAAGCCTGCCGCGCCGTGTGCGAGCAGGCGGGCGTATCGACAGAATCTGTCGACCTGGTGGGCAGCCACGGGCAGACCCTGTATCACGCGCCTGACGCTGAACCCTATGCCGGACGCATGGTGCGGGGCACCCTTCAGCCCGGCGAGGCGTCCGTCATTTGCGAAGGGATGCGCTGCCCTGTGGTCAGCGATTTCCGGGTGCGCGATCTGGCCGCCGGTGGGCAGGGTGCTCCGCTTGTGCCCTATGCCGAATACCTGCTTTACCGCAGGGAAGATCAGACGGTGGGTTTGCAAAATATCGGCGGCATCGCGAACCTGACCGTGCTGCCCCGCGGCGGCGCGCCGGAGGACACCTTTGCCTTTGACACAGGCCCCGGCAACATGGTCATGGATCAGCTCGCCGCGCGCCTTACCGGCGGCGCGCTCCGCTGTGACGTGGATGGGGCCATGGCCGCCCAGGGCGTCTGCAGCGGCGAACTGCTGGCTTTTATGATGGAGGATCCGTATCTCAAAAGAAAACCGCCCAAAACAACCGGGCGGGAGGCTTATGGGGCATCCTATGTGGACGCGCTGACGGAAAAAGCCCGCAGCCTGGGGCTGAGCGGGACGAACCTGATGGCCACGGTCACCCGCTTTACCGCAGAGTGCATCCGGATTGCCATTCGTGATCATTGCACCGTTCAGCCGGATTGCCTTGTGATCGGCGGCGGAGGCAGCCGCAATCCCACGCTCATGCGAGACATCCGTTCGGTTCTGACCATTCCCGTGATGCTCAACGAGGACCTGGGGTATGACAGCGAAGCCAAGGAAGCCATCGCGTTCGCAGTGCTCGCCAACGAATGTGTGCACGGCGGTTGCAACAACGTGCCGTCTGTCACGGGAGCGCGGCATCCGGTTGTTATGGGAAAAATCAGCATTTGACTGAAAGAGGATCGGGATATGAGAGGAGAGAACGATATGTCGGAACAGGATCAGATCATGAAAACCCTTATGCCATACTTTCAGACGGAGAAGGACAATAAACTTCGGTCTTTCCGGCAGAGAAATCGCTATGTGAAGCCCGGGCAGATTCTTTTCACCGGTTCATCGCTGATGGAGCAGTTCCCAATTTGCGAGTTCTGCGCTACCGAAGGCCTGCCGCTCGTCTACAATCGCGGCATCGGCGGTTATACCACGGATGAATTCCTTGAAGCCATCGACGTGATGCTGCTGGACCTCAAACCTTCCAAAGTGTTCATCAACATTGGCACAAACGACATCCGAGCCATGGAGAATGGAGAGGATTGGTTTGTGCATCTCTCGAAAAACTATCGCAGGATCCTTGAGATCGCGCGCCGCGAACTGCCGGACGCCATTATCTATATGATGGCATATTATCCCGTCAACAGGAATCATCCCCGCGCCAGGCAAAATCCGGCCATAGCCACCCGCACCAATGAAAACGTGAACAGGGCAAACCGCATGGTGGAGGCGCTGGCTGCGGAATTCGGCTGCCGCTACATCGACGTCAACGACGGCATCAAGGACGCTGAAGGGAACCTGCTGCTCGATCATACGGTCGATGGCGTGCATATGGACCCTGAGGCTTACCGTGCCGTGTTTGAACGCCTTCGTCCGTATATCTGAGGTCAATTCCGTGGGGCGGAGGCGCAGGCATGGCCTTCTTCCGAGGGGGCCTGCAGACCGTAGGCCTGCACCATTTCCTCACTGTACGGCATGCGGCGGCCCGGGCAGTTCAGACGCGGGCAGAGCGCGCAGTTTTCATAGTGCCGTTCGGATTCAAAGTAGATGCCGGAACCGGACTTATAGGGCAGCATGAGGAAGGAAGGCGTCAGTTCCAGGCCGATGCTGTCGGGGCCGTCGCCCAGTATGTCAAACAACGGCCGTTGACAGGGCAGGGGAAAATCCGCCAGGGAACCGGGATTGACGCTGTTGATGCGGCCCAGCCCATAGGTTTCCTGAACGCTTTGCCGGACTTTCACGCCGACCGCGCGCAGGGCGGCTTCGGAAAAGGAGTCGATCCAGTAGCGATACAGCGGATCGTCCGTCGCACGGGCATAATCGTACAGTTCCCGTCCACAGGTAATTACGTAGGGGAAGGCTCGCGAAAGCCCCCTGAAATTGACCGAGAGCACCCGGCTGTTGAACTGCCTCCCGTCCACAAAGGTCAGGTCGTCGCGCTGGGAAACGGCGCACTGACCGAACACACCCTTGGGATTGGCGATTTTAACGCAGGCTTCGAAGACGTCACGGAATTCTTCCTCGCAGTCTTCGTTGATGAGCAGACGCTTTGCAAGGGCGTCGTAGTCGCCGTCGTAGCGGATCGAAACATATTTGAGCTCCACGTAATATCACTCCTGCTTGAAGGGATGTTGAAACGATGCGCGGCGTGCCTGCCGGGGGAACAACTCTTTGCCGCTTTTCGTAGTATAACGGAAATCCGGCCGCATATCAAGCAAAATTTTATGATGAAAACGGCGCCGAATGCAGGGCGGGAATAAAGAAAAAGCCGGCGGCTATGCCGTCGGCTTTTTCTGTTTGTTCGCTTACACGCCGGCGATCGTCATGGAGGCGGTCTTCACCGCTTCCAGCGTCCGCATGGCGACCTCGGGATTGGATACGACCAGATATTGCGCCAGCAGGGACAGCATCAGGCTGGCGATCAGCAGGATGATGGCGCCGCCCAGGCGGGAGGAGATCTGAGCGAAGGGCATCAGTTCCATGCGGTCGGCGGCAGACAAAACGGCCACGTCGCCGGTGCCGCCCATGTTGCTCATGCACAGGCCAGCCGTGACGCCAGCTTCGAAGGGATAGAAGCCCACCAGTCTGCCGATAAGGGCCGCACCGATGAACGCGCCGACGCAGGTCGCCGCACACAGCGCCAGATAGGTCCAGCTGAAGGTGGTGATGACGGTGCCGATATCCAGATAGCAGATGCCGATGCCTACCAGCAGCATATGGGTCAGGTTCTTCATGATGAACTGGAACCACTGATAGCAGGCTACTTCCACGGACTCCGGCACGATGTTCGTGATCTTGCACACGGCTACGGAGATGATCATCCAGGCGTAGGCGTGGATGGTAACGCCGGTGCCCAGGGCGTTCCAAGCGCCCTGCAGGATGTAGCCCCAGGCAAAGAACGCGCCGGAGACCAGCAGGCCGATGCCCAGGTTCTTCACCTCGATATGGTCGCGCTTCGCCTGCATTTCGGGGCTGATTTCCAACTCTTTGGGATCCATGCTGCCGGCGCGCATCAGCTGGCCCTTGCCGTTCAGGCGGCCCACCATGATCTTCACCAGGATGCCGGCCAATACGATGGACACCGCGTTGCCGATGGCTACAGCGGGCGTCATGATGGACAGGGCATCCGCCGCGCTCATACTTGAGCTGCTCTCAAAGATTTTGGACAGCGGCGTCGCGCCGGCGCCCATGCCGCCGCCCATGATGGGCAGGGCGATGAGCAACAGCGCGTTCATCACGGGATAGCCCATCAGATGAGCCACGCCCATGCAGGCGCCGAAAGCCACGATCAGGCCGCCGAAGATGGCCGGGAAATAGCGGGCTGCGGCCTTCATCAGCAGTTTGCGGTTCATGCCGAGGATGGAGCCGGTGATCAGGGCGGCGATATACCAATCCAGGAAGCCGCCGGTGGTCTTGAAGAACGTGCCGATGTTGCCTACCAGGTCGAGATTGCCGAGAGGCAGCGTCATGTTCGGAACGGTCTGTTTTACCATCTCTCCCGCTTCATTGGCGGCTTCAATCACCTTGGTGCCGGGGAGGATGCCGAAGTAGACCAGCAGCGCCGAGCCGAAAATGCACACGATGGCGCCGCCGCCCAAGAAATCCTTGATGATGGGCGTGTGATCGCCGATCCAGGCCAGGATCTCGCCCAGCACCATCATAAACAGGAAACAGCCGGCCATGCCTTTGGGCAGTACGCCCAGATATGTGGCGGCCAGAACCACTGCGGTGATGATCAGGAAAGCTTGCCAGGGCAGGTTGAACAGCCGCAAAGGCTTTCTGCCCGCTGCGTGCTTGGGTTTGCTCATACTTTTCCCTCCGTCAGTTCAATGTTCTGTGGCGTTCGGCGAGTTCACAGCCGCGCGACGCCGCTGTCTCTGGCTGCCTGCGCCACGGCTCTGGCCACGGCGGGGCCGACGCGCTTGTCAAAGGCCGGGGGCAGGATGTAAGTGGCGCTCAGCTCTTCCGCAGAGACCAGGTTGGCCAGCGCGTGAGACGCCGCCAGTTTCATGGGCAGGTTGATGTCCTTGGCCTGAACGTCCAGCGCACCGCGGAACAGGCCGGGGAAGACCAGCACATTGTTGATCTGGTTGGGATGGTCGCTGCGACCGGTGCCGACCACGGCCGCTCCGGCTTCCAGCGCCTCGTCAGGCTCAATTTCCGGAACGGGATTGGCCATGGGGAACACAATGGCGCCCGGAGCCATGGAGGCGACCATCTCCTTGGAGACGATGTGCGGTGCGCTGACGCCAACGAACACGTCTGCGCCCTTCAGGGCGTCCGCCAGCTTGCCGCTGAATTTCTCGGGGTTGGTGATCGCGGCCATCTCGGCCTGGGCGGGGTTCATCTGTTCACCTTCGCAGAGGATGCCGAAGCGATCCACCATCTTCAGGTGCTTCACGCCCAGATCCATCAGGTGCTTGCCAATGGCAATGCCGGCGGAACCGGCGCCGTTGATGACCACCTTCGCATCGCCGATGTCCTTGCCGACAACGCGCAGGGCATTGATCATCGCCGCGCCTACCACGATGGCGGTGCCGTGCTGGTCGTCGTGGAAGACGGGGATATCACAGATTTCCTTCAACCTGCGCTCGATTTCGAAGCAGCGCGGCGCGGCAATGTCTTCCAGGTTGATGCCGCCGAAGCTGCCGGAGATCAGATAGATGGTGCGGACGATTTCGTCAACGTCCTTGCTGCGGATGCAAAGCGGGAAGGCGTCCACATCGCCGAAGGCCTTGAACAGGGCGCATTTGCCCTCCATGACGGGCATGCCGGCCTCAGGGCCAATGTCGCCCAGGCCCAGTACGGCCGTGCCGTCGGTGATGACGGCCACGAGATTGTGGCGCCTGGTCAGTTCAAAAGATTTGCTGTAGTCTTTCTGGATTTCCAGACAGGGTTGAGCGACGCCGGGGGTATATGCCAGAGAAAGGTCTTCCTTGCTCTTGACAGGGACGCGGGAAACGACCTCGATCTTGCCCTGCCACTCCTTGTGCAAACGCAGGGACTCTTCTGCGTAATTCAAATTGGAACACCTCCTATATTATAGTCGCCATTACCATTCTACATGGTTCCAGAAGAAAAAGCAATACCAAAACTCAAAATTATTAACATATATTGTTCGAAAAAAACACTATTTAGACAAATATTCAGATTTGGCAGGGCGAGAAAGGATGCGGCATGTGAAAAGCGGTAATAATTAGGAAAACAAAACCAAAGGACTCACACGCACATAAATGCGCGGCCAGCGGCGCCTGAAGGACTGCCGCGCGATGATGCCGGATATTGTCTGCCAAAACGAAATATGGGCCCGGCTCAACGGCTCTAAACAAAAGCCGAATGAGCTGCGGGCCCGGGCTGATCAATCGTCAGCAGGTCATTCCCCGGCAGGGGCGGGAAGGGTGATCCCCTCCTCGGCCGCCACGCGGACAAGGGTATCCAGGGCGGTCACAATTTCCTCGCGGGTGTGCTCGGAAATGACGCAGAAGCGGAGCCTCGCCTTGCCGCGCGGCACGGCGGGAAACACTGCCGGCGGCACAAAAACGCCCGCGTGCTTCATGGCGATGGACAGGCGGTAGGCGTCCGTGTCCGGCCCGACCATAACGGGGATGATGGCTGTCTTGCCAGCCAGGCATGTATCCAAGCCGCGCTTTCTGGCTTCGGAAACGAAGGTGTCGATGTTCTCATGCAGACGCCGCATGATGGACGGATCGCTCCTCAGCAGGCGCTGGGATGTCAGGGCGGCCGCCGCCAGAGCGGGCGAGATGCCCACAGAGAACACGAAGCCCGGCAGGCTATAGCGCATGTATTCGATAATCGCGCGGCTTCCGGCCAGATAACCGCCGCAGGCGCCCAATCCCTTGGAGAGTGTGCCCATCTTGATGTCGATCTCGCCGGGCTGCAGGTTGAAATACTCATCCACACCGCCGCCGGTTTCGCCCAGCACGCAGGATGAATGCGCCTCGTCAACCATCAGGAAACAGCCATATTTTTTCTTCAGCGCGACGAATTCGGGCACGGGAGCGACGTCGCCGTCCATACTGTAGGCGCCTTCGATGACGATCAGCACCTTCGCGTAGCGCTCGCGCCGGGAGGCGAGGATACGCTCCAGCGCGGCGATGTTATTGTGCGGGAAGGGCCGCGCCACGGCCTTGCTCATCTGGCAGCCCTGCCAGATGCTGTTGTGTGCCAGCACGTCGTAGAGAATCAGGTCGCCTTCACCGCAGAAATTGCCCACGAACGTCTGGTTGGTGCCAAAACCGCTGACCAGAACGAGGCAATCTTCGGCATGCTTCCACTCCGCCAGCTCTTTTTCGAGCGTCTTATAGAGCGTCTTTTCGCCCGCGAGCAGGCGGCTGCCGCTTGCGCTTGTGCCATAGCGGTCAATGGCCTCCTTGGCAGCCTCGCTGACTTCTTTCCGGCCAGACATGCCCACGTAGTTGTACGAACCGAAATTGAGAACGCGCTGTCCATCCATCAGGGACGTATCGGTAAGAGGAGAATCATGGCACACAAAGTAGGGGTCATCCCCACCCACGGCTTTGTTCATTTCCTGCCACCGCTCCAGGAAGGCCGCGTATTCCGGCGCGTCTTCAAACCGGGTGATCGGCTTGATAGTATCCATAATGTCATCTCCTCAACTGTATAATCATGTCTCGGTGTCCGAATACAGAACATAGAATATATAATAATTCGCTGTTGAATCGCCGAATCCCTTGCTGTCATAGAATTTTTATACTTCTTTGAAACTGCAGAAACACTTCCCGGAGGTAGGACGTCGAAATAATGACACATTTGGCGGCAGACAGGGCATTGAAGGAATTTACATGCAAAATGTCGAATGAAATGAAGGAATGAAGAAGGTTTGCGGAAAGGTGGGGTGTCTGATGCTGGGCGTATGGATGTGGCCCGAAAGCATACGCGTCAGGGGAACGGCGGCTGTATTTGAGGCCTGCGAACGGGCAGGCGTTACGGATGTATTTTTTCTCACAAAGGGTTTGGCCGGGACGACAGCTTTCCTTTCATCGCTGACGCCTGCCATGGAGCCCGGGCGGGATCTGCTGCGCGAGGCAATTGAAGCGGCGCACGGTCGCGGCATGCGCCTGCACGCGTGGTTCACATCCGCCTCCGACGAGCGCTATAAGGCAGAGCATCCCCAGTCCGGACTGTATCATTACGTGAGGGGCCGCGACCGCGGTATCGTGAGCATCAGCGATGCGGCATATACCCGCTTTATGCAGGAAGTGCTGGCGGACGTGACGCGGCGTTATGATCTGGATGGCGTTCACCTGGATTACATCCGATATAATCACCTGATTTATGGCTGGAGTGAAGCGGATCAGGCCCGATATGCGGCACAGGGCGTCGACATTGCCCATGTGCGCACTCTGATGGACAGGACGTTCTGTGCCGAACCGCCGGAAAGCGAAGCGATTTTCGACGCCTTCCGCAGCGGGGATCAGGATGTGATTCGCCTGGCCCAGGCGAGGCGCCGGGACGTGGTTGCCTTTGCCGACGCGCTGTCATCCGCCGTTCGGGCGCAAAAGGACGGCGTGTGCGTCAGCGCCGCGCTGATGCCGGAGGGCGCCTACGACGACCTGGCGTTTTCAGACCTCCATTACGGCCAGAATTATGGCGATCTGTCAAAGCTCATGGATGCCTTCCTTCCAATGGCTTACAGCCTGTCATACAATAAGGGGCCGGAATGGGTGAGGGAAGTGGCCCGCGGAACGAGTCGTCACGGGGTGAAAACGATTGTCGGTCTGCATGCATTTGACGGCGGAACCGGCCTGACGCTGCGCAGAGATATCGACGCGATTCGTGATGAGCCCGGCGTCGAGGGCGTGTGCCTCTTCCGGGAAGGCGCGGTGGTTTGGGCGTTTGTGGATGGAAGGCAAGCGACGCTGGTGAATCCGCTTTCGGAGCCGATCACGACCTGTCGCTTTTCCGGGAATGATGAAGACGCACCCGTTGCCATGCGGGTTGAACCGGGAACGCAGCGCAGCTTTCAGATGCCTTTCGCGGCGGACATCGTTCGCGCGTACAGCGGAGAGAAAGAGCTTTGCGTTTATACAGCCGGGACGAACGTCACCCTCCAGCCGGGGGCGTGCCGGCAGGGAGGCGAATGGGCATGAACCGCGTCATTCTCCAGGCGCACAGGGGCGTGAGCACAGAGTATCCGGAAAATACCATGAGCGCGTTTCGCGCTGCCGTGGCGCAGGGTTACGGGATCATCGAACTGGATCCGAAGTTTACCAGCGATGACCATTGTGTCATCCTGCATGACAGCACAGTTAACCGCACGGGACGCCGACGGGATGGCGCCCCGCTGCCGGACAGCCTGCCCATATCGGCGCTGACGCTGAACGAGGCGCGGGAATTGGAATTCGGCGGATGGTTTTCACCGGTGTTTTCAGGTGAGCCGCTGCCGCTGCTGGGGGATGCGCTTTCCCTCAGCCGAGAAACTGGCGTTCCGCTTAAGATCGACAACGTGATCGAGCGCTTCACGGAATCGCAGCGAGCTCTCTTGTTCGGAGAGATCAGGCAGGCCGGTCTGGCCGACCACATCGGGATTACCTGTTCCACAATCGGTTTTGCGCGCAGGGCTGTCGAAGCGCTGCCGCGGGCAACGATCCATTACGACGGCTTTGTGGATGAGGAGACTCTTGAAACCATAAAAGGCGCGCTGGCGGACAATGACCTGTGCGTATGGCTTCGCTTCGACAACAGGATGACGTCGTGGAACAGGAATCCTCCCGCGACCCGCGAGCTGGCGCGGCTTGTTCACCGCTTTGCAAAACTGGGCGTGTGGATCCTTTCGGAACGCCAGGAATATGACAGAGCCGTAGGGGAGCTCGGTGCGGATATCATTGAGACGACAGGCGCGCTGAAACCGGAGAGATAAAACGCCTGCGGCAAAAGGCGTTTTGATATCTGCGGGCATTCATAAAGGGTATAAAAAAGACGCCGCAAACGCGGCGTCTTTTTGCGTCCCAATGCTTCACCGTCATTCAGCGGCGAAAAACCGGAAATCAGCGGGAATACTTCTCGCGCTTCTGGTAATGGGTGTGCAGCAGCTCGTGAGCCAGATGGCTGCCGGGCTTGGTGAGATAGTCTTCGTAGATCTGCTTGATCTCGGAATTCTCGTGGCTCTTGCGCAGCGCCTTGGCGCGATCCTCGCCATACAGGGCCTTGGCGCGCTCAACGCGGACATCCACGTCCATCTTGGTCTGCGCAGAGACGATGGGCTGACCACCGCCGTTGACGCAGCCGCCGGGGCAGGCCATAACCTCGATGAAGGTGTAGTTCTTCTCGCCGCTCTTGGCCATCTCAAGCAGCTTGGTGGCATTGCCGGTGCCGCTGGCCACAGCCACGCATACCTTGGTGCCGCCGATATCGACTTCGGCTTCCTTAATGCCCTTGATGCCGCGGACATCGTGGAATTCTACGTTCTCCAGGACCTTGCCGGTGATGGTCTCATAGGCGGTGCGCAGGGCAGCCTCCATGACGCCGCCGGTGGCGCCGAAGATGACGGCCGCGCCGGTGCTTTCGCCCATCAGGCTGTCGAAGTCGCCGTCGGGAAGGGCGGTGAATTCAATGTTGGCTTCCTTGATCATGCGGGCCAGCTCGCGGGTGGTGATGACCACGTCCACGTCCGCCAGGCCGTTATGGCCGAGCTCAGGACGGGCCGCCTCGAACTTCTTCGCCGTGCAGGGCATGACGGAAACGACCGCGATGTCCTTGGGATCGATACCCGCTTTTTCGGCGTAGTAGGTCTTGACCATGGCGCCCAGCATCTCGTGAGGAGACTTGCAGCTGGACACGTTCGGCAGGAAGTCCGGATGATAGGTCTCGCAGTACTTGATCCAGCCGGGGGAGCAGGAGGTGATCATGGGCAGCACGCCGCCGTTGGTGATGCGCTCAACCAGCTCGTTGGCCTCTTCCATGATGGTCAGGTCGGCGCCGAAGTCGGTGTCGAAGACCTTGTCAAAGCCAAGGCGCTTCAGGGCAGTGGCCATCTTGCCGGTCACGGACGTGCCCATCGGCAGGCCGAATTCCTCGCCCAGGGCAGCGCGGACGGCGGGCGCTGGCTGCACGACCACGTGCTTGTTCGGATCCTTCAGCAGATCCCACACCTTCTTGGTGTCGTCCTTCTCATAGAGCGCGCCGACGGGGCAGTTGACGATGCACTGGCCGCAGTTGATGCAGCTCATCTCGCTGAGATGCATCTCCCAGGGAGACTCGATAGCCGTCTTGAAGCCGCGGTTGACCGGCCCGATGACGCCGACGTTCTGGATTTTGGAGCAGACGGCGACGCAGCGGCGGCAGAGCACGCACTTGTTGTTGTCGCGAACGATGGAGGGAGAAAGATCGTCGATGGTGTACTTGATCTTCTCGCCGGCGTAACGGTCTTCGTCCTCGACGCCCAGTTCTTTACACAGCGCCTGCAGTTCGCAGTTCTTGCTGCGGATGCAGCTCAGGCACTTCTTCTCATGGGTGGAGAGGATGAGCTCGAGCATATGCTTGCGGAACTCGCGAATCTGGGGCGTGTTGGTCTTAACCTTCATGCCCTGGGACGCGGGCAGCACGCAGGCAGCCTGCAGGGAACGGGCACCGGAGTCTACCACGCACATGCGGCAGGCGCCGATTTCATTGATGTCCTTCAAATAGCAAAGGGTGGGAATGCGAATGCCGGCCTGCCTGGCGGCCTCCAGAACGGTGGAACCCTGGGGAACCTGCACTTCGATGCCGTCAATCGTCAGGGTGATCATATTTTCCATTGCTCAATCCTCCGCACGATTAAATCTTGATGATGGCGCCGAAGCGGCACTTCTCCATGCAGGCGCCGCACTTCAGGCACTTCTTCGGATCGATGACATGCTGCTGCTTGACCTCGCCGGTGATGGCGCCAGCGGGGCAGACGCGCGCGCAGGCCGTGCAGCCGCGGCACTTGTCGGTGATGACATACTGCAGCAACTTCTGGCAGTGATGCGCGGGGCAGCGCTTTTCCTTGATGTGCGCCTCGTATTCGTCGCGGAAGAAGCGCAGGGTGGAGAGCACGGGGTTCGGAGCCGTCTGGCCCAGGCCGCACAGGGCGGTGGACTTGATGGTGGTGGCCAGCTCTTCCAGCTTTTCGATGTCGCCTTCTTCGCCCTTGCCCTCGACGATGCGGTTCAGGATCTCCAGCATGCGCTTGGTGCCGACGCGGCACGGGGTGCACTTGCCGCAGGATTCATCCACGATGAACTCAAGATAGAAGCGGGCGATGTCAACCATGCAGTTGTCCTCGTCCATGACGATCATACCGCCGGAACCCATCATGGAGCCCGCGGCGATCAGGTTGTCGTAATCGACGGGGGTATCCAGCAGGGACTCAGGCAGACAGCCGCCGGAAGGACCGCCGGTCTGAACAGCCTTGAACTTCTTGCCGTTCGGGCAGCCGCCGCCGACTTCATAGATGACAGTGCGCAGGGTGGTGCCCATGGGAACCTCGACCAGACCGGTGTTATTGATCTTGCCGCCCAGAGCGAACACCTTGGTGCCCTTGGACTTCTCGGTGCCGATGGAGGAGTACCAGTCGGCGCCCTTGAGGATGATCTGAGCAATGTTGGCGTAGGTCTCAACGTTGTTCAGCATGGTGGGCTTCTCGAACAGGCCCTTCACAGCCGGGAACGGGGGACGGGTGGTAGGCTCGCCGCGCTTGCCCTCGATGGAGTGCATCAGAGCGGTTTCCTCGCCGCACACGAACGCGCCGGCGCCCAGGCGGATGTACAGATGGAAGTTGAAGCCGGTGCCCAGGATGTTGTCGCCCAGCAGGCCGTATTCTTCAGCCTGGCCGATAGCCACCTGCAGGCGCTTGACGGCGATGGGGTACTCGGCACGGACGTAAATGTAACCGATGCTTGCGCCGATGGCATAGCCGGCAATGGCCATGGCCTCGATGACGGCGTGCGGGTCGCCTTCCAGAATGGAGCGGTCCATGAACGCGCCGGGATCGCCCTCGTCGGCGTTGCAGGCCACGAACTTCTGGTCACTCACGCTGTTGTAGGCGAACTGCCACTTCTTGCCGGTGGGGAAGCCGGCGCCGCCGCGGCCGCGCAGACCAGACTTGAGGACTTCGTCGATGACCTCTTCGCGGGTCATGGAGGTCAGCGCCTTTTCCAGAGCGCGGTAGCCGTCCATGGCCAGGTACTCGTCGATATTCTCGGGGTCGATCACGCCGCAGTTGCGCAGCGCGATACGCATCTGATGCTTGTAGAAATTGATGTCTTCCAGCGCCTTTTCGGCGTTCTGCTCCTTCGTGGCGTGGTCGGTGTACACCAGGTGCTCGACCTTGCGGCCCTTGAGCAGATGCTCGGTGACGATCTCATCCACGTTTTCGGGCTTCACGCGGCTGTAGAAGGTGCCGTCCGGATAGACGATGACGACGGGGCCGGCTTCGCACAGACCGAAGCAGCCCGTGCGGATGACCTTGACTTCCTTTTCCAGGCCGTTTTCCGCAATCTTCTGCTCAAAGCGCTCGATCAGTGTTGCGGAACCGGAAGAAGAACAGCCAGTACCACCGCAGACCAGTACGTGTGCGCGATAAATATCCATGCTTCTCTATTCCTCCGATCAAGCGTTTTCGGCAGCGCCGATGGTATATTCTTCCACGGGACGCCCGTTCACAATGTGCTCAGCGACGATGCGCGGCACCATTTCGGGCTTCACATGTACGTAAGTGACCTTTTCCTTGCCCGGCAGAATGACATCCACCATGGGCTCCAGGCGGCACATGCCCACGCAGCCGGTCTGGGACACGGTCACGTGCGCCAGCTGGCGCTTCTGGATTTCATCCATAAAGGAAAGCATAACGGGACGAGCGCCGGCCGCAATGCCGCAGGTCGCCATACCGATCACAACGCGGGTCGTGTCGCCCTTTTCATCGGTGCGCACGTTGATCCTCGAAAGCGTCGCCTTGCGGATAGCTTCCAGCTCTGCCAAAGATTTCATCGCATGATCCCTCCTAAAATTGGTTCAATTTCTTCCTGTAACGATTGCTGAATCCACTGCACCACGTCCGGCTCGGCCAGGGAAACGCCTTCCAGAACGGGGCGAATCTCTTCGGTGGAGAAATGCATGTCACCTGTCGGTGAGACGCACGTCAGGGAAAACTCCGGCTTGACCGGGCTGCCCATGATGATGGTCGCCACGGTGGACGCCAGATCTCCCAGCGGCAGGCAGTCGATCGAACTGGTGTGGAAAGTGGCCGTAATGGTCGTGCCGACGCCTTCCTCACTCTCGATATCGACCTTTCCGCCGGACTGCATGGCGTTCTGCATGAGAAGGGGAATGCCCAGACCGACCTTCCGCGTGGTGCGGGTGGTCACGAACGGACTGCGCACGCGGGCGACAAATTCCGGCGACATGCCGCAGCCGTCATCCCTGACGGACATGCTCAGCACGCCTTCCGGGCTCAGCTCGAAGCTGATGTCGACATGATCCGCGCCGGCTTTCACGCTGTTCTGAACGATATCCAGCAGGTGCAGGGCTATCTCTTTCACGCGTTCTCTCCGGCACCGTTCCTGTACTCGTCGATGATGGCGGGAACCGCGTCGGGCGTCAGGCGTCCGTACACTCTGCCGTTGATCATCATGACAGGAGCCAGGCCGCAAGCGCCCAGGCAGCGGGTGGCTTCCACGGTGAACAGGCCGTCGGGGGTGGTTCCGCCGACCGGCACGTTAAGCAGCTTGCACAGCTTGTCCAGAATGCTCTGGCTGCCCTTCACATAGCACGCCGTGCCGAGACAAACGTTGACCAGGTATTTTCCCTTCGGATGGAGGGAAAACTGAGCGTAGAAGGTGGCAACGCCGTAAACCTCTGCCAGGGTGACTCCCAGCCCTTCGGCAATCACCTTCTGCACGTCTTCCGACACGCAACCAAAAATCGCCTGCGCGCCTTGCAGAACGGGCATCAGTGCGCCGGGCTGATCCTTGTGATCTGCAATGAGCTTTTCGAGCTCTGCAAACTTCGCTCTTTCGTCATCCATGTTTGAATCAATGCCTCCTTTTATCATTATGAGCCACGCTCACAAGTTCATCCATCATTATAACATGAGTTATTATGTTTGTAAATGAGTTTTTTTGTCTGTATATGAATTAACAAACGATTCATTTGTAGTTATATATAACAAACTTCGCGCTTTATCACCCCTAAAAGTGATGGAACATCTTTCCTTTTTACGAAGAAAGGCGCCTGTCTCATGAAGCGGGCCTGCCCTGCCGAAGGTAATCCAGGAAGGCGGCCGGCGAGCGCTCCTCGAGCGAAACGAAGACGTCCGCCTCCATGATGTCGCCCAGGTAATGGGCGTCCGAGGAGTGCAGCACAACGCGGCCTTCCTGGGGCGTATGAGCGCAGGGCAAACCCCGCCAGACCTCCACTGCGGTCAGGCGCAGATCCTCAGGGACAAACCCGAGGTTGATGAGCAGGCCGTTGGAGCCGCGGTTGATGTGCGCCGGCACGGGCACGCCCTCCGCCTCACGGATGAGCTTCACCAGCTCACTCAGCGGCAGATCAGCCGCGCCGATGAGCAGCTCGTCCTCCTCGGCGATGACGTTGTCGTCCTCGTCCATCACCAGCTGGTTGCCAAAAAACGAGGGCTTGTTTTTCTTGTTTGGCATGTGCCCGCGCAGGAATTCACTGAACGACAGCGCCGTGTCCACCGTGGGAAAATACCCAAGCAGGTGAACCTCCTCGCGCGTTGTGATCTCCATGCCCGGAATCAGCAGCAGGCCGTAAGCGTCCGCGCAGGCCTTTACGGCAGGCAGATTTCGGGCGGTGTTGTGATCCGTTACGGCGATCATATTGAGCCCCTTGAGCATGGCCATGCCGCAGATATTGGAGGGCGTCATATCGTCGCTTCCGCAGGGAGAGAGGCAGGAATGGATATGCAGGTCGCAGAAAAGGGTTTCCATGGGCTTATGCGTTGGCCGGAATGCCCTGCGCGGACATGAGACCGCAGATTTCATACGCCTTGAGCGGGGAGGAGAGGATGCACATGCTTTCGGCGTTGGCCTTGTCGATGCTCTCCTGCTCCATCACGATGTCCTCGGGCAGAATGACGCAGGCCATGTCGGCCAGCGCGGCGACCGCCACGACGTTCAGGTGAGTCTGGACGGTCACCCATGCCATGCCTTCTTCGCCGTGCGCCATGACCCAGCTGAGCAGGTCGCAGACATAGCCGCAGGTCACTTCTTTGTCCGTGGAGACCTCGCCGGTCAGGTTTCTGGCCTTGATCAGGCTCATCAGTTCGGATACTTTCATCATCAAAACCTTCTTTCTGGTTTTCCTCTCGGGGGAAAGGCGCAGGCTGTCCTACTCGCGCCTCGATTGGGCGAGCTCCACCATTTCCTCAGCCATTACCTTCAGCTTCTCACGGAGCAGGTGGACACAGTCCATTTCCGTGCAGTAGCCGCGCACAATGTCCTCGGCGAAGGCGGCGCAGGTGGGCGAGCCGCAGGAGCCGCAGTCGTAGCCGGGCAGCCGCTGGATGATCTCGTTCATCTGCTTCATCTTGCGCATGGCTTCCACGATGTTATCGTCCAGCTTTTCGGCCGTATTAGGCTCGATGGGCAGGTCGTTCTTCGTGGGATACTTGTTCAGCATGGAGCTGGGCACGGCCGTATCCGGGTGCTCAGGAGACATGTGGCGCACCATTTTGCGGATGGTGTTTTTGGCCACATAGCTGTTTTCAAAGGTGAGCGGGCCGCCCACGCAGCCGCCGATGCAGGCGTTGCCCTCCAGGTAAATGAGGTCGGAGAGCTTGTCGTTTTCCACCTCTTCCAGCACACGGATGACATTGGAAATGCCGTCCACGGAGAGGCTGTTGTCCGGACAGACCGCGTTGGCTTCGCCGTTCGAGGTGGCCCAGGCCACGCCGTAGCCTGTCGCGGGCACGAAGTCCGGGTCGTTCAGCATTTCGTTGATGTGGGGCAGCAGCTGGCCGTAAAGCTCCATCATGGAGATGGCGCCGTCCAGCTCAGATTTCTTCTGCCCGATCGGCGTGCGGATGGCCGTCATTTTAGCCGGGCAGGGTGTGACGAAAAAGCAGCCGACGTCCGACGGGCTGCAGTGATGCTTTTTGCAGAACTCCGCGCGGGCGACGGAAGCGGCCACTTCCATGGGCTGGCGGATGTCCACAATGTGGTCGATCAGCTCGGGGAAGCGCACCTGAATCAGCCGCACCACCGTGGGGCAGGCGGAGGAGATGAGGGGCCGGGGCTGGTTGGGTTCGCGCAGCTTCTCGCGGATGGCGCGGGTGACGATATCAGCGCCGCGCGCGACTTCGAACACCTCATCGAAGCCCACCCGTTTCAGCGCCTCCAGCACATACTCCGGCCTGGCCATATCGCGGAACTGGCCGTAGAGGGAGGGCGCCGGCAGCACGATGGCGTATTTGTACGCCTTTATGTTCGCCATCACATCGGTGAAGGCGACTTTGGCGTGATATTCGCAGATGCGGATGCACTCGCCGCAGTCGATGCACAGGTTGTCCAGAATGTGCGCCCTGCCGCCGCGCACGCGGATGGCCGCAGTGGGGCAGTGGGTGAGGCAGTTGGTGCAGCCCTTGCAGCGATCCTTGTCCAGCCGCACAGAGTGATAGCGTCGTTTTTCCTGCATGGTTGTAACTTAATCCGCCTTTCCTTTGCGGACTGCCGCCGTCAGGCCGACAGGTTGAACCGCATAGTGATGGTTGTTCCGGTTCCCACTTTGCTCTTGATATCGAACTCGTCTGAATTGCGCTTCATGTTGGGCAGGCCCATGCCGGCGCCGAAACCCAGTGAACGGGCTTCCTCATTGGCGGTGGAATAGCCTTCCCGCATCGCCATGTCAAGATCGGGAATGCCTGGGCCGACGTCTGAAGAGACCAGCTGCACCGCGCCCGGGAAAACCGTCAGGCACAGCTCGCCTCCTTCAGAATGAATGACGAGATTCAGCTCAACCTCGTAGGAGGCCACAGCCACGCGGCGCAGCACGTCGCCGCCCACGCCCAGCTGCTTGAGGCGGCGCTTGATGTCGGCGCTGGCTTTGCCGGCGCTGGAATAATCGGCTGCGGCCACAGGGTATGAAATGCGAAACAATTCCTCCATCAGTTACCCTCCGCATCCCAGGCCGTGGGGACAGGTACGCCCCTGAGGCCCATGTCATAGAGCAGGCCGCAGGCGCTGAAGGCTGTCATCTTTGTCGTAATAACCACAAGCCCCTGCTCCTCGGCGCTGTCGAGGATGTCTTCCGTGGGGATCTTGCCGCGCACAAACACCAGGCACTTCAGATCAAGCATCTCGCTCGTGCGGATGACATGCGGGTTAGTGAGGCCGGTTATCAAGACGGTTTTTTCGTCGACGAAGGCGAGCACGTCGCTCATCAGGTCGGAACAGCAGGCTGTGAAGACGGGCGTGTCCAGCTTGTCGCCGCCCCGCAGAACCTTGGCGTTCAGAACGCGAACCATATCCGCAATGGTCACGGAAATCACTCCATTCAAATATGAATTGTCACATAATAACCCTGCTCAGTTTATCATATGAATTACTTTGCGTCAATCACAAATTGGCGCTGGCGCGGGAAGCAGGCAGACCGTCCAGCAGGCCGGGCACGTCGTAGGTTTTATTGAAATCCATTACGAACGTGCTGATGCCCGCGGCAGAGGCGGGCTGCACAAACGCTGTGGGATTCTCCGTGTTTTCGGCGAACATGCCGTAATGCATCGGCACGGCAAGGCGGCACTTCATGGAAGACGCCACACGCACGGCCTCCCGCGCATTCATGTTGCCCAGCCGCCCGTTGATGCAGATGAACAGGACGTCGACACCCTCTTTTCCGGCTTCAGCCAGGCGCTCGTCGTATTCCGTATCGCCGGTGACATAAAGCCTGAGCCCCTGATAATCGATGAGCACGCCGATGGAATCCTGCGTGTGGCGGGCATACACGCCGGTGACACGGGCCTCGCCCAGCGATATGGATTCACCCGCATTGAGACTCTGCAGCCGGTCTTCTCCGATGCCGAGCGCCCGGAAATGTGCGAGGCAGCTGTCCGGCCCGGCATAGCGGGGCAGGTTCGTCTCCGCGATGGTGTCGGCGTCAAGGTGATCCTGATGGTCGTGTGTGCAGACCACCAGATCGCAGGTCAGGTCACGGGGCTGGATCGGAATGGGAATAATGCGCCTGAATTTGTCTGTTTTTGCCACGGAGTCGGAGAGATAGGGGTCGATGACGAGCGTGCTGCCGCCCAAGCGGAAGAGAAACCCGCCCTGTCCCAGCCAGCGAACTGTGAAATCCATAAAAACGCCCTCCTGATGATCGGATTGTTTCATGCTTTCACGGTCATTATATAAAAAAGCGGACGCAATGTAAAGAAAAATCCGTGCCGCGCATAACCGGACGGATTTGGCGCATAATGAGCGGGATGAAACCATGGAAGGAGGCCGCGGCCATGACGGACGATTCCCGCGAGGCGCTTCTGCGTACCGGCTTGAGTGTCAGCCTTGAAAACAACATGCGTCTCATCCGCGCTGTGATGAACGCGCCGCTCAACGGAGATGTGACGCTGCGCGAATTTGAACTGTGCGGCAGCGCGGCCTGCGCGGTATTCCTGGATGGCATGGCCGGCCGGGAGGCCATAGACCGGTTCGTGCTGGAACCTTGCATGGCGCGGCAGCCCGCCGCGGGCTTCGCAGGCGAAGCGCTGCTGGATCATCTGGCAAAGCGCGTGCTGACCATTGACAGCGTGCGGGAATGCGCGCTGATGGGCGAGCTGACGGAGGCGGTGCTTTCCGGCGGCACGGCGCTGCTCGTGGAAGGCGCGGCCCATGCGCTGCTCTTGGAGACGCGCGCGTACGAAAAGCGCGCTGTGGGCGGCACGCGGTCGGAATCGGTGGTTCAGGGCCCCCATGAGGCGTTCGTGGAGAACCTGAAGACCAACGTGGCGCTGGTGCGCCGCATCGTGCGCAGCGACCGGCTGGTAGCGGAGTTCATGAAGGTGGGCACGAAGCTGCCAACACAGGTGGCGATGCTCTATCTGAGCGGCACGGCCCGTGGGGATACCGTCGGCCTGGTGCGGCGGCGCCTTCAGGGCATCACGGCCCTCACGTGCCCGGGCAGCGGTTATATCCAGCAGCTCATCGAGGATCACCCGTTTTCCCTGTTTCCCCAGATGCTGCAGACTGAACGCCCGGACCGGACCGCCGCATGCCTCAGCGAAGGACAGGTGGCAATTATCGCGGAGGGCTCGCCATACGCGCTGATCGCGCCGGTTTCGCTTTTTCACCTGCTGCACACGTCCGACGATACCTTCATGCGCTGGCCGTACGCCGTATTCTTGCGATCGATCCGGATGTTCGGCGCGCTGGTCGCGCTCTTCCTGCCGGCGCTGTATGTGGCAATAACCACCTATCACGTGCACATGATCCCGCTGAATCTGCTTACTTCCATCGCCGAAACGCGCGCACGCGTTCCCTTTCCGGTCGTCGTGGAGATCGCTTTCATGGAAGCGTCATTTTACCTGCTCAACGAGGCGGGCACGCGCGTTCCCAGCCAGCTTGGCTCGGCCCTGGGCATCGTAGGCGCGGTGATTCTGGGACAGGCGGCCGTCGAGGCGTCGATCATCAGCCCGATCCTCATCATCGTGGTGGCGCTGACTGGCCTGGGCGGCTATTCGATTCCGGATTACGGCGTCAGTGTGGGCATGCAGCTGCTGAGGATGTGCTTCGTGGCGCTGGCGGCCCTGTGGGGCCTGTATGGCCTCTGCCTGGGCGTGTGGCTCCTGTGCGCTTACCTGGGCTGGATGAAATCCTTCGGGGAACCGTTCCTCGCGCCGGCAGTGCCGTACCGCCCGCGCAATGGGGACCTGCTCATAAGACAACCGCTGAAAACACAGCGAGGGCGGGGCTTCTGTCGGACGATCGGCGCGCAGATGAGGAGAGGGCGGAGCTGCGATGAAAAGTAATGCGTCAGCGCAGGCGCGCGGCGTGGCGGTGTTGGGCACATCGGCAATTGTGCTGCGCGTTTTTGTGCTGCTGGCAATCGACGAGGGCGCGTGCTGTTCGGGCGCCTGGATTGGCGCGGCGCTGGGCGGCGTGCTCAGCTTGCCGGCCCTGTTGATGACGTCCTCCGGGCGGATCCGGGGCTGGCAGGGCGGCGCGCCTCGGAAAGGGCGCGTATCGGAACGGGCGGCCTGCGCGTTGCTGGCCGCGATGATGATCTATGACGCCGCGGTTTCTGCCCGGCTGTTTGCCGCCATTATCGGGTATGGGGCGCTGAACGGCCGTTCTGTGCCGGCACTTTGCCTGCCTGCCTTTGCCGCGGTGCTTCCCGTCTGCCTGATGGGTACAGGCGCCTTGTGCGCGTCGGCGGTTGTCTGGCGGCGCGCGGCACTGGCGCTGGGGCTGCTGGCCGCGCTCATTCAGGCACGGGAGATGGAGCCGGGCTGGCTCTTTCCGCTATTCGGCGAAGGATTTCCGGAGATCGCCTGGGGCGCCTTCTCCGCGGCCGGCTTTATCTCTGCGGCTGCGCTGGGCATGCGCGCACTGGCTGATGGGCATATGACCAGGCTGGCTGCATCGGCGTTCAGGGCTGCGCTTGCCTGCACGGCGGTGCTGCTGCTTGCGGGCATGCTGCTTCCGCCCATGCCGGGAGCTCAAGGCGACCGACTGTTCCGGATCGCGCTGCTGGCGGACAGCGGACGCAACGGATTTGCGGCGGAAATCATTTTTGTGCTGCTGGTATCCGGAGGCTTGCTGCTGGTGGGCTTTGAGCTGATGACGGCGGCCGTCTCGCTGAACGCGTCTGCGCCGGGACTTCCGCTCGCCGCGTGTGCCGCGCTGGCCTGTGGGCTGGCCGCGGCTCTGGCAATCACCGGCGCGAGCGGAGCGGAGCAGGCACTGAAGGCGGTGAGATGGTATTATCCGGTTTCGCTGGCGGCCGCGGCGTTGAGGGCAAACCCGGATGGAAGAAGGAATGAAAGGTGAAAAAATGCGCGCTTCTCCTGGCGGCCCTGCTGCTTTCCGGATGCAGCGCCGTAGGTCAGATCGAGGGACAGGCTTTCGCCGTGGCCATGGCTGTCGATATGGATGACTATGGTAATGTGACGGTGAGCGTGAAGTTTCCCAGCTACGGCGCGAAGGAGGAAGGCGGGGACGGAAAGAGCGATTATCTGCTTGCTTCCGGCATCGGAAAAGACTTTTCGGACGCCCTGTACGCGCTGAACGCGGCCATGCCCCGCGCGTTGAACCTCACACAGGTAAAGAGCTTCATCGTTTCGGCGAAAGTGGCCTCGTCGGAGCTGTTCATAACGATTCTTCGCCATGTGAAGCTGATCTTCCGGCTTGACGGCGAGACGAAGCTGGTGGTTGCCGAAGACAACGCGGGAAAACTCCTGGCTGCTCTGCAGCCGCTCATCGGCCTGCGGTTGTCCGATACGCTGGTCACGGAATTGGCCCGCTATGAGCAGCTGGGCACGATCCCCCACGGCACGGTATCGGGGGCGTTTTACGCCGCCGGGTCGATTTATGGCGACGCGACGGCTGTTCTGGCCGCCGTTTCGGATGAACCGGACGCTGCCGGCAGCCCGGAGGACTCGATAGCGGGCAGGCTTGCGCGGGAGGGCGAAAACAAAGATGAGTACTTTGGCGCGGCGCTGTTCCGGGGCGGCATGATGGTGGGCCGGCTGACAGGCAGGCAGACGCAGCTGCTGCGCCTGGTTGCGGGCGGGTATGGCCTTATGCCCATGCAGACCGGGCAGGGCACGGTGCGTGTCGGCCGGCAGGGGCCGATCAGCGTTTGTGTCGATCTGACAGGTGAGGCGCCGCGAATCACCGTGGCCTTCACTGCGGGCGCGGAGGACACGGACGGCGATCTGGATGAAGGGGCCCTGCGGCGCGAGCTGACGGAAGGGCTGAATGAAATAACTGCGCTCTGCCAGCGGCTGGGCGTCGATCCGTTTGACTATGCCCGGCACGCGGCGGCGCAGTTTCTGACGATTGGCGACTGGCTGGCCTATGACTGGCGCAGCCGTTTTCCCGGGGCGGAGGTAAGGTATCTTCTGAAGGTTGAGCGAATCAATCGGTGACGGCGCCGCCGGGTGAAGCGTTGGACAGCATCAGCCGGATGCGGTTTTCCTGGTTGACGCGGGTGGCGCCGGAATCGTAATCAATGGCCACAAGGTTGATTTCCGGGTGTTTTTCCTTGATCGGCTTCATCATGCCCTTGCCAACGATGTGGTTCGGCAGGCAGCCGAAGGGCTGCGCGCACACCACGTTGTGCACGCCGCTGTCGTTCAGCTCCAGCATCTCGGCGGGCAGGAGCCAGCCTTCGCCCATCTTTACGCCCTCGTCCACCACCTCGCGTCCCAGTGCCGCGATGCGTTCGAAGGGGGTAGGCGCGCGGAAGCGGCCGTCTTTCTTCATGACGTCGATGAGCTCTTTCTGCTTGCTCAGCATCACGCGGCAGGCTGCCCGGAGCAGGGGATAGCGCAGCCGGCCCATGCCGTACAGCTTCGTATCCGTCAGCTTTGTGAAGAGGGTGAAGGTCAGGAAATCGAACAGGCCGGGCGTGACGACCTCCGCGCCTTCGTCCACCAGCAGCTGCTCGAGGTGATTGTTGCCCAGCGGTGAAAATTTCACGTAGATTTCGCCCACGATGCCCACCCGCACTTTCCTTTCGCCGGAGCGGGGAACGGCGGCGAACTGATCCAGGATATGCCGGTATATGGCCCGTGTCTGCGCGAAGTAGGCGGGGTCGTGTTTCATTTTATCGGCCAGCTCGCGCGTGATGCGGTCGGCCAGCGCGTCGCTCGCGCCGGGCGTGATTTCATAGGGCTTGCACTGGTTGCGCAGCGACATGAGCAGATCGCCGAACAGCACAGCATGGATGAGCTCGATCATCGTGCGCACGCTCAGCCGGAACCCGGGGTGCCTTTCCAGACCCGTGAGGTTCATCGAAATGACCGGCACATAGCCGTAGCCGGCCTTTTCCAGCGCCTTGCGCAGGAGACTGATATAGTTGGAGGCGCGGCAGCCGCCGCCGGTCTGGAAATAGATCAGCGCCACCCTGTGCGGATCGTATTTTCCGCTTTGAATGGCGGAAATGAACTGGCCTATAACCAGAATGGCCGGATAGCAGGTGTCGTTGTGCACGTATTTGAGACCCGTTTCGATGATGGAGGGATCGTCTGTTTCCAGCAGCTCCATGTGATAACCGTGATTGCGCAGCACCTGCATCAACAGGCGGAAGTGCAGCGTCAGCATGTTGGGCGCGAGAATGGTATAGTCCTTCTTCATTTCCCGGGTGAAGGCGACATAACGTCTTTTTTCGGAAGGCATGCGTATCACCTCGTCATTTCTCTTCCAGCGCGCCCAGCAGGCTGCGGAGCCGGATCCGGACGGCGCCGAGATTGGTGATCTCGTCGATCTTGATCTGCGTGTAATATTTGCCATGCGCCTCAAGGATGCTGCGTACCTCGTCCGTCGTGATGGCGTCCACCCCGCAGCCGAAGGAGACCAGCTGCACCAGCTGCGTGTCCTCGTGCTCTGAAGCGTACTGCGCGGCCCGGTAGAGCCGGGAGTGATATGTCCACTGGTTGAGCACTCTCACGCGCGGCAGATCGGCCAGTGGAAATACGCTGTCCTCGCTCACCACCACGAATCCCAGCGACACAGCCAGTTTGTCTATGCCATGGCTGATCTCCGGGTCGATGTGGTAGGGCCGCCCGGCCAGGATCATGACGCGCTTTCCGTGCGCACGGGCGAAGGCGAGCGCCTTTTCGCCCTCGGCGTGGATGGATGCCATGCAGTCCGCCTGCGCCTTCAGGCCGGCGGCGACGGCAGCCTTAACCTCCCCTCCCGTAAAGCGCTGTTCCGGGAAGGATTTCCGGAGAAACGCCAGGAATTCCCGGCTCAGCTCCCGGCTGCTGTTGACGTTCAGGAAGGGGCAGAGGAATTTCACATTTCTGAGCCGGTCCATGTTGCCGCGCAGCAGCTGGGAATAGTATGCGACAACCGGACAGTTGTAGTGATTGTCGCCGCCCTCGTCCAGGTTGTAGGTGAGGCAGGGATAGAAAACGGCGTCCACGCCTTCGTCGAGCAGTGTCTCGATGTGGCCGTGCATGATCTTGGCCGGATAACAGGCAGTGTCTGAAGGAATGGAGAACTGGCCCTTTTCATAGACGCGGCGCGTCGAGGGACCTGAAAGCGTCACCTCGAAACCAAGCGCTGTAAAGATGCCGTGCCACAGCGGAGCCAGCTCCAGCATGCCCAGCGCCATCGGCAGGCCGATGCGTCCGCGCCTGTTTTCGCCCGCGCGCAGGTTGTAGATCTTTTCCCGCTTGAACTCATACAGGTTGGGCAGGCGCTCGCCCGAAAGCCTGATGCCCGCCCCTTTTTCGCACTGGTTGCCCGAAATAAACCGCCGCCCGCCGGAAAACGTGTTGACAGTGAGGCGGCAGTGGTTTGAGCAGCCCTGGCATACAGCCGGTTTTGAGATATGCTCGAACGAGGCCAGCGCCTCCGCAGAGATGAGGGAACTCTTGCTGAGGCGCATGGCGTAAAGCGCCGCGCCATAGGCGCCCATCAGGCCCGCGATGGCCGGGCGCACGACCTCGCCGCCCAATTCCTTCTCGAAGGCGCGCAGCACGGCGTCGTTCAGGAACGTGCCGCCCTGAACGACGATGTTACGCCCGAGCTCCTGCGGGGAGTTGGCGCGGATGACCTTATAAATGGCGTTTTTCACCACGCTGATGGACAGGCCGGCGGAAATGTCCGCCACGGTCGCGCCTTCCTTCTGGCTCTGCTTCACCGAGGAATTCATGAATACGGTGCAGCGGCTGCCCAGATTGACCGGCATGGCGGATTTGAGGCCCAGCCGGGCGAACTCGGCCGCGGTGTGGCCCATGGAGCGGGCAAACGTCTCGATGAAGGAACCGCAGCCGGAAGAGCAGGCTTCATTGAGGGTGATCGAATCGATGGCGCCTCCGCGGATCCGGAAGCATTTGATGTCCTGGCCGCCGATGTCGATGATGAAGTCCACATCCGGGCGGAAATGGCGTGCGGCCGTATAGTGGGCGATTGTTTCAACCACGCCGATGTCCACGCTGAATGCGCTTTTCACCAGATCCTCGCCATAGCCGGTGACCGCGCTGCCGGCGATCGCGATCCTGTCGCCGCACAGCGCGCGGAGCTTGACGAGCTGCTCCCGGATGATGCCTACGGGATTCGCCTGGTTGGAGCTGTAGTGGCTGTACAGGACTTCTCGGTCGGCCGAGAGCAGAACCAGCTTGGTGGTAGTGCTGCCGCAGTCGATGCCCAGCCATGCCGGGCCGGAATAGGTCTGCGGATCCCGCGCGGGCACGGAGGCCCTTGCGTGGCGTTCGGCGAAAGCGCGGTATTCTGACTCGTCTGCGAACAGCGGCGGAAGCCGGCTGGAGATGGGACGCGCGGCCAGCGCGTTGCGGAGCGCGGCCTCCAGCGTGTCCTCCGTAAAGACCTTGCCGGATTTTCGGGCGTAGATGGACGCGCCGATGGCCACGGCAAAGCGGCCGTATTCGGGGAAGTCGGCCTCATCATCGCTCAGCCTGAGCGTTTCTGAGAATCGCCGACGCAGACCGTGGCAGTAATACAGGGGACCGCCGAGGAAGAGCACCTTTTTTTCGATGGCGCGGCCCTGAATGAGCCCGGCGATGGTCTGGTTGACAACGGCCTGATAGATGCTGGCGGCTACGTCGGCCTTGCGGGCCCCCTGGTTGAGCAGGGGCTGGACGTCGGATTTGGCAAACACGCCGCACCGGGAGGCAATGGGATAAAGCCGCTCGGCCTCGAGGCTGAGCCGGTCCATTTCTTCCGCGGAGACGTCGAGCAGCGTGGCCATCTGGTCGATGAACGCGCCTGTGCCGCCGGCGCAGGAACCGTTCATGCGCTCGTCGACGCCGCCCCGGAAAAAGATGACCTTGGCGTCTTCGCCGCCCAGCTCGATGACCGTGCCGGCGCTCGGCTCCAGCGCGCGCACGGCCTCGCTGGTGGCATAAACCTCCTGCACGAAGGGAATGCCGGCGTCTTCGGCCAGGCCCATGCCCGCCGAACCGGAAATGGCGGCGGAAAAGGTTCTGCCCCTGATGAGCGGCCTGATGTCGCGCACCATGGTATACAGTTTCTGCCGAACCTGTGAAAAGTGGCGTTCATACGTCTGGCAAAGTGTTTTATCGCCTTCGGCCAGTACGAGCTTTGCCGTGGTGGAGCCGATGTCGATGCCGAGACTGAGCGTGGGGTCCATGCGTTTTTCCTCCGAAGGCCTCCGCGAGGGAGGCCACATATACGCCTTAATATATTCAATTATAACATATCATTACGAAAGAAAATCCTGCGTTCATGTAAACATGCAGGAATAAAGGCAGGAAAAAGCCCGCATTTCTTTAAAAATGCGGGCCTGGTGGAAAGGTTCGGATTGATTACGAAAGCTCCTTTTCGAATACACCGCCGTCGAAAACGATGTCGTTTCCGGCTTCATCCTTGTAGAATGAAACCTGCTCGACGGCGGTCTGCGTGAAACCCAGCGCTTTCAGGAGCCTGACGGAAGGCGCGTTATGCAGCGCCGTGCCCGCTGTGAGCTTTGTTGCGCCTGCGCTCTTCATGAATCCGATGACGGCGCGGAGACTCTCTCTGGCGTAGCCGCAGCCATGGAAGGCCGGATGAAAGCTGTAGCCGCATTCGTAGACGCCGGCGCTTCGTTGGTTCATGGCGATGTAGCCCGATGAGCCTTTCTCCGAGGCACACTGCGAAAAAGCGGTGCGCCGGGCCGCTGCAGGCGATCCAGCGCCCAAGGCGCGCTCTGACGCTCTCGTCGTCACGGGGATTCGGCTTGTCGTACTGCGCGGCCGGCAACGCGCTCAGCTCTGCCCATATGTTCTGCAGATCGCGCCAGTCGTCCGCCATGAAGGACCTGATGATCAGGCGTTCTGTTTTGATTTCCACGGTTTATTCTCCCTCTTCGATTCTGTCCAGCATCTCCCTGAGGAACGCCCCGCAGTCGCAGCGCACGGCATAGTGCGCGTATTGGAAGATGGGGGCATCCGGATCGGTGTTCACGGCCACGATGGTCTGCGCCGCCACGCCTGCCATGTGCTGGATGGCGCCGGAAATGCCCAGCGCAATGTACAGCCGCGGCGAGACCGTCTTTCCCGTTTGTCCCACCTGGCGGACATAGGGCACGAGGCCGCTGTCCACCATGGGGCGGCTGGCCGCGAGCGCGCCTCCAAGCTTTTTCGCCAGGCGCTCCGCCAGCGCGATGTTTTCCGCGCTGCCGATGCCCTGGCCGACGGCGACGAGAACGTCCGCGTCGCCGATGGCGGCTTCTGCGCCCAGGGTGACGCGGCCGAGGAGTTCAATGGGGCTGCCTGTTGCGGCGGACCTCTCTGTCACGATTCTGCAGGCGCGGGAAGGATCGCGTCGGGGCGCTGTGAACACCCTCGGCCGCACGGTAGCCATCTGCGGGCGTCCGTTCGGGCAAACGATGGTGGCCATGAGATTGCCGCCGAAAGCCGGCCGGGTCTGCAGGAGCAGCCCCGTTTCCGGGTCGATATCCAGCTGAGTGCAGTCAGCGGTAAGGCCGGTGCCGAGGCGCGCCGCCAGCCGCGGGGCCAGCGAGCGCCCAAATGCCGTGGCGCCCAGCAGCAACGCCGCAGGCCGGTATTGTTGGACCAGGGCGGCCAACTCGCCGGTGTGGCGCAGCTCGTCCGCAGCGACGAGGGAGGCATCTTCCACACACAGTACGGTGTCTGCGCCGGCCTGTGCCAGGTCGGATGCCTGGCTGCCCGTCCCGCCCAGCAGGACGCCGGTAACGGCGCATTTCATGGCGGCCGCGAGGCGCGTGGCCTGGCCCAGCAGCTCGAAAACCACCGGGCGGATGCCGTCCGGGCCCTGCTCGCAGTAGACCCACAGTCCGCCAGGCTGAATGAGACCGTTCATGCGCGCCCCTCCGTTTCGATCAGCTTCCGGGCCCTCAGGCATTCGATGAGCCGCGCCGCCTGTTCGCCGGGCCGTCCTCCGATGGCGACAGTTTGGACGCTCAGGTCGGGCCGCATGGTCCTGACCACGCGCGTAGCGGAGCCCTTCAGACCCGTTTCGGCCGGATCGAGGCCCAGAGCGGCACGATCCCAGACGGTGACGCCGCAGGCCTCGCCGCGCAGCACGCCGCTGACGGAGGGCAGGCGGGGCACGTTGATTTCCCTGAGCACAGTCACGAGCGCTGGAAGGCGCACGCGGACCCGCGCGTACCCATCGTCGGTCAGACGGCGCGCAACCAGCACGCTGTCGTCGACCGATTCGATGGCGGCAACGTCGCTCACGTGGGGGATGCCGAGGTTTTCCGCCAGCATGGGACCGACCTGAGCGGTGTCGCCGTCGGTCGCCATGCGGCCGCACAGAATGAGATCGGGAAGGCCTGCCTTTTCAACGGCCCGGGCCAGAGTGCGTGCGGTGGCCAGCGTGTCCGCGCCCGCAAACGCGCGGTCGGTGAGCAGGATGGCCTCGTCCGCGCCAACGGCGATCACCCGGCGCAGCATGGCCGCTGCCGCCGGAATGCCCATGGAAATTGCCGTGACTGAGCCGCCGCAACGGGATTTGATGCGCACCGCTTCTTCCACGGCGAAGGCGTCAAACGGATTGAGCACAGCCTCCGCGCCTTCCCGGATGATGGTGTGCGTCACAGGATCGAGCCTTGTTTCGTTCGACGCGGGCACCTGCTTTACGCATACAAGGATTTTCATGCGCCCGCCTCCTCGCTGTCGATGGTCAGAACGTTGCCCGGCCCCAGGAGCAGGCGCGGATCGAAGACGCGCTTGAGAGAGACCAGCTCCCGCATCCTCTCGGGACCGTACATGATGAGCGCCAGCTTTTTCTTGATCTTGCCCGCGCCGTGTTCGGCAGAAATGCTGCCGCCCATGCGGTGCACGTCGCGCGCCCATTTTTCAAAGATGGCGTGTCCCTGTTCGTATTCCTCCCGCGTGCGGGCCAGAATGTTCGGATGCACGTGATTTTCGCCGATGTGCCCGAAGATGATCCACTGAAGAGAGGTCGCGGCCAGATCCCGCTTGTAGATGTGGAAAAGCTCGTCGAAGTGTCCATCGTCCACGGCCATATCGGTGGAGAGAATTGTGATGCAGGGTTCCTTCTTCTTGTTTTCCTCGATGATGAGATCGATGGTTTCCGGCACGCTGTGTCGGAAGAACAGCAGCTGCTCCAGCTCCAGTTGGTCGCGCGCCACCCAGGTTCTGTCCGGATCGCCTCCCGACGCGGTGATGACGCCGGCCAGCTCGCGCAGCATCGGCGGCATGTCGGCCGGGTCGTCGCCGTTGAATTCAACATACACGGCGCAGTTATAGCCGTCGGGCAGGGGAAGCAGCCGGTGGAAAGCCGGGGTGATCTCCTTCTGCCGGACCACCATGTCCAGCGCGTTCCTGTTGAAAAACTCGATGGAGGCTGCGCGGTGGGGGAAGGCCGGCGTGCCGGGATCGGGATGCCCTTTTATCGCGCGGACATAGGCGAGCGCGTTTTCGTCGTCCGGGAAGAAGGCCGTGAGTCCCCACAGGTGCTTTGGCGCGGGCATAAGCGTCAGTTCGAGTTCGCTGATGATCCCCAGCGTGCCCTGACTGCCGATGAACAGATCCACGAGATCCATGTTTTCACGGATGAAATAGCCCGCGTCCTTGATGGGCGGCGTGTCGAAGGATGGAAGGTCGAAGCTGAGTACGCCGCCGTCTTCCAGGGGCAGGAGAACGTGCCGCCCCTGCGCCTTGTCGCGCCCCCGCGCAAGACTGGTCACGCGGCCGTCGGCGAGCACCGCGCGCAGCGCGCTGATATGAGCGCGCGTGCATCCGTACAACACGGAGCGCGCGCCGCAGGCGTTGCAGGCCGCCATGCCGCCCAGGCTGGCCGTCGGTTCGGTGGGATCGGGTGGGAAAAACATCTCCCCGGGCTTCAATGGGCGGAGCGCCTCGATGGAAGCTTCGTCCCATCCGGCTATGTCGAAGGACTTCGCGGCCAGCGCGCGCCGGAGCTGGGTCAGCAGCAGGCCCGGCTGTACGCGCAGGTGATACGCGCCCGCCCCGTCGCGGCGCAGGCCGAGGATACGGTTCATGCGCGACAGGTTCAGTGCCAGCCCGCCTGCGGGGCTCGCGCCGCCCGCCAGGCCGGTCATGCCGCCCTGCGCGGTGAGGGACACGCCGTTCCGTGCGCACCAGCGCACCGCCTCCACGAGTTCCGCCTCGCACGTCGGGAAGGCGATCCAGTCGGCCTGCCCCATGGTGCGGGATTCGTCGAACAGGTAGCCGGCGTATTCGCCGGTCATTTTCCGGATGAGCTGCAATGCTTTTTCCCCTTTCCATTCGCCGCGAGTTATGGTATAATCATGCAGTGAATACACAGGAAGGCGGCATGAGAATGAATGCTGTGAATATGGATGAACTCCGCGCCGGCATATCCGCGTTCGCTGCGCGCGGCCTCAGGCTCGACATGTCCCGCGGCAAGCCGGACGCCGCCCAGCTGGACCTGTCGCTGCCCATGCTGGAGATGAAAGACGGTTTCCTCAGCGAGGATGGCGCCGACACCCGCAACTATGGCGATCCGTTGGGCATTCCGGAAGCCCGGCGCCTGTTCGGACAGCTGCTGGGCGCGCCGGCCAGCCAGGTGATCGTGGGCGGCAATTCCAGCATCAATCTCATTCACGACGCCCTCACCCGGGCCATCATCAACGGGCCGCTGGAGGGAGACCTGCCCTGGAGCAGGGTGGATGGCGTGAAAATCCTCTGTCCCGTGCCGGGCTACGACTGGCATTTCAGCATATGCGCCACGCTTGGCCTGAAGGCGGTGCCCGTGACCACGCGCGAAGACGGCCCGGACATGGACGAAGTGGAATCGCTGGCGCGGGATCCGGCCGTGAAGGGCATGATCTGCGTGCCAATGTATGGCAATCCCTCCGGCATTACCTACTCGGACGCCGTTGTCGAACGGCTGGCGGGCATGAAAACCGCCGCGCCGGACTTCCGCATCATCTGGGACAACGCCTACTGCGTGCACCACCTCTATCCCGACGAGGCGCGCCGGGATCATCTGAAAAACATGTATGATGCGTGCGCGGCGGCCGGGCATGAAAACCGCGTACTGATGTTTACCTCCACCTCGAAGATCACGTTCGCGGGCGGCGGCGTGTCGGCCATGGCGGCCAGCCCGGAAAACATCGCGCGGCAGGCTGCCCTGATGACCTATCAGCTGGTGTGCTACGACAAGGTGAACCAACTGCGCCACGCGCGGTTCCTGCCGGATATGGCGGCGGTCGAGGCACATATGGCAAAGCACGCCGCGATCATCCGGCCGAAATTCGAGTACGTGCTCGGGGTGATGGAGCGGGAGCTTTCGGGCATCGCCACATGGAGCAGGCCGCGCGGCGGCTATTTCATCTGCTTTCGTGCGCCGAAGGGGTGCGCGAAGCGGATTGTGGCGCTGTGCGCAGAGGCGGGCGTCACGCTGACGCCGGCCGGATCGCCCTTCCCGGGCGGGTATGATCCGGACGACAGCGTGATCCGCATTGCTCCGACCTATCCGCCGATGGAGGAGCTCAAACAGGTGATGGAGCTGTTTCCCATGGCGGTGAAGCTTGCGGCCGCAGAAAAGGCGCGGCGCGAAAACGGCTGAATAAGGAGAGGGTCTGAAGCCAGGCCCTCTCCTCGTCTCTCAATGCGCGTCGCGGAACAGGGAAGGAGAGCCCCGCCTTTTTATCCGTTCGTGTAATTCTCCAGGAAACGCCTCGTCCGTTCCTGCTTCGGATTGTCGATGACATCCTCGGGCTTGCCGTATTCCACGATCACGCCCTTGTCCATGAAGAGCACATTGTCGGCAACCTGGCGGGCGAACTGCATCTCGTGCGTCACGATGATCATGGTGGTGCTGCGCGCCGCCAGCGCCCGGATGACGTTCAGCACCTCGCCGGTCAGCTCGGGATCCAGCGCGGAGGTGGGCTCGTCGAAGCACAGGATATCCGGGTTCAGCGCCAATGCGCGCGCGATGGCCACGCGCTGCTGCTGGCCGCCGGAGAGCTGGTGCGGATAGTTGTCCGCTTTTGCGGAAAGGCCCACCGAGGCGAGCAGCTTTCGTCCGTTTTCATGTATCCCGTCCAGAATGCGCTTTTTGTTCGCCTTGTAATCCGGCTGCTCCCTGGCCAGCAGTTCCCCGGCCAGCACCACGTTCTGGAAGGCCGTGTACTGCGGGAACAGGTTGAACGACTGGAACACCAGGCCGAAGTGCAGGCGGTTGCGGCGCAGGTCGGCGACGCTCATTCGTCCGGCGTTTGCGGCGTCGAAGATGACCTCCCCGTTGACGCGGATGCTGCCCCGGTCGGGCGTTTCAAGGTAGTTCAGACAGCGCAGCAGAGTGGTTTTGCCGCTGCCGGAGGAGCCGATGATGGCCAGCGACTCGCCTTTTTCCAGCGAAAAGCTGATATCCTTCAGCACTTCGGTCGCGCCGAAGCTTTTGCCCAGGTTGTTGACTTCCAGAATCGCCATGCTCTGTTTCCTCCCGTTCTCAGGCGCGGAAATAGTCCATCCTGCGCTCAATCCAGCCCAGCGCCAGCGTCAGCAGGCCGTTGAACAGCAGGAAGTAGAGGCCGGTGGAGAACAAAGGCCCGATCAGGCCCTGCTTGGTGTAGCGTTCGGCCACCATGATGATCTCAGCCACGCCGATGACGCGCGAGAGCGCCGTATCCTTCACCAGGGTGATGACCTCGTTGCCCATGGAGGGCGTGATGCGCTTGACGACCTGCAGGAGCACCACCTTGAAGAAGATCTGCGCCCGCGTCATGCCCAGCACTGCGCCTGCTTCGTATTGTCCGGTCGGGATGCTCTCGATGCCTCCGCGGTATATTTCGGAGAAATACGCCGCATAGTTGATCACAAAGGCGACCAGCGTGGCCATCATGCGGTTGCGCATGGGAATGCCGAAGAGCAGGCCCGGCGCATACAGCACCACGAACAGCTGGAGCATCAGCGGCGTGCCGCGGATGACCCATACGAACACGCGCGTGATCCAGCGGATGGGCCGGAATTTCGTCATGGAGCCAAACGTGATGACCAGCCCGAGAGGGATTGCCATGGCCAGCGTCAGCACGAAAATCCTGAGGTTCTCGCCGAAGCCGCTGATCAGCACTTTGATGATATCGAGCATGGGGAAACGTCCTTTCATTCAATTAGCAATTAGCAATCCGGGCATGGAGCCCGCAATCGCTAATTGCTAATATCTGTTTCACGTGTACGTGTGTTGGCGAACGGCTTTGAGCCGCCTCTTTCCACTTATTCCTCGATGGTTACAAGCATATCGGTCAGGCCGTACTTGGCGGCGATTTCAGCCACGGTTCCGTCCTTCGTCAGCTCGGCGATGGCCTCGTTGAGCTTCTCGGTGGCGTCGCTTCCCTTGCGGAAGGCAATGCCGTACTCCTGCAGGCCAAAGTTATTGTCCAGGTTGACGGTCATGTCGTCATAGTCGGTTCCTTCGCCAACCATGGCCAATGCGCAGACGCTGTCGACCAGGGCGATGTCGGCTGTGCCGGACTTGACCTCCATCAGCGCCTTGGCCATGGAGTCGACGGCGGTGTAGTTGGCCTCGGCGAAGAATTCCTTTGCGGAGACCTCGACAGTGTCGTCGTCAGGGATGGTGCCCTGCAGCTTGCCCTCGCCCGTGGACCCCTGCTCGGCCACAACGTAGGTGCCGGCGATGTTGGCCAGCAGCGCGTCAATCTTATCCGTCTTGGCGACGATGGCCTGCGTGTTGTAAAGGTAGGGGTTGGAGATGGACATATTCTCCTTGCGCTCCTCGGTGATGCACATGCCGTTCCAGATGCAGTCAATGTTCTTGGAATTCAGCTCGATCTCCTTGGAATCCCAGTTGATTTCAATGAACTCGATTTCCACGCCCAGTTTTTCGCCGACGGCCTTTGCCAGCTCGGTGTCAAAGCCGACAAATTCGTCGCCCTCATAGTAGTTCATCGGGGCGAACAGCGTCATGCCGATGATCATCTTGCCCTTACCCTGGATGTAGTCCCAGTCCGACTCGTCCGCCAGCGCGGCGCCTGCGAAGATACCCGTCAGCAGAATGACCGCCAGAACCATGCTCATGATCTTTTTCATTGTCATTTCCTCCTGTCGTATTGCTGAATGATTTATCGCTTTATCACGATAAATCATGTGACCTGGGCATAATATATCACGTCACTGCGCTAAAGTCAACAGGATTTCAGCGATTTAACAAAGAACCCATAAAAAACGGGACGTTCCGCTTAAGGAAGTCCCGAAGACTGGTGGGAAACCGTTGGAGAGGTTGGGAAACCATGCGAAGGCTGCATGCCGTAAGGGTTCAGAAACCCAGGCCCGAGAGCCAGGCTGTGCACAGGCCGCTCCACGCCTCGGCGCGGGGATCGGGCGAGGCCACGCCGGCCCCGTGGCAGCCGCCGGGGAAAATGTGCAGTTCATAGGGCACGCCCTTGACAGACAGCGCCATGGCCAGCAGCAGGCTGTTTTCCACGGGTACGATTTCATCGTTCCGGGAGTGCCAGATGAAGCCGGGCGGCGTGTCGCGCGTCACGTTCAGTTCGGCGGAGAAGCGGTTCAGCAGGGCTGCGTCGTCTCTTTTGTCGCCCAGCAGGTTCTCGAGGGAACCCTGATGGCGGAACGATGTGAAGCTCACCACGGCGTAGGCCGATACGAAGGCGTCCGGCCGGGAGGAGAGCCGCTCGAGGGGATCTGCGGCGTCCGGATCGCCCGCGGTGTACAGCGTGGCTGCGGAGCAGCACAGGTGACCGCCCGCGGAAAAGCCGATGATGCCCACCTTTTCATAGCCCATGGAACGCACCAGGCGGATGGCGCGAAGCGCGTCGGCGAGGGGCGTTTCGGGGTGACAGGGCCTGACGCGGTAATCGAGAATGTAGCTGGCGATGCCTGCCGCGGTAAAGATGGCCGCGATGTTGTCCTTTTCGTGGTCCACCTTCACATGGTAGCCGCCGCCGGGGCAGATCACCATGGCGCTTTTCGCGCCGTCGACGGCGAATTCCTTCACGGAGGGCTGCGCCTGTCCGCCGGAAAACCCGGTGTACGGGGCGACGGCGTCCGGCCAGAGGGGAATGATGCGACGCTCATCCATGGCACATACCTCACTTTCCATAGCCCTGGCTGATCAGCCACTTGCCGAGCAGGCCGGCCCATTGGGCAGTCTGCGGAACACTTTCGGCCAGGCCCAGGCCGTGATGGCCAGCCGGGAATACGTGCAGTTCAAAGGCAACGCCGGCGTGAGACAAGGCGGAAGCCAGGTTCAGGCTGTTCTCAACCGGTACGGCCTCATCGACGGCGGTGTGCCAGATGAAGGCGGGCGGGGTGTCGGGAGTCACGTTCAGTTCGGCGGAGAAATGCCGCAGCAGCGTATAGTCGGTTTTTTTATCGCCCAGCAGCGCTTCCACAGAGCCCTGGTGCCGGAACGACGTGAAGCTGACCACGGCGTAACAGGGGATGAATCCATCCGGTCGGGAGGACAGGCGCTGGACGGGGTCGGCGGCGTTCGGGTCGCCTGCGTCGTACAGCGTGGCGGCAGAGCAGCACAGGTGCCCGCCGGCGGAAAAGCCGAGAATGGCGACTTTTTCGTAGCCCATGGAGCGCACCAGGCGGATGGCGCGCTTCGCATCGCTGAGCGGCGCCTCGAAGTGGCAGGGCTTCACGCGGTAGTCCAGCACGTAGGCGGCCACGCCCGCCCGGTTGATCATTTCGGCGATGGCGCGTCCTTCATGGTCGGCTTTCATCACGTATCCGCCGCCTGGCAGGACGACCACGGCGCCTTTTGCGCCTTCAACGGGGTAAGGCATGAGCGAGGGCTGGCGCTGGCCGGGACTATCGGCGGTGTAAGGCGCGTCGCCGGGCCAGAGGCGAATGGTTTCGCGGTCGATGATCAAATCCATGATGAATCTCTCCTGTTCAATTGTTCTGAAGGATATCTGACGGCGTTATTATACCAGCTATTTTGGCGTTTGTCATGCCTGTTTCCGCAAAACGGCCTTGATAATTTCGGAATGGTATACTAAAATGGAGGCGGCGACATAAGCGCGGACGTGACATGGCCTGCGTGCGGCGCCGGAAAGGAGCGTTGACGATGCCGCGAAACGCGATTGGATTGCGCCGCGGGAAAAATGCGGCGGATTACGGCGTGCTGCCGGGCGGCGCGCCGGACGACAACAGGCATAACCTGCAGGCCCTGCTCGACCGGGGCGGTGACGTCGTTGTGGACGAACCCGGCGTGTACGGTTTGGACGGCATGCTCGTGATCCACGGCGGCACGGCGCTGCGTTTCGGCCGCGGCGTGGTGCTGAAGCGGGAGAGCAACGAGGGCGGCGTGCTCATCAATCGCGGCGCCCTGACCGGCGAGACGGACCGGGACATCCTGATCGAAGGGCTGCGGCTTTGCTGCAACGGGTTTTCCGGCACGGTCGGCGACGTGGTGCCCGGCATGCACGGCCAGCTGAATTTCTACCGCGTGAAGGACCTGATCGTGCGGGATGTCGTCTGCGACGACCTGCCTTCGGCGAGTTATTTCCTGCACCTGAGCAACTGGGAGAACGTGCTGGTCGACACCATCAGCGTAACCGGGCTCAAGGACGGCGTGCACGCGAACCGGGGCGAGCACCTGCGCGTGGTCAACGGCCGGTTCAGGACGTACGACGATCCCATCGCTCTCAACGCGCACGATTATCCCACCGGCTGTCCGGAGCTGGGCTGGATCAGGGACGTGGTGATCGAACACTGCGTCGACCTGGATGCGGATAACACCACCGGATTCTTTGCCCGCGTGCTGGGCGGGGCGTGGAGCGACTGGAAAAAGGGCAATGCCTACCGCCATTCGGACGCGGCCGTCGCCTCAAACGGGTATGTGTACCGCTGCATCGCCCAGCGCGATCTGCGGGAGTACGTCTCGGAGGAGGAGCCGTGTCATGACGCGGGGGACAGGACCTATGCCGACGGCGTTACCTGGCGCTGCATCCAGCACGACACGGCGTACAGCTGCGGCTGCGAGAACGTCGTCTTCCGCGACATCATGCTGGAAAAGAAGCGCCCCGTGGCGTTGAGCATCCATTACGACAACGACAAATACAGCCGCAGCTGCTATCCCGGTGCCGTGGCCGTTCCCCAGAAAAACATTCTGCTGGACCGCGTGGCGTGCAGCGTGCCGCTGAAGATCCTCGTTCACGTGAAAACACCTGTGGACAGCGTGCGCGTGGTCAATTCATCCGTCAACGCGAATGTCATCGTGAACCTCTCCGACCCGCTTTATGAGGAAGCGGCGGGCAACCGCCTGACACGCGTCGGCCTGGCGAACAATGCCGTCGCCCTGCCGGAAGGGGTGGGGAGCGTCACGGCGGTGCGGGCCTGCCCGGGGCGGCGGGCCA